>VAWP01000003.1:6905-10249 GCA_005888295.1 Actinomycetota bacterium
CTGGGGTCGGAGAGGGCACTGGCCGCGTCGTTGGCCGCCGCTGCCGCCGCGTCGCCGAGCTGGCGCTGGCCGAGGAAGATGACCGCCGAGTCGACGGCGATGGCCGCGAGGACCACGAGCACGAGGACGAGAGCGGGCACGAGCATCAACACGCTGCCGTGCTCGCTGCCTCTGGGGCGACGGCGCTCGTCGAGCCGCTCGCGTCGCGCGTCGAGGCGGCCGGCGAGCCACCGGCGCAACTTGTCCTGTTCCAGATCACGTCGAAAGTTGGCGCCGCGGCTGCGAGCGAGGCGCCCAGTTTCGACGTGATGTGAAACGAAGAAAGCATCCTCCGCCGCCGGGGCCGGACGGCGGCCCTGGTCATTGACCCCGGGGTCCGCCCGTCCCGGCTGGGCGGGCCCGACCGCCCCCGGCATCAGCTCACCCAGCGCTCGCACAACTGACTCCTCGGGGCAAGCCGGTCCGATAGGGGTCGACCAGCTCGGAATGACGGGACGCCGTCGTGAGCCCGTCGCCAAAGCCTCCCAGCACGGGCACGACGATCACCGGGACCCGGTAGCGAACCTCGGCCTCGACCCGGGAACAGCGCCGGAGCTCGCCCGACACAGCCAGGCTCATGCGCGACCGGTCGCGGCCCTGGGCCTCGATAGCCGACGTCGCCGCCTCCCTGGCCGCGGTGGCTGGATCCGTGCCCGCCGGAGCCTGCACGAACGCCCGAGCGGCCTGGCGAGCGGCCCCAGCCGCGGCCACCTTGGCGTCGATGACACCCCACGCGTTGGCGACGACGAGGGTGCCCAGAACAAGAACGAGCAGCCCGAAGACCAGGGCTTCGATGCCACCGACTTGGCCTTCCTCACCGCGAGCGCCGAGCCTGCTCACCGCACCCGCTCTCGACGAACGATCACCTGTCGATCGACCTCGTCGAGCCCGAGGGGCGCGGCGAGCACCGCCGGCAGGACGCTCGGGCTCCGGACCCGAACGGCGAGGCGGACATCATCACTGTCGACCGACCACTCGAAGCTCGCCCGCTGCCCGTAGGCCCCCAGCTCGCGGCGGGCATCACCCTCGGCCTGGTTCTGCGACGCGGGCGTACCGCTCGCGTCGGAACCGGCCACGATGCGAGCGGCGTCGAGTGCCGCCGCCGACACCGCCGAGCGGGCGTACAGGTCGAACAGGACCTGGACCGCCAGGAGCAGGAGCACCAGCACCACGAGGACGCCCGCCAAGGTGGCGACGAGCCCGGTACCTGTCTCGCCCCGCCCCCGCCCTATTTGCCGATGTTGCTCACCTGATGGTTCACGTTGGTCGTGGCGCCCCTGAGGGTGGCCTTGAACGCCACCCACATCGCCACACCGAGGAACGCCATGATGAGGACCGCGATGGCGGCCGAGATGACGCCTTCTCCTGCTTCGTCGCGCACGAGGCGACTCATCAGCCACGCTCGGGCGGTGTGCTGCCACACCCAGGCCGCAACCAACCTGTCCTGCATCGCTCCTCCTTTGCGTCTGTCCGTCGGTCGCCGCCCTCACGATCCCGCGAAGAGCCGGAGCGCCTCGACGAACGGGATGGCCAAGAAGATCACTCCGGGTACGAGCGTCGCCACGGTCACCGGCACCCAGACCTGCTGGCCCCGTCGCTCCATGATCTGGACGAGATCACGCTGCACGTCGCGCCGGATGGCCCGGGCTTCGTCCGAGACGAGGCGACCGAGATCGGACGCATCGGCGTTGAGGGCGACCACTGACACCAGGCGGTCCAGGGAATCCACCTGGGCCAGCTCCGCCCACTCCCGCAGGGCCGCCACCTCCGACAGCCCCTGGTGCATCCGCGACCGCACGCGAGCGAGATCACGCCCGGAGGCGCCGTTGCCCCGGCGGGCCAGCCGGTTGAGCGCCGAGCCGAGCGAGAATCCGGCCGACAACAGCATGGCCAGCTGCTCGGCCAGCACCGGCAGCTCGAGAAAGATCCTGCGCTGCCACCGCGACGAGGCGGAGGCAACCTGCTGCTCGAGGACCAGAAAGGCAAGCAGCGGCGACCCCAGCAGGATCACCAGGCTCACGGCGGCGGGAAGACCGAGGGCCGACGCGGCCAGCGCCCCGAGCCCGAAGGCGGCGGCACTCCATCCGACCTGTCGAACCCGGAAGGCACTGGGATCCAACCGGGAGTGCACCCGCTCGAGCCGGACGCCGAGCTCCTCGCTCACGCCGAACAGCCGCGCTGCCCGCGACGCCAGCGCCTGACTGAGCGGCCCGATCACCTCACGGAACGACTCGACCGAGAACAGGCCGCCGCGTCGCTGCTCGGCCATGCCACCAGGGCTGTAGGCGCGCAGTCGGTCGGCCAACGACGGACGCGAGAACCGACGCACCTCGGCGATCAGGAGCGCCACGCCCGCCCATCCGAGCAGGAACGACAGGACAACGAGGCGGCTCATCAGCCTTGGCCTCCGAGCACCCGCTCCTCCTCGGGCAGGCGCATCAACCGTCCAGCCCACAGCCAGCATCCGACCACCGCCGCGATCCCGAGCACCACCGCCAGCTGGCCCAGCGGCGTCTGGTACGCGGCCCTCCCTGTGCCGATCGACATTCCCGCCAGGGCCATGCCCAGGGGCACGATCAGGACGAACCGTCGGGCGAAGCGCACGGCCGCCTGCTTGGCGCGCGCGTCCTTGCGACCCTGGAGGTCCTGGGTGCGGTCGTCGACCAGCGCGGCCAGCCTCTGGTCCAGGCCGCCCCCTCCGATCTCGTGGGCGACGAGCAGCGTCTCGCACGCCGCGTCGGCGGTCGGATCGGCCAGGCGGTCCTTCAGCACGGCGACAGCTCGGGAGAACTCCGTCGAGATGAGCCACTCACGCTCCGCGGCGGCGAAGCCGGGCCTGAGCTCGGCCGGCCCGCTGCGCCCGACCTCGAACAGAGCGGTGGGGATGGACCGACCGAGGGAGCCGGTGTGCAGGCGGATCCCCTCGATCATGCCGGGCCACGCCTCCCGGGCTCGGGCCCGCCGCGTGTCTCGCCGGGCGCGGTACCACGCCACGGGAGCGAGGCCGGCGAAGGCTGCGGCGGCCGCGGCGGGGAGCAGCCCCCCGAAGACCGTGAAGGCGAGGGCGCCACCCACCAGGGTGAGCGCCACCATCACGGTGAGGAACTCGCGGCCACGTACCTCCTCGAGCCCGGCCTGGGCCAGCCACTGATGCGCCCACCGCCGCCGTGGCGCGCGCTCCTCCCGAGCGGGACCAGGCGCCAGCCCTCGCCATTCGAGGACGATCGCGGTGTACAGGAGGAACACGCCGTAGGCGCCGACGAGGGCCAAGATCGTCGCCGCCACGGTCACTCCTCCCAGCCCGA
>VAWP01000011.1 GCA_005888295.1 Actinomycetota bacterium
CGATCGACCAGGCGGCCAAGGAAGCCGATCTGGTCATGATCCTCCTCCCCGACACGGAGCAGGCTGCCGTGTACGAGGCCGCCATCGGACCCAACCTCGACGACGGCGACGCGCTGTTCTTCGCGCACGGGTTCAACATCCACTTCGACCAGATCAGCCCGCCCCCCGGGGTCGACGTCGGCATGGTCGCGCCCAAGGGCCCCGGGCACCTGCTGCGCCGCACGTTCACCGAAGGTGGAGGGGTGCCCTCGCTCGTGGCCGTGTCGCAGGACGCCTCGGGGAAGGCGCGCCAGCTCGCCCTGTCCTACGCCCACGCCCTGGGTGCGACGAGGGCGGGGGTCCTCGAGACGACGTTCGAGGAGGAGACCGAGACCGATCTGTTCGGCGAGCAGGTCGTGCTGTGCGGCGGCCTCACGGCCCTGGTCACCGCCGGCTTCGAGACGCTGGTCGCCGCCGGCTACCAGCCCGAGTCGGCCTACTTCGAGTGCCTGCACGAGCTCAAGCTGATCGTCGACCTGATGTACGAGCAGGGGATCTCGGGGATGCGGTTCTCGATCTCGGACACCGCCGAGTACGGCGACATGACGCGGGGCCCCCGCATCATCGACGGCTCGGTGAGAGCCGAGATGGGTCGCATCCTCGAGGAGATCCGCGACGGTCGGTTCGCGGCCGAGTGGGTCGCCGAGAACCGAGCGGGGCGCCCGAGGTTCAACCAGTTGCGGGCTGAGGGGGCGGCACATCCGATCGAGAAGGTCGGGGCCGAGCTGCGGGCCATGATGCCCTTCGTCGGTGCGGGGCGGGCCCGGCCCCAAGACGTCTCCGGCGGCTGACTCCCACGGCCGGCCCGGGAGGCCGGCCCGATAAACACGGCCAGCCGGGGGAGGCCGGCCAACCCGCCCCGGCCGGGAGCCAGGGCGGTACGGTCGGCGGTCGATGACCGTCGCCCTTCCCGTCGATGCCGCGGTCGTCGTCGGCCTACGACGCAGGCGCCGCCAGCGCCGACTGGCGGGGGTCGACCTCTTCGAGGCCCTCTACCAGGCGTACCTCGCCGCCCTGGCCGTGGCGATCGTCGTCGCCCTCGGCTCGGGCGTCACCGGTGACGCCCGTCTCGGCCCGTCGACGCTGTCCCAGATCCGGGCGCACGGATCGGCGGCGGTCGGGCTCGCAATCGCCGTGGCGGTCGCCGTCGCCCTCCGCTCAGCCGGCCGCGGGGGCCCGCTGGCCGTCGAGGGCGCTGACGTCAACCACGTCCTCCTGGCACCGGTGGACCGTCGCGCCGCGCTTGCCGGACCGGCCCGTCAACAGCTGCGGTTCGGTGCCTTCGCCGGCGGCACGGCGGGGGCCGTGATCGGTCTGATCGCCTACCGGCGGCTGCCGGGCACGCCCGGGGCGTGGGTCTTCTGGGGCGCCCTGGTGGGTGGCATGGCCGCACTGGCCGCGCTGGGCGCCGCCATGGCCGCGTCGGGGCGACGCGTCCCGCGCCAGGCCGCCAACGGGCTCGGTGTGCTCGTCCTGGCCTGGTCGGCGGCCGACCTGGCGCTCGGGGTCACCTCGTCGCCGCTCACGCTCCTGGGCCGGCTGTCGCTCTGGGCCCTCGGGTTCGACTGGACGGCCCTCGTCGGCGCAGTCGTCGCTCTCGCCCTCGCTGCGCTCGGACTGGCCCTGGTCGGAGGGCTTTCGCTCGAGGCCGCCGAGCGCCGGAGCCGGCTGGTCGGCCAGCTGCGCTTCGCCGCCACGGTCCGCGACCTGCGCGCCGTCATGGTCCTGCGCCGGCAGCTGGCCCAGGAGCGACCGCGCAGCCGTCCGTGGGTACGGGTGGCGCCGCGGCCGGCCTCGGGCGCCCGGTTGGCGGTGTGGACCAGGGGCTGGCGCGGGATCCTCCGATGGCCGGCCCGCCGTATCGTCCGCCTGGTGCTGCTGGGCGCGGCGGCGGGGGTCAGCATGCGTGGTGTCTGGGCCGGCACCGCCCCGTTGGTCGTGGTGGCCGGCCTGGCCCTGTGGGTGGCGGCCCTCGACGCGGTGGAGCCGCTGGCGCAGGAGGCCGACGCCGCCGACCGCCGTGACTCGTACCCGCGAGCGGAGGGGTGGATCGAGCTACGCCACCTGGCCGTGCCGTGCGTCGTCATGGCGGCCGTGGCTGCCGTCGCCATCGGCGCGGCGCTGCCGCTGGGCCACGTCGGGCTGGTGCTCGGCGTGGGCGGGGCGACCCTCGTTCCTGCCGCCACGGCCGCGGTCGCCGGCGCCGCGGTGAGCGTCGTCCGCCCCGCTCCGGTGGCCGACGTGGGCAGCCTGATGCCCGAGCTCACGGGTCTGCGTGCGGTGTTCCGCGAGCTGGTGCCGCCCGTCCTGGCGACCGCCGGCCTGCTGCCGGTGTTGGCGGCGCGAGCGGTGGCCGCCCACCACCAGTCGGCGACCTTGGCCGCCGCCAACGTCGGCGTGGTGCTGCTCACCGTCCCCGTCGGCGTCGGCGCCTGGGTGCACACCAGGGGGCAGGTGACGGCGGCCCACGGCGTTCGCCGGGGGCAGGCGTGACGCCCGTCCTCCGGACCGATGCCCTGGGCAAGGACTACGACGAGACGGTCGCCCTGGAAGACCTCAGCGTCAGCGTCGGCGAGGGCGAGCGGGTGATCGTGGTGGGCCCGAACGGCTCGGGAAAGACGACCCTGCTCCGTATCACGGCGGGCCTCCTGGAGCCGACGTCCGGCCGGGTCGTGGTGGCCGGCGCCCCACCCGGCTCGCTGCCGGCGCGCGCCGCCACCTCCTACGTCCCCGATGCGCCGGTGCTCTACGACGATCTGAGCGTGCTCGAGCACCTGGAGTACGTGGGGCGCCTGCACGGGAACGAGGCCTGGGAAGACTCGGCCGGAGAGCTGGTCGAGCGGCTGGGCCTGGAGGAACGGGTGGACGACCTGCCGGCCCGCTTCAGCCGCGGGCTGCGCCAGAAGACGTCCATCGCCCTCGGCCTGGTCCGCCCGTTCTCGCTCCTGCTCGTCGACGAACCGTTCGTCGGCCTGGACGCCGGGGGCCGCCTGGCCCTCCTCGAGCTGCTCGACGAATCGGCCGCGGCAGGCGCCGCCGTCGTCGTGGCGACGCACCAGCTCGAGTTCGTCGACCAGGCCAGTCGCTGCCTCGGCCTGCGGGACGGCCGGCTGGTCTACGACGGCCCCGCCACCCCGGGCCGGGTCGAGCGCCTCGTCAGCTGACGGTGCGCCAGCGTGGGGCGAGGTGCGTCGGGTCCGCGCGTTCCACATCTTGTCGAAAGTGGGCGACGCGCCTGCAGCAGCGTCCCCCACTTTCGACCAGATGTGGAACAGGCCAAAGTCCCGACGATCGCCGCCGGGCTCGCGTCACGGGCAGCGGTAGTCGGCGTCGAAGCCGCCCGACGCGTACTGGGTCAGGGTCACGGGGCCGCCCGAGAAGCTCCTCGTCCGGGCGCACGCCGACCTGGCCTGCTCGAGGGTCTTGGCCCCTGCCACCCAGTCCGGGTGGGCGGGCGAGAAGTAGGCGCGGCTGGTCGAGGCGTCGAGGCCGGTGATGTGCCGCCACTGGTAGATCGTCGAGTAGAAGCCGATGTGGTCCAGCCGCACGCCCCCCGCCCGCAGCCCGTCCACGAACCCGGCCACGGCGGCGATGTTGAGCGAGATCCACCCCGGGGTCTTGGCCGTGGCCCAGCGGGCACCCGTCTCGACGTCGACCCACCAGGGGGCCCCGACGGGGTCGGCGGCCGGCACGTGGTTCCACCGGTCGGCGGCGGCGACCCATCGAGCCAGGCGCAGGGAGCTGCCGGCGCGGAGGTAGCCGTAGTCGTAGGCGCAGTCGTGGCTCCAGTCTCCGGCACAACGCTCGGGTTGGGTCCTGCCGGCAGGCCAGGCGGCCGCCCCCGGCCCGGGGTCGCTGGCGATCACGTAGTACGACGCCCGCGGCTGGGTGGCCAGCCCGGGCGATGCCGCGGCCCACGCCACCTGGCCAGGCTGGTTGTGCCCCGGCCCCAGGCAGGGGTTGTCGGCCGTCGCCGGGCCGCCGTTGACACCGACGATGGCGAAGGCCGCTCCCGACGGATAGCGGGCGCCGTGCTCGCTGCACTGCGGAAACGCGATGTCGTACCCGACCGCCGTTGCCGGCGCGGCACCGGCGGAGGTGGTGAGGGCGGCGAGCAGTGCGCCGGCGAGGACGATGACCGCCAGGGGGCGGGCGGGTCGGCTGATGCTGGACGAAGATCCCACGGGTTCCCCTCGGAGGTAGCCGGACCTCCGCCCGAGGAGCAGGATACCGTCAGGCAGCCAGAGCCGTCACGATGTGGTCGATGCAGGCGGTGAGGGCGCCGACGTCCTCGGGGTCGATGGCCGGGAAGAGGCCGACACGGAGCTGGTTGCGGCCGAGCTTGCGATAGGGCTCGGTGTCGAGGATCCCGTTGGCCCGCAGCGTGGCCGCCACCTGGGCGGCGTCGACGGAGTCGTCGAGGTCGATCGTCCCGACGACGTGGCTGCGCTCGCTCGGCTTGGCCACGAAGGGCGTCGTGTACTCGGTGGCCTCGGCCCAGCCGTAGAGGATCTCGGCCGAGTGGTCGCACCGGGAGGCCGCCCACTCGAGCCCACCGTTGGTCATGACCCACTCGAGCTGCTCCACGAACAGGAACAGTGTCGCCAGCGCGGGTGTGTTGTAGGTCTGGTCCTTGTCCGAGTTCTCGATGGCGGTGCCGAGGTCGAGAGACGCGGGCACCCAGCGGCCGCCGGCGGCGATGCGGCGGACTCGTTCGAGCGCCGCCGGAGAGAGCAGCGCGACCCACAGCCCCCCGTCGGAGGCGAAGCACTTCTGCGGCGCGAAGTAGTACGCGTCGAACTGTCGCGGGTCGACGCGCAGCCCACCCGCGGCCGAGGTGGCGTCCACCACCACCAGGCCGCCGGCGCCGTCGGGCCGTCGGATCTCCATCGCCACACCGGTGGACGTCTCGTTGTGGGTGAGCGCGTAGACGTCCACATCGCCCCGTGGCACGGCGACCGGGTGGGTCCCCACCGGTGACTCGATGACCTCGGGCCTGTCGAGGTGGGGAGCGGCGGTCGTCACGGCCGCGAACTTGGACGAGAACTCGCCAAAGGACAGGTGCTGGCTGTGACGCTCGACGAGGCAGAAGCTGGCGATGTCCCAGAAGCTGGTGGTTCCACCGTTGCCCAGCACCACCTCGTAGCCGTCGGGGAGGCCGAACAGCTCCCGCAGGCCGCCCCTCAGCAGCGCCACGACCGAACGCACTCCGGCCTGCCGGTGGCTCGTGCCCAGGTACCGGGGCGCGGCGCGCTCCAGCGATACGACGGCGTCCTGGCGGACCTTCGACGGCCCGGAGCCGAAGCGCCCGTCGGCGGGCAGGAGGCGCTCCGGTATGCGGATCTCGGCCGGTGGACTATTGCGTCTGCGTTCGGCTGGCACTGTGCAAGCATTGCACCATGACCGCTTCGCTCGACACTCCGAGCCGGGGAACATCGAGCACCGGGGCCAACGGCGTCTCCCGCCGCGTCGGCGCCGTGGCGGAGTCCGCCACCTTGGCGATCGACGCCCGGGCCAAGGCTCTCCGGGCGGCGGGCGAGGACGTGATCAGCTTCGGGGCCGGGGAGCCCGACTTCCCCACGCCCGAGCCCATCGTCGAGGCCGCCGTGGCCGCCTGCCGGGATCCGCGCAACCACCGCTATACGCCCACGGCCGGCCTGCCCGAGCTGCGGGCGGCGATCGCCACCAAGACCGCCCGTGACTCCGGGCTCGCCGTCGAGGCGGCCCAGGTCCTGGTGACCAACGGGGCCAAGCACGCCGTGTACCAAGCCTTCGCCACCCTGCTCGACCCTGGTGACGAGGTGCTCGTCATGGCTCCCTACTGGACGACGTACCCCGAGGCCATCGCCCTGGCGGGCGGCGTCCCCGTCGCCGTGGGCGCCGACGAGTCGACCGGCTTCCGGGTGGGCGTGGACGAGCTCGACGCCGCCTGCACACCGCGCACCAAGGTGCTGCTCTTCGTCTCGCCGTCCAACCCGACCGGCGCCGTCTACCCCGCCCAGGAGATCGAGGCCATCGGCGGGTGGGCGGCGGAGCGGGGCCTGTGGATCGTGACCGACGAGATCTACGAGCACCTCGTCTATGCGGGGAGGACGCACCACTCGCTTCCGGTGCTCGCGCCCGACGCAGCCGAGCGTTGCATCGTGATCAACGGGGTGGCCAAGACCTACGCCATGACGGGGTGGCGGGTCGGCTGGATGATCGGCCCCACCCAGGTCGTGCGGGCGGCGATCAACCTCCAGTCGCAATCGACCTCGAACGTCGCCAACGTCTCTCAGCGGGCGGCGCTGGCCGCCGTGTCCGGGGACCTCTCGTCCATGACCGCCATGCGCCAGGTGTTCGACCGCCGCCGGCGGCTGCTCCACGCCGGGCTGAACGCCATCCCGGGCGTCTCGTGCCTGGAGCCCGAGGGCGCCTTCTACGCGTTCCCGTCGGTGGCCGGCCTGCTGGGCCGCACGATCAGGGGCCATCGGCCGGCCTCGGCCCTGGAGCTGGCCGCGGTCCTGCTGGACGAGGCTCGGGTCGCAGTCGTACCAGGGGAAGCGTTCGGGTGCTCCGGGTACGCCCGCCTCTCGTATGCCCTCGCCGACGACGAGCTGACAGAGGGAGTTCGCCGGCTAGCCGAGGTGCTGGGCGAGACGGCGTCGTGAGCCGCATCCTCGTCACCGAGCCCATCGCCGAGGCGGGCATCGAGATCCTGCGGTCGGCCGGCAACGACGTCGACGTTCGCACCGGCTTGTCGCCCGCCGAGCTCCAGCAGGCGGTGGCCGGCGCCCACGCCCTCATCGTCCGCTCCGCCACCACCGTCGACGCCGACGTGCTCTCGGCCGGCTCCGAGCTCGTGGTCGTCGGACGGGCGGGTATCGGCGTCGACAACGTCGATGTGGCCACCGCCACCCGACGGGGGGTGATGGTGGTGAACGCCCCGCAGTCCAACATCCTGTCGGCCGCCGAGCACACCATGGCCCTCCTTCTTGCCCAGGCCCGCAACCTCCCCCAGGCCCACGCCGCGCTCGTCGCCGGGAAGTGGGAGCGATCCCGGTGGGAGGGAGTCGAGCTCCACGGCAAGACCCTCGGCGTCGTCGGGCTCGGGCGCGTCGGGGCGCTGGTGGCCCAGCGGGCGCACGCCTTCGGGATGCGGCTGTGCGCCTACGACCCGTACGTCTCCTCCGAGCGGGCCCGCCAGATGGGGGTGGCGCTGACCACCCTCGAGGAGCTGATGGCGCGTTCGGACTTCGTCACGGTCCACCTGCCCAAGACGCCCGAGACGCTCGGGCTGATCGGCAAGGAGCTCCTGGCCGCGGCCAAGCCGGGGCTGCGGATCGTCAACACCGCCCGAGGTGGCATCGTCGACGAGGACGCGCTGGCCGAGGCGGTGCGGTCGGGACGGGTCGCCGGCGCCGGCATCGACGTGTTCGCCACCGAGCCGTCCACCTCGTCACCGCTGTTCGAGCTCGACACCGTCGTGGTGACCCCGCACCTGGCGGCGAGCACCCGAGAGGCTCAGGACAAGGCCGGCGTGACCATCGCCGAGCAGGTGCTGCTCGCCCTCGCCGGCGACTTCGTGCCCCTGGCGGTGAACGTCGGCGCCGCCGAGGCCTCCGAGACCGTGCGACCCTTCCTGCCGCTCGCCGAGCGGCTGGGTCGCGTCTTCGCCTCGCTCAACGACGGCCTGCCCGATCGCCTCGAGGTCGAGTACCAGGGCGCCCTGGCCGGCTACGACACCCGCATCCTCACCCTGTCCATGCTGAAGGGGCTCTTTGCCGCCGGCACCGAGGAGCCGGTGTCCTACGTCAACGCCCCGCAGCTGGCCGAGGAACGCGGGCTGGAGGTGAGGGAGTCGACGACCACGTCGGCACGCGATTTCGTCAACCTGATCACGCTGCGCGGGCCCGATCACGCCGTCGCCGGCACGCTGGCCGGCGTTCGGGCGGAGCCCCGCATCGTCATGGTCGACGATCACATCGTCGAGGTTCCGCCCGCCCGCCACATGCTCGTGGTGCGCAACGACGACCGGCCCGGCATGATCGGCGTGGTGGGCCTGGCTCTCGGCGAGGCCGAGGTCAGCATTTCCAGCATGGCCGTCGGTCCCTCGGCGCACGCCAGCACCGCGCTCATGGTGCTGTCGACCGATCGACCGACTCCCGCCGACGTCCTCGACCGCCTGGCCCAGGCCGACGGCATCCTCGACGTCCACAGCGTGACGTCCGGCTGATCTCCTCTCGGCCCGTCGCCCAGAGCGTGGCGCGCTCGTGTGGGTGTTGCCCCGTTCCACATTGCGTCGAAAGGGGGCGAGCGGCTCTCGCCCGCGCCCCCACTTTCGTGCGGATCAGTGCTTGGCCCGCTGGAGGCCGTCGAGCTCGGCGGCCTCGGCGCTGGCGTAGCAGCGGTCCGGGATCGTCCGGTCGTAGACCGCCATCCCCGGCAGGTGGAAGCGCCCGCTCGAGAGCTTGGCCTTGATCGGGTGGGAGACGGGACAGGTCCGTCCTTCGGGCTCCACCCAGGCCTCGTCGGACGCCGCCCGGGTCGGCACCGGCACCGGCGGCCACTCCTCGGTGGTCAACGGCCCGTAGCCGCCTCCGTTGGCGCCGGGCCCGGGCCGGCGCATGCGGAGCGCCACCGCCACGGTGAGGCCGGCGAGGAGGGCCAGGAGCACGACCATCCGCAACCATCGCCCCATCAGCACGTCCCTCCTGTTCGCTCGGCGTATCGCCTTGACGCCCCGTTCCTGGTTTGCGACGATCTTGACATCATGAGAGCGGTTCTCTCTGCCACGAGCCTCCTCCTTACCTGACGGCGAGCGCCGCCAGCGCTCGCCCACGCCTCCTGCGCCTTCGGGCCCAGGAGGTTTTTTATTGCATCCGCACCGCCAACACACGACTTTCGGGAAACCAACCAGAGGCCGGCCGGGAGGCCGGCCCAAGAAGAAGGAACATTGCGATGGCCGATCAGCTGATCATCTTCGACACGACCCTACGAGACGGGGAGCAGTCGCCGGGCATCTCCCTCGACGTGGGTGAGAAGCTCGAGATCGCCGAGCAGCTGGCGCGCCTTCGTGTCGACTACATCGAGGCCGGCTTCCCCGTGGCCAGCGACGGCGACTTCGAGGCGGTCGAAGCCATCGCCCGGACGGTGGAGGGCCCGACGATCGCCGGGCTGTCCCGGACCCACCGGGGCGACGTCGACCGGTGCTGGTCGGCGCTGCGCGACGCACACCGCGCCCGCATCCACGTGTTCATCTCGACGAGCCCGTCCCACATGGAGCACATGCTGAGGATGACGCCCGAGCAGGTGCTGGCCGAGACGAGGGCTGGCGTGAGCCGGGCCCGTGAGCACACCGACGACGTCGAGTTCAGCCCCCAGGACGCCACGCGCACGCCGCTCGACTTCATGATCGAGGTGCTGCAGGCGGCCGTCGAAGCGGGGGCGACGACGCTCAACATCCCCGACACCGTCGGCTACGGCATCCCGTGGGACTTCGGCAGCATCATCGCCTACGTCCGCCAGACGGTGAAGGGCGACTACGTCATCTCCACCCACTGCCACAACGACCTCGGCCTGGCCGTGGCCAACTCCCTCAGCGGGATCAAGGCCGGTGCCCGGCAGGTCGAGGTGTGCGTGAACGGTCTGGGGGAGCGGGCCGGCAACGCCGCCCTCGAAGAGATCGTGATGGCGCTCAAGATCCGCCCCGACCAGTTCGACGGCCTCGACACCGGCGTCCACACCGAGGAGCTGGCCCGCACGAGCCGCCTCGTCAGCCGCCTCACCGGCTACCCCGTCCAGTACAACAAGGCCGTCGTGGGGCGCAACGCTTTTGCCCACGAGTCGGGAATCCACCAGCACGGCGTCCTGGCCGAGCGCACGACCTACGAGATCATCGACGCGTCCAAGGTCGGCCAGAAGGGCAGCCAGATCGTGCTCGGGAAGCACTCCGGGCGCCATGCCTTCGCGGCCGAGCTGGAGAAGATGGGCCTCTCGTTGCAGGGTGACGCCCTCAACTCGGCCTTCGCCCGCTTCAAGGAGCTGGCCGACCGCAAGGTCGAGCTCACCGACGCCGACCTCGAGGCCATCGTCGCCGAGGAGCTCGGCACGAGCGTGGAGCAGGCCTACAGCTTCGAGGAGCTCGAGGTGCATGGCGGCACGGTGGCGGAGCCCCGCGCTCGCATCGTGATCACGCGCGGCGGGGAGAAGAAGGAGGCCACGGCCGAGGGCGACGGCATGATCGACGCCGCCTGCAAGGCCATCAAGGCGGCTACGGGCGTGGAGGCCACCCTCACGGACTTCAACGTGTCGTCCGTGACCGGTGGCGTCGACGCCTTGGGCGACGTGATCGTTCAGCTCGACGCCGCCGGTGTGAAGGTCTCAGGGCGCGGTGTGTCGACCGACGTGGTCGAGGCCTCGGCCCGCGCTTACCTGAACGCGGTCAACAAGGTGCTCCGGGTCCGCGCCCGCGGCGAGCAGCGCAAGCCCGAGATCGGACCGTGACGCCCGTCGAGACCAACGAGTGGGCCCAGGCCGAGCACGCGCGCGCCTTCCTGGAACGCCGCGCCAACCTGCCGAAGTTCGACGTCGCCTACGCCGAGCTT
>VAWP01000012.1:0-10573 GCA_005888295.1 Actinomycetota bacterium
GGCGCGGACGCTCAATAGCATCGGACCTGGGTCGTGGGGAAGACTCGGGCACGGCTCGGCGTTGCCACTCGCGCCGGACGCGAGCGCCCGATGCGACGAGAGTCTGCTCGACGTGGCAGTGGAGGGGTGAAGCGATGGAGCCTTCGGCAAGCGGGCGTGAGAAGTCGGAACAGCGGGCTCCGTTCGGGGATCACACGCTGCCGAGGACCATCCGTATCCTGAGCGACCAGGCGGAGCTGGAGGAGGCGCTGCGCCGGGCGGCTGCCCACGACCAGGCCCTAGCCGACCAGATCTCGAGGCGGGCCGCCCGCTACCTGCGCTGAGAGCCGGCGGGCGCTCGTCCTCGGCTGGTGCCCCGTGAGCTGCGGACGTCGAGGGCGTCGCGGCCGAGCGGCATACGCACAGTGAAGACGCAGCCTGCTCCTTCGTTGTGGACCGCGATCACGCCACCTTGCGCCTCGATGAGGCCCCGGGCGATGGCCAGACCGAGACCCGCTCCGGCCCCGCCGTCGCGGCCTCGCGCCGCGTCGCCGCGATAGGCGACCTCGAAGACCCGCTCGAGCTCCTCCGCTGGGATCCCCCCGCAGGAGTCGATCACCGACACCGTGGCCGAGCTCGCCTCGTAGCCGGACTCGATCGTCACCTGTCCGCCGGGCGGCGTGTGGCGAACGGCGTTGTCGAGCAGGTTGCGTAGGGCGCGGCCGAACTCCGGGGTCGAGAGCTCGATGCTGGGGCCGGGCCCGAGGACCCGGCCGCTGAGCCCGATCGCCTTGGCCTCGGCGGCCGGCCTGGTCGCCGCCAGGGCGTCGGAGACGAGATCCGACAGCGAGGCGGGCTCGAGCGACAGGCGCAGGGTGTGGGCACCGATCCGGCTGAGCTCGAAGAGCTCGTCGACCAGCCTGGCGAGGCGCTCGGTCTCGAGTCGTACGGTCCGGTGGTAGCGGGCGACGGTCTCGGCGTCGTCGGCCACGCCGTCCTCGAGCGCCTCGATCATGGCCCGGATGGCAGACAGGGGTGTGCGCAGGTCGTGCGACACCCAGGCGACCAGCTCGCGACGAGAGGCTTCGACGGCCTGGGTCCGCGCGCGGGACTCGGCCAGGCGGGCCTGGGTGGCCGCCAGCTCGCGCGCCAAACCTGCCAGCTCGCCCGAGCCGTTGCTCGGGCCACCCCACTCCCCGGGAGCCCCGTCGTCCTCGAGGCGCCGGAGGAGGCCGGCGAGGGAGCGGCTGGCGGTGCCGACGTGATGGCCCAGCGCCAGAGCGGCCACGATGCCGACCGTCCCCGCGGCCGGCAGGATCACGAGGAGCGCAGCGAGGTCCTCGCCGTTGATGAACATCTGGGAGGCGGCGACGAGGACGCCCGCGCCCACCGCGGCGACGACAGCCAGCGCCACCACGACGGCCTGGAACCCGACCGAGCGCCGCCGCGCGCCGAGCAGCGCACACCAGCCGGCGACGCCGACGCCGCAGGCGGTCCCGATGCCGATGGCCGAGAGCGTCAGGGCGTCCACCGAGGGCATCCCGGTGGCGAGCGCGGCCAGGGTGGTCACGAGGGCGCCGGCGACGACGATCAGCGAGACCCGGCGCAGCGTCATGGTTCGAACCGGTAGCCGATGCCCCACACCGTGACGACGTGGCGAGGGTCGGCGGGGTCCGCCTCCACCTTCTCGCGCAGGCGCCGGATGTGGACCGTGACGGTGGAGGTGTCGCCGTAGGTGTAGCCCCAGACGTGCTCGAGCAGCTCCTCACGGCTGAAGGCGCGCCGTGGGTGGGTCATCAGGAAGGTGAGGAGGTCGAACTCCTTGGAGGTGACGGCGGCCAGCCTGCCGGCCACCCTCGTCTCGTGGGCCGTCGTGTCGACGCTGAGCCGGCCGGCGGTCAGCACACCGCCCGTCGCTGGCGCCGCCGTCAGTGCCCTCGTCGAGCTCGGCGTGGCGGCGGGATGGGGCCACGGATCACCCTGGGCCCGACGGAGAACCGAACGTACGCGGGCCATGAGCTCCCTCGGTGAGAACGGCTTCGACACGTAGTCGTCGGCGCCGAGCTCGAGGCCGGCGATGCGATCGGCTTCGTCGCTCTTGGCCGTGAGCATGATGACCGGGATCGGCGCCGCCTGCCGCAGCCGCCGGCACACCTCGAGCCCGTCCAGCCCAGGGATCATGAGATCGACCACGACCAGATCGGGCAGCGACTGCAGGGCCCGCTCGACGGCGCGGGAGCCGTCGGCCACCTCCTCGACGGCATAGCCCTCCCGGCCCAGGTAGCGGGCGACCACCTCCGACACGGTGCGATCGTCCTCGACCACCAGGACCCGGGTGGCGGAGCCCTCGGGCTGGGGCGCAGCGAGGCCCTCCATCCCCATGATGCTAGGGGTGGGTCACCTGGGCCGCGAGCGCGGCCGGGAGAGTTTCGCGGTCTGCAAGGGTCACACCCGGGCGCAGCTCCGCACCGACGAGCTCGCGCATCCCCTCTGCGAAGCCGATCTCTGACCGAAAGCCCAACCGCTCGGCCGCCCGGGCCGGCGAGGCCGACACATGGCGGACGTCACCCGGACGGAAGCGTCCCGTCACGACCGGCGGTGGTCCGTCCGACCCGACGGCGCGGTGCAGGGTCGCAGCCATCTCCCCCACCGTGTGGACGTCACCCGAGGCGACGTTCAGCGGTCCGTCGATCGGCTCCGGCCCGAGCAGCGCCAGGCGGTTGGCGCGGGCGACGTCGCGCACGTGGACGAAGTCGCGCCGCTGGCCACCGTCTTCGTAGACGAGCGGGGCCAATCCCGCCCTCAGGCGGCTGCGAAAGATGCTCGCCACTCCGGCGTACGGGGTGTCGCGCGGCATCCTCGGTCCGTAGACGTTGTGATAGCGGAGGCAGGCGACCGGCGCGCCCCGCTCCGCACCGAAGACCGCACAGAGGTGCTCCTGGTGCACCTTCGTAGCGGCGTAGATGCTGCGGGGCTCCAGGGGCGCGTCCTCGGTCACGGCCGTGGGCTCGAGCGCTGCCCCACAGTCCCGGCACGTGGGCTCGTACCGTCCGGCGGCCAGGTCGTCCGGGCGCCGGGCTGCCGGCCGCACCGGCCCGTGGCGGGCACACAGGTAGGCGCCCTCGCCGTACACGACCATGCTGCTGGCGAGGACGAGCCGACCATCGAAGCCGTGCCGGTGCAGGGACCGGAGCAGGATGGCCGTGGCCCGATCGTTGTCGTCGACGTAGCCCGTGATGTCGGCGAAGTCCACGCCCAGCCCCACTCGGGACGCGTGGTGGCAGACGGCGTCGACTCCCTCGGTCACCGACAGCGCCACCTCGGGGTCGGCGAGGTCGCCGAAGCGGTACTCAGCCGACCCGTTCAGGTAGGGCGGGAGCCCGGTGTGGGCGTCAGGGTGCAGCGAGTCGACGACGCGCACCTCCGCCCCGGCGTGAACCAGGTCGTCGACCACGTGCGACCCGATGAAGCCGGCGCCGCCGGTGACGAGGATCCTCATGCTCCCTCCGCCAGCGCCAGCGCCCAGTCGTCGGCACCGGGGCCCGAGCCGCGCGCGGCGTGCACATCGCCATGGCGGCGCCGAGCATGGGCTCGACCACCACCCACCGGATGGCGGTCGAGCCGGGCGAACCAACGACCGCCGGACTCCCAGACAGCAGACACCGCGAGTCCGGCGGTCTCCGCGATCCGGGGAAGCCGGGTCGCCGCCACGCGGGCCCACGGGAACCACGGCCCACGGACCGAGCCGTGCTCGACCCGGACCCGCATCTTCCCGGTCGGGGTCCCCGGCGGATCGACCTCTACCAGCACCCGGCCGCCGTGGGCGAGGAGCTGACCGGTGCGGCGCAGCAGCGTCGACGGACACCCGCCGATACCGATGTTGCCGTCCAGCAGCAGGACGGTCCGCCACGCTCCTTGCAGCGGGAGCGGCCGGAAGACGCACCGCTGCAGCACCTCGGCACCCCGGCCCCGAGCGATGCTGACCGCCAGCGGAGAGATGTCGATGCCGAGGGCAGGAACCCCCATCCTCGCCAGGGCCAGGACGTGACGACCGGGCCCGCATCCCACATCGAGCACTGGTCCCTCGACCTGACCCAGAACGTGCTCCTCCTCGGGCGTCGGCCGGGCGCGCCACCGACTCGGTTCGAGCGGCACGGTCGACCCCTTGTCGCTGCGGAGCACCTTCCTCATGCGACGCTCGCCACACCGAGGCGTGCCATGGCACCGGCGAACCGCGACCCGGGCGCCTCGCCGGCCACGACCAGAGCGTCTCCGATGCGGTCCACGTCGCGCAGAGAGGGCAGCTCGACGACGCGATGGCCCAGGGTCCGCAGACGCCGCCGCTGGGCCGCGCCGGTGCCGGGCGTGCTCATCGGGACGCCGACGAACACCCGGGGATCGGGACGCTCCAGGCCGATCGCCCACCACCCCCCGTCGAGCGCCGGCCCGAAGGCGGCCGTCCCTCGCCCCGCGGCCAGCACGTCGAGCGCCTCGTCCAGGGCCGCCGGCGTCACCTGGGGGGTGTCCATGCCGATCTGGACGCCGGGCCCACCCGTGTCGCCCCAGGCGTTGGCCAGCCGCTCGTCGAGGCTCCGTCCACGCTGGAGTACGACCTCGAACCCCGGCGGCAACCAGTCTCCGGGCTCCCCGTCGAGGGCAACGACGCGGCGCGGCGCGCCCGAGCGGGCGACGGCGTCGCAGGTGTCGGCCAGAGCCGCCTCGGCCAGCTCGGCGGCCTCGACCGGGTCGCACGGCGGGCACAGCCGGGTCTTCACCCGGCCGGGCACCGGCGCCTTGGCCATCACGAGCACGTGCACCGGCACCTCCTGTCCAGGTCGACGGTCACCGCAGCGCCGCTCCCATGTCCCACGCCGCGCGCACCGTCCCCCTGAGGGTGCCGGTCACCTTCGAGCGGCCGACCCGGCGCCGGTAGGCGACCGGGACCTCGGTCACCCTCCAACCCGACCCTGCCGCCCGCAGCACCATCTCGAGCGGCCAGCCGAAGCGACGGTCCTCGATACCGAGGCTCAGTAGCGCGCCTCGGCGCGCTGCACGCATGGGACCGAGGTCCGAGAGCTGCACGCCGGTGCGGCGGCGAAGCTCGACGCACAGTGCCCGGTTGGCCACTCGCAGGTGCAGCGGCCAGGCGGCCCGATCGGCACACCGGGCGCCGAGCACCAGGTCGGCCTCATCGCCCCGCACCGGCGCGACAATGCGCTCGAGGTCGAGCGGGTCGAGCGAGCCGTCGCAGTCCATGATGCAGACCAGCTCTGACGTCGCCGCGGCCAGGCCGGCGAAGCAGGCCGAGCCGAACCCCGGCCGCTGCTCGCGTACCACCATGGCGCCGGCCCGACGGGCGATGTCGCCCGAGCCGTCGATCGAGCCGTTGTCGACCACCACCGGCTCGTAGCCGTCGGGCATCCGTTGCAGGACCCACGGCAGTGCCTCGGCCTCGTTCAGAACGGGAAGCACGACCTGGACCGTCATCTCGGCGCCGTCCGCCGAACGAAGAGCAGCGTCGGGCGAACGCGCTGGTCCGTCACCGGGTAGAGGGCGTCGCCCGGCACCAGCGGCACCGGCACCTCGATGAAGTCGCGGGCGAGCACGGCCGCGAAACCCCGGGCCTCGTCGCCGTTGTCGAGCACGACAGCACCGACCGCGGGCGAGGCCACGGCCCCAGGCAGATCACGCAGCAGAACGCGCCGGCCGCGGTCGTCGCCGCTCCGCAGCACCTCGTAGATCGCCTCTTCCTGGGCCGAGGTTCCCTTCCCGGCGAGCGTGGCGTACCAGGGGTGGTCCAGCACGATGACCTGGCCGGGAAGGTGACGAAGGGACGCCACCAGCTGGTTCCCGGCCCGATGGTCGGCCGCGGTCGGGATCTGGGCCGCCAACGGGTAGCGGAGCTGGTCAAGCTGAACGACCAACGGGACGGCGAGGACCGCCGTCACCAACCAGCGCCAACGGAATGGCGACGCCCGGCGTAGAGCGGCGACGGCATGGCCGACGAGCAGCGCCGCTCCGGCGGCGGCCGGGATGAGCACGTCGTCCCACCCTCCGCTGTGCAACCGCCCGACCCAGCCGGCCACCACGAGTCCGAGCACGACGGCCAGATCGAATCCGAGCATTCCCCGGCCGTGAAGCGGCGAGACCTTGGTCGCCAATCGTGCGAGCACGCCCGCGACGCCGAGCAGCAGGGCCACCCCCAGGGGCTGCCAGAGATCGTGGGTCCAGAAGCCGGCCACGGCGCCGGCGACGAACGGCTGGTGGCTCAGCTCATCGAAGACGTAGTAGCCGTACCACCCGTGGGACAGCGCGTTCATGACGGGGGTCGACCCGATCACCAGAACGCCGGTGGCGCCGGCGGCGGCTGCGCCCACACGCGGGCGCCGCAGCAGCAGCCACCCGAGCAGGGGCAGCGCGGCGACGAGCGCGGTCTGCTTGGTGAAGAAGGCGAGGAAGACGAGGGCCCCGACGGCGATACCGCCCCGCCATGACCGGGCGCGCCTGGCAACCAGCACGGCGAGGAGGAACAGGAGCAGGAACAGCGAGTCGACCCGGCCGAGGTCCAGCCAGGCACCGCTGAGGCGGAACGTGGCCGCGTACAGGCCGACGGCGCACACGCCGGCGACCCGATCGCTGGTCCCCGACCTGACGAGGATGTAGATCACCACGAACGTCGCCAGCGAGGCGGTGAAGGACACGAGCCGCAGGGCCAGGAACCCGACGCCGGTCACGTGCGCCACGGCGGCGGACGTCCAGAAGTACATCGGTGGGTACGGCCACGGCACGTAGTGCAGCGACGGTTGGACGTACAGGCCGTGACCGGCGGCCGCCCGCTGCACGATGCCGACCGCACCCCCCTCCAGCCACTCGAGCTCGAAGGGGTAACCGAGGCGATGCAGAGCCACCCAGAGGTAGGCGCCGACGGGAAGCAGCGCGACCGACCCGAGGACCACGCCGGGAGCGCGCTGGAGACGGCGCCCCCATCGGGGCCGGATGTCGTCGCCCGGCGGAGCCGGAGCTGGCGCTGCGGCCGGCGCGGCCGTTCGAAGGGTGTCGGTGGCCGCGGTGGCGGCGGTGGCGGCGGTCATCCGGACCTGGCCTCCATCTTCCCCGACCCACGCCGACGCGCCGCCACCAGGCGGCAGGCGTACAGGAGCAGCGAGGCGGCGAAGAAGCCCGCGGTCAACAGCAGCCAACGACCGAGGTAAGGACCGGTACCGAGCCCGGTGGCCGATCGGTAGGTCCGCTCGCCGAGGCCGAGCACGAGCGGAAAGAACATCAGGAACAACAAGCCCGACAGCAGGGCGGGGATCCTGATGTGGTTGACCAGTGGCGGCGCCGCGCCGTGAGCAGACGGCAGGCGGATGCGCCGCAGCAGGCGGTCGGCCAGCGCGTCGAACGGGAACAGCACGAAGTCGTGAAGCACCGCGGCCGCGACGAAGTAGACGCCGATCATCCACGCGTAGGGCACCTGGAGCACGCGGTCGACCACGTAGCCGGCGAAGGCGAAGCACCCGGCGAGCAGCAGCAGATGGGCGGTTCGGGCGCCATAGGCGCGGCGAAGGCGCTCCACTCAGTCGACCTCGAAGCTCATCTGGCGGACCCACTTGGTGTTGTGCACGCCGGGGGCAGCGGGGACGATCACCCGGGCCGGGTAGCCGTGGTCGGGCGAGAGGTCCACGCCGTTGACCCGGAGGGCGAGCAGCGAACGGGAGTCGCTGACCTGGTACCCGCTCAGGGTGGCCCGCCCGAAGGCGCCGTTCTCGTCGAGCGACTGCACGTAGACCGACACCGGAGCCCGCGCACCGGCCATTCGGGCGAGGTCGGCCAGACGCACGCCGGACCAGGTCTGCTCCGTCGACCACCCCTCCACGCAGGCGATGGGCAGGCGGTAGGTGTGCTGCGGGAGGGACAGCAGCTCGGGGCGCGAGAGCTGGTGGACCACCGGGCCACGGAGCACCAGGCGCCACGAGTCACCCGTGACATCGGGACGAATGCCGGCGGCGGCTGCCGTCCGGTTGACCTGGAAGTCGGTGGGACCGCCTCCGTACGAACGGCCCCGGGGAGCCAGCAGCGCGGTGCCGCGCAGGCCGTCGACCGACTCGCCCAGGGTGAGGGCGAGCACGGTGAACGAGGCGCCGCCGACGACACCGAGCAGGCCCCGTCGCGAGATCGTGGGCGCCGACGGCGCGACAGGTGCGAGGCCGTCGGGTTCGGGAGGCTCGGGGACCGTCTCGGCGACACCGGTTCGCAGTTCCGCTCGCAGGCTCCGGCTGCGGAGCGCCGCCATCAGCCGAGGCGTCTTCAGCACGACGTGGACGGTGAAGCCGACGAGGAAGGCCCAGGCCCCGAAGAAGTGCGCGTCGTAGAAGGAGAACTTCCACGGGTAGAAGTACTCGACGTTGAAGATGCCCGTGAAGAACTCGAACACGGCGCCGCCGACCAACAGCACGAGGCTGGCCCGTTCGAGCGCGTAGGCGATCGAACGGATCGGGGGCCAGGCGAACAGCCTCGGGATGACGGACCACAGCTTCGCCAGCAGGACCGGGGTGAGGACGAGACCGAGGATCACGTGTGTGCCCTGGCTGACCCGGTAGATCCACGACGGGTTGGTGATCCAGCTGAAGAGGTAGAAGCCGAGCACCCCGCGCGCCGGCGTGGTGTCGTTGTGTCCGAGCCGCGGGTTGTACGAGGCGTACGAGACCAACCCGGTCACGACCAGGATCGGGATCCCGATCAGCAGGACGGAGCCGAGCACGCTCGTCAGCCATGGCCCCCGAAGCGGGCTTCGCCAGACTCTGGGCCGGAACGGCCACGGAGGGCGAGGCGTCACGGGCCAATCCTGCCCGCTCGCATCCACCCAATACCGTCGTCGAGCGACAGTTCAGACTTCTGTAATTCCTGTCGCCGCGCGTACCGCCGCCCTCGCGCCCACCCTACGGTGGGTCCGTGCCCCGGGCGTGGCGGTGGATCGTGGTGGCCAGTGGCGTCGTCGCGCTCGTCGCCATCCCTGCGGTGGTCGGGGCCCTACCCGTCTCGGTCGCGGCACCGCCTCCAGCCGTCCTGCTCCAGCGGGTCGTGCAGTCGACGGCCCTTCCCTATCAGGGCTACGTGCTCACCGAGGCGAACCTCGGACTGCCCGACATCGCGGGGGCGGGCGACGCGACCAGACTGCTGAACAACGCGTCCCGCCTCCGGGTGTGGGTGGACGGCGCCGACCGCTGGCGGGTCGACCAGCTCTCCACCGTCGGGGAGAACGACACCTACGCGGACCAGGCGGGCGTCTGGATCTGGGACTCGGGCCACCACAAGACGACACGGGTCGACGGCCAGCCCGACGCCCGGCTCGTCCGTCCGAGCGACCTGCTGCCTCCGGAGCTCGGTCGGCTCCTGGCCGGGGCCGCCGCGCCTCAGGAGGTGCGCGCCCTCCCGCCGAGGCGGGTGGCCAACGTGGCCGCTGCGGGACTGCGGATCACGCCGCACACCGACGCCACCACCATCGCGGCCGTCGACCTGTGGGTCGATCCCAACAGCGGGCTCCCTCTCGAGGTGGCCGTCTACGGGCGGGGCACGTCCCAGGCGGTCCTGCGGTCCCGGTTCCTGGATGTCTCCGAGACCCACCCCTCGTCCTCACTGGTCACGTTCGAGCCTCCCTCGGGGCCGGTCGAGTACGACGACTGGGACGACGTCGACGTGGCGGCGCGCATCGACCAGCGGTCTCCGATCCTCCTGCCGAACGTCCTCGGGTCGCTCGCCCGGCGATCGGCGGAACCCGCCGCCGTGTCGACCTACGGTGCCGGCTTCACCGTCGTCGCCGCCGTCGGCATCCCCGGACGGGCCAGCTACGAGTTCGACCGGCAACTGGCCAAGCTCCCGACCGTGGATACCCCGGTCGGTCAAGGGCGGCTGCTGCAGACACCGTTGCTCAACGGGCTCGTAGTACCGAACGGCGGCGCGCTCTACGCCATCATCGGCGCCGTGCCACCGAGCCAGCTCACGAGCCTCGCCGGCAGCCTCCCGGCGCTGGGAGTGGCACCACGGTGAGCGTCGTGGTCGAGACCCGCGGCCTGGTCAAGCACTACGGCACGGTGGCGGCGGTGGAGAGCCTCGATCTCGAGGTCGAGGAGGGCGATCTCTACGGCTTTCTCGGACCGAACGGATCGGGCAAGTCGACGACGGTCCGCATGCTGCTCGGTCTGGTCTTTCCGAGCGCCGGGCGGATCCGGGTGCTCGGCCGCGACATACCCGCCCAGGGCGGCTCCGTGCTTCCCCAGGTCGGCGCCATCGTGGAGGAGCCCGGCTTCTACGGCCACCTGTCCGGACCGAGGAACCTCGCGCTGATCGAATCGGCCCGCCGCGACGACACGCGCCGCGGCCGCCGGACGCGGATCGCCGACGCCATCGCCAAGGTCGGGCTCGAGGGCACGGGACGCCGTCCCGTCAAGGCGTACTCGACCGGGATGAAGCAGCGACTGGCGATCGCCGCCGTTCTGCTCCGGCGCCCCCGGCTAGTCATCCTCGACGAGCCGACCAACGGGCTCGACCCCCAGGGGATCCACGAGATCCGCGACCTGCTCCGCGAGCTGGTGAC
>VAWP01000012.1:10758-11111 GCA_005888295.1 Actinomycetota bacterium
GGCTCCCGAGGACCTCAGCCGGGCCCTGGTCGAGAACGGCGTGCGGGTGCGTGAGCTGGTCGTCGAGCGGCGGCGGCTCGAGGACCTCTTCCTCGATCTCACCGGCCACCAGAGTGCCGACCGCACCGCGCCGACCGAAGGGCACCGGGACAGTGCTGCGGGTTGAGCTCTACAAGCTGATCATCCGCCCACGAACGTGGCTGATCATCACCGTCCTCACCGGGCTCCCTGTCCTCGTGGGCATCCTGCTCAAGGTGACCGGGGTCGCGCCGAGACCAGGAACGGGTCCACCTCTGCTCGCCGAGGTGCTCACCAACGGGACCTTGTTCCCGGTCGCCGCTCTCGGCCTCGTC
>VAWP01000013.1 GCA_005888295.1 Actinomycetota bacterium
TCCGCCTCGTGTTCTTCGTACGCACCGTGCTCGTCGCCCTTCTGCCGCTGATCGCCGCTCTCGGCCTCCTGATCGCCGGCATCCGGTTCCTCGGAAACAACTGGTCTTCTGCTGTGGTGGTGCTGATCGGCGTGTCGGCGCTCAGCACCGTGGTGTGGAGTGGGTACCGATGGTGGCGGCGCCGCTGAGGCCGCCTCAGGAGATGATGACAGGATGGAGGTCGTGGGCTCAGGACCCGTTCCCGGGGTGGCCGGCCTGGTGCTGACCGGTGGAGCGAGCCGCCGCATGGGCCGGGACAAGGCCGCCATCGTCATCGAAGGGATGTCCTGTGCCGACCGGGTCGGTCGACGCCTGTCGCTCGTCGCCTCGCCGGCCCTCGAGGTCGGCCCCGGCCGGTCGGGGCTGCCGGTCGTGCGCGAGGAAGCGAGGGGACAGGGGCCGCTGTGCGCCCTCGTGGCCGGGTGGCGTGCCCTGACTGCTCGGGGCCACCGCGACCGGGTGATCGTCCTCGCCTGCGACCTGCCGCTGGTGACCGAGGGCCTGCTGAGGTTTCTGGCGTGCCGGCCTGAGCCCGGGAGCGTGGTGCCCGTCGTCAACGGCCACGCCCAGCCGCTCTGCGCCCGATTCGGCCGTCTGGCGCTGGACAATGCAGCGCGGGCGGCATCGGCCGGCCACCGGTCGCTGGCTCCGCTCCTCGAGGGGGACGACGTGACGTGGTTGGAGGAAGAGGACTGGGGTCGGGTCGCAGACAGCCAGGCCTTCTCCGACATGGACTCGCCGGCCGACCTGCGGAGGCTCGGCTTCGCGATCTAGCAGCGGTAGACGCGCTCGGCGTTCGTTGCGAAGAGCTTCTCACGGGACCTGTCATCGACGCCGGCGGTCACCGTGCTGAACGCGGCATAGAGCTCGTCGAACGTGCCGTACATCGAGTCGACGGGGAAGTTGCTGGCGAACATGCAGCGGTCGACACCGAAGGCCTCGATGGCGTGCTCGAGCCAGGGCGCAAGGTCGGCGGCTCGCATCGACCCGAGCGGCATCGCCAGGCCGGACAGCTTGCAGACGACGTTGTCGCCCAGGCCTGCCAGCGCGTCGATGCCGGTCCGCCAGAGCGCGCGCTCCTCGTCCGAGCTCGAGCGAGGCCACCCGGTGTGCTCGACGACGACGATCAGATCATCGAAGCTGGCGAGCTGGGCGGCCGCCGCCTGAAGCCGATCTGGATGGGTCATCAGCTCGAACAGCAGGTCCCGCTCCTGCAGGGCATGGAGCACTCCGGCCTGGGGGAGGGGTGTCTCGAGAGCGCCCATCGGTCGGACCCCACGGAACCGTGGAGCCCTCGTCTGCCGATCGAGGAGCTCGACGGCCTCGGCCACCGTGCCGGTTGGCGGGAGGCCGCCGATGATGGCGTCCGGACCGCCGCTGGCATGGGCGTTTGCATCGAGCTCGATAGTCTCCTCGATCGAGTGACGACCGGTCGCGGCGGCGACGTTGACGAGCTTCTCGACGTTCCATCCAGTGGCCTCGGCCTGATAGGTGCGGACATCGAAGCGGCGGCACATCCTCGACGCATCGGCTGCGCCGTGTCCCTGAGGTCGTGCGAGATACGGGTACCAGTCGGAGCGAGCGGGGTCCCAGAGGTGCACGTGAGCGTCGACGACACGGGTGGGCCGCGCGGCCATCAGGCCTCCACGTGCGCCGGGGCCACGGTGGCGCCGATGATCTCCCGGAGCGTGACGTCGAGCCAACCGGGGACGGCGGGGCCACCGTAGGTGACGCTGCCGATCGGTCGGGGGTGGCTGCGAAGGCCGAGCCACCCGGCGCCGACCGCCAGTTCCGCGCCGGCGAGGGCCCTTGCCTCAGGATTGCCGAGCAGGTGGGCAACCAGCTCACCGAGCGGTTCACCGACCGCCGCCTCGGAAGCCTCGATGCTCGCGGTAAAGGCGATGACGCGGCCGTCCGTCGAACCCACGGCAGCTCGGGCGAGCTGCGCCGAGGCCTGGGCCCGACTGCGGCCTCCCGAGGTGACGGCGTCGATGAGGGTCACCAGGTGGATCGGGAGGCGGTCGGTGCCGGCGGCGTAGTCCGACGCCGCCCGGGACCATCCGGCGTCGGTATGGAGGTGCTCGACGATCCCGCCGTGCTCAGCGAGCACCTGCCTCCAGCCATCCGTCGCGCGGTCAGTCGGTCGAGGGCCGGAGGGGGCGACGACGATCGCGTCGATCGGTCCAGCGGCTTCGACTAGGGAGCTCAGCGCGGCCGCCGCGTTCCGGAAGCCGTGAGGGACCTCGACGCGGTGGCAGGTGACGGACCGCGCCTCCAGCGCGGCGGTGACAGAAGCGGCCAGGAGCGGACGGTCGGTGACGACCGCACAGGATCGCACCTGAGCCGGTGCGGCCTCGGCCGGACCCGCTTGGTCGAAGATCTGACCGAACCGGGGGTTGCCACCGCCGTCGCTCGCCTGGCTCGCCTCGGCGGTGACGAAGGCGCGGGGGACGACTGCGTCGAGCACCTGGGCGAGGGAGACCACGTCCTCGCTGCGCACCACCTCGAGGAGGCGGGGCTCGTCGATCACCGCCACCTCCGAGCCGCCCGCGAAGAGCACCCGTCCGGTGCACCACCCGAACCCCTCACCGACGATGTGCGCACCGAGCGGCCCAAGGTGCTCCGGGCCCGGCATCGATTCGAACAGGGAGAACCCGCGGCCGCTTCTCGCTGTGCCCGCCTGACGAGCACGTTCGATGGCAGCGGCGACCATTCGGGTGGCAGCGATGGGCGACATGGCGTTGACGGTCACCCCCGGTGGCGCCTGCCGGCCGATCTGCCAGGTGATGGCGGCGACGGCTCGCTTGGCGCAGCTGTAGGCGCCGGCATCGGCGGCTCGCCACCCCGACCCGGAGGTGACGCCGAGGATGCGGCCGTGCCCGGCGGCGGCCATGAGCGGCAGCGCGGCGTCGAGCACGTTGAGGTAGCCACCGAGGTGCACGGCGAGCACCGCGAGCCAATCCTGCTCGGCCCCGTGGGCGAAGCCGGTTTGCCGGGTGATGCCGGCGACGTTGACGACGGCGTCGAGCCCGCCCTGCTCCTCGACCAGCTCGTTGAACAGGCCGCGGACCGCCTCGCCGTCGGTCACCGACACCGACGAGGCCCGGGCCGAGCCCCCCGCCGCCACGATGCGACCGGCCGTGGTCTCCTCCGGCTCCTGCAGGCGCTCGGAGCCGTCGAGTGTCACGAGGGGGTCGACGGTGACAACGAACCAACCGTCACGGCCGAGCTCCTCGGCGATGGCCGCTCCGATCCCGCCTCCGCCGCCGGTCACGACGGCGACCCGCTGACGCGAGCTCACGACAGGGTCGATCGGACCTCGATGTCGAGGCCCTCGAAGCTTCCGGCCTCGAGCCACCGCTCGAGCAGCTCGCGGTAGGCGAACCAGTCGCCGAAGCCACGGCCATAGTTGCCACTGCGGGGGTTTATCGTCTCGGGGTGGCCCTCGTTGTTGAGACGGGACGGCGTGCAGGCGGACATGACGATGCTCGGGTCGACGAAGGACTCGATGACCTTCTGCGTCCACGCTTCCTCAGCCTCTTGGCTCACGTCGAACACATCGACGCCCTGCTGCTCGAGCAGTCCAACGGCGCGGCCGATGAAGTCGGCCCCGAGCACGGCCCCCTGCGTGTAGTTGACCGTCACCACCGCCTGCTGTCCCGGTGCCGGCATGACGAACATGTTCGGGAAGCCACGGCTCATCATTCCGAAGAGGCTGGTGGGGCCGTCGGCCCATCTCTCGGCGAGAGTGACACCGCCACGACCGACGATCTCGTGGCCGGCCCGACGAGGCAGGGGGGTGAGCTCCGGTTCGAAGCCGGTGCCGTAGATGATGCAGTCGACCTCGTACTGGTCCCCGTGGACGACCGGGCCCCGCCTGGTGATCCGCTCGACCCCGGCGGGACAGTCGACGACGGTGACGTTGGCGTGGTTGAAGGCCTGAAGGTACTCGTCGTGGAAGCACGGCCGCTTGCAGAGGTACCGGTAGTGCGGCTTGAGAACCTCGGCCTTGGCCGGGTCCGCCACCAGCTCTTCGATCCGGCGCCGGTGCGCCTCCATGATCTCGTAGTCGACCTCCTCGCCACTGCGCAGGTACTCCTCCCTCGTCATGCCCTTGCGCCGTGGGGGGTGGTGAACGGCAGCCCAGTGGTGGGTCCACCCGTCGTCGACCTGGTCGACCTCGACCGGCCGACCGAGCATGATCGCCTGGAAGTTGTCCATGCGGGCGCGCTGCCAACCCGGTTGGAGACCCCGGGCGAAGTCGGGATCGGTGGGCCGGTTGCCGCGCACGCCGACGGCCGACGGCGTGCGCTGGAACACGAAGACGTGCTTCGCCGCCTCGGCGAGCGGCGGCAGGCACTGGATGCCGCTCGCCCCGACCCCGATGAGCGCGACGGACTTGTCCGCCAAGCCGGTCAGGGGCTCGTGCGCCCCGCCGCCGGTGTAGTCGTAGTCCCAACGCCCCGTGTGGAAGGAGTGCCCGGCGAAGTCCTCCATGCCCGGGATGGCGGGGAGCTTGAGGAGGTTGAGGATCCCGACGGCCAGGACGTACCAGCGGCAGGTGACCTCGTCGCCGCGGTTGGTGCGAATCCGCCAATGAGCCGCGTCCTCGTTCCACACGGTGCGAGTCACCTCGGTGTGGAACAGGGCGTCGGACACGAGGTCGAACCGGTCGGCGATTCTCTCGAGGCATCCCAGGATCTCGTCGCCGAACGCGTAACGCCGGCTCGGGATGTAGTCGAGCTCCTCGAGCATGGGGATGTAGGTGTACGACTCGACGTCGCACATCACACCCGGATAGCGGTTCCAGTACCAGGTACCCCCGATACCGCCCGCCCCGTCGATGATGCGGATCCGCTCGACGCCGGCCTTGCGGAGCTGGGCGCCGGCGACGACCCCGGCGATGCCCCCGCCCACGATCACGACATCGACCTCGTCGGCGACCGGGTCCCGCGGGACGACCGGTCTGAAGGGGTCCTCGCGGTAGCGGGCGAAGTGCTCGTCGGTCCGGAGGTCGCGGATGTCGGTGCGACCGGGAACCATCCGCTTCTCACGCTCTGCGAGGTACTTGGCGCGGACGGCCCCGGGATCGTAGCCCGCTGCTCCGGCCGAACCCGCCCGCGGCTCGCTGCCCGGAGAGGAGGGCGGGATCTCATTGGATCCAGGCATGTTCCGACATTACTCGTTCGATACTGCGCCTCGTCAGCGAGGCGTTTGACCCGAGGAGGGGCGCAGACGCAGACTTTCCCCCGGACGAGCGGGGTTCGTTGACCGGAAGCAGCCACCCCACCGGCCGGCTGGCGCTCTGGGGTCCGGGAGCGGCCGGAGCCACCGCAGGATCGACTGGGGACCTGACAGAGGAGGTGGTATGGGCGTGGAGGGTGAAGTACTCGTTGCTCGCCGGCTCATCATGTTGCTGACCAACCGCGGCCAGTTCGAACAGCTCGAAGATGCCTACTGCCGACTTCGCCCTCACCTTTCGCCCACAGCCGCAGTTGCCCGCACCCTGGTTGAGCAACTTCCATCGAGCGAGCACGAAGCGATCATCGCCTTCATCTCGGGAGAAGGGGAGGATCCCTACAGCTCTGACGACCTCCCACCCGTTCACCACTCCTTCATCGACGGTCTGGAATGCCTCTACGAGCAGCGCCAGACCTCTGAGCAGCACGAGCAAAGGGAGCGGATGGACGCAGCCCAGCTGGCCGCGGATCTAGCCGGCGATTCGCAACTCGCCCAGGCCTACTGGGAGGGTCGTCAAGAGGCACCGAGATGGTTGGAGCACTTCTCGTCGATCGTTCGTCAGCGTGCCTCTGCCAATCCAACGCCTACGGGCCAGAGGCTCATCGTTGACCGGGCGCTCGACGCACTGGCCACCGTCAAGGGCGACTACCAGGCTCGTGGCGGCGACGAGGCGGAAGCCCAGGTGGAGTGGTGTCTGGCTCTCGAGGATCGGCTTGCTGCTGGCGGGGGAGCGAGCGGTGACGGGCCAGCTGACCAGGCGGTTCGAGATCGAGGCAGTGACGAGGTGGACGACGTCATCGCCACGGCGCCGAGCCCCGCTCCGACCACACCTTCGGCGCCGATCCTCGACCTGCTCCGCTCGGCGGCCTCGTCCTTGGGAGACGAGTACAGCTTCACTGCGCTCATCGAGGCGGCGAACGGCCACGACGACGACTACGACCCCTCCGACGAGAGCACGGTCGAGGCGATGAGGAGCCTCCTGGAGGAGGAAGGCCTCGAACCTGGCGGCAGCGGTCGGGCTGACGTTGGTGGTCGCGTTCGCAATGAGTTGTGGACCCATATGGTGTTCGGACATCGGGTCGGTCGTTACCTCCTGACCACTCATGGCCGGAGATCGTCGTCGTCCGAGTCGAGATCGCGGTCCTACACTGCGTCAGACCTCGTCTCGTATGTCGGCCGGGCCCGCAGCCGAAAGGGTGTTGAAGACATCATGAGTGGGCCAGACCTCGGCGCGGCCCTGCACTACCACGCCTTGTCATCGGTGCTCCTCAGGGCCTGTGGCGAAGACAGAACGCGGGCGAGGGCATTGGTCAGGCTGGTGGAGGATCTCGGATTTCTCACCGCCTTGGGAGTGGAGGAATTGACCCACGCACCAACGGTTCACGTCGGCGAGGCGCGGCCTCGGGCGGTACGCGGGCCGGTTGGCACGCCCCCGAAGGGCTTCCTCGAGTGGCCGGAACCGCTAGCGGAGACGGGTAGGTAAACAGGCATGGCAACTTCAGCGCGATCGTGGTGGCGTCGGCGCCGGCAGGAGCCAGAGGGGAGCGGAGCAGACAAGGGCCGTACAGCCTCGGACAGGGAAGTTGCAACCGCCGAGGAGGTCGAGGAGCTCAGGAACGAGATCGCAGAGCTTCGCCAACAAGCAGATGAGCTCAGGCAGAGGCTCAAGGACAGCGAAGCACGGCTCGGAACACTCGAGGACGATGGTGACGAGCGAGCGCGGACCATCGATACGTTGTTCGAGTGGTCCCAGGAGCAGGAGGCTGTGCTGGCCAAACACCGCGACGTCGTGGCGGCCATGGGCGCGGCAGCCAGAATTCTGGAGAAGGATTTTCCCGCCGGCAACGTCGAGCCAGAGCCGGAGGACGGGCAACCCTCGGCTTGAGCGAAGCACCGAGCCAGTCGACGAGCTCGGTGACTGGCGACCAGGGCCTGCTCCGGCATCCGCAGTTCACCGGCCGTTCGCCTGGGGTCAACCCCTGGCCAGGCGTTCGTGTGCCACCAGCAGGAAGACACGTCGGCCCACCGAAATGAGAAGGCGTGACCTCGCTGTCGCGGCGCCAGCTGCTCAAGGCCTTTGCGGCCGGAGCCGGTATGGCCGCCGTCGGACCCGGGCTCGGCGGCCTCCAGCCCGCAAGGGCCTCGACGGGACCACCCTCGTCTGACAGCCGGCCGTTCCCCCGCCTACCCGAAGGCACCGACACCCTTCCCCAGGTCGAGCACATCGTGGTCCTGATGATGGAGAACCACTCCTTTGACTGCTACTTCGGCATGCTCGGCCGGGGCGACGGCTACCAGCTGGCCGGAGGCGCTCCGGTCAACTTCTGCCCCGGGCCTGACCGCCAGCCGGTACGGGTGTACCACTCCCCGTCGACGTGTCAGGCCCATTACCACGTCGGCCAGGACTGGGACGCCAGCCACCGGTCCTGGGACTACGGGCACAACGACGGGTTCGTGGTGGCGACCAGCCGCGACGCGATGGCCTACTGGACCGGCGATGACATCCCCTTCTATTACTCGCTGGCTCGAACCTTCCCGTTGTGCGACCGCTACTTCGCATCGGTCATGGCTCAGACGTATCCCAACCGTCGGTTTCTCATCGCTGCCACGGCCCTCGGACAGGTCAGCGATCCCCTCCCAGGTCCGACCGATCCGCATCCACCGAACGGGACCATCTTCGACCGGCTCAACACGCACGGCATCACCTGGAAGGACTACTTCGCCGACCTGCCGACGGTCGGCCTCTTTCCCTATCTCTTGGAGGACAACCCGGGAAAGGTCGTACCGGTCGGCGAGTTCTTCGCGGACGCGGCCGCCGGCACCCTCCCCGCCGTGAGCCTGGTCGATCCGGAGGGCTGGCAGGGCTCGGAAGAGAACCCCCAGGACATCCGGACGGGCGAGTACTACGCGTCCCGAGTCATCGACGCCGTGCTGAGCAGCCCGGCATGGCCGAGAACCCTCCTCGTCTTCACCTACGACGAGCACGGCGGCTACTACGACCACGTCCCCCCGCCTCGGGCCGTGCGGCCGGACGCCATCCCCCCGGATGTGGCGCCGAACGACACCTACGGCGATCTGTACAGCTATTACGGCTTCCGGGTACCGGCCGTGGTGATCTCACCCTGGGCCAGGCGGAACTACGTCTCCCACCTGGTGCACGACCACACCTCGATCGTGCGCCTGATCGGGACCAAGTGGAACCTCCCGGCCCTCACCAACCGCGACGCCCACGCCTCCAACCTGCTGGACTGCCTCGACCTCACCGCACGCGAACCTCCGTTCGCATCGCCGCCCGTCCTCGCCCCGGCTCCGGTGCCCGCGGGAGCTCCCGCCTGCTACGCGCAGGATCCGACGACACCCGTGTAGGCGTGCCCGGCCGGACAGCGTGGAGTGATCTCTAGCGAGCGCGTGGCAGGGTCTCGAGATCGAACCACGCCGCAGTGCCGGCGGGTCCGGAGTCGACGCTCCAGTTCCCGACCAGTGCATGCACGATCCGTCGCCGAACGGTCGTCTCCCCGTATGGGCCCAGCTCGGAAGCCCCGTCGTGGCCCTCGGATCCGTCGATGACGAGCACCTGCACGCAGTCGGTCCAATGCCTGATCAACAGGTGGAGCGGTGATCTGCCGTGCCGCAGGGCGTCGGTCACGAGCTCCGAGGTGCACGACTTCGCTGTCTCCACGGCACGATCCAGCCCCCATGACGTGAGGGTGTCGGCGACAATGCGCCTGCTGGCCTCCGCAGCCGCCGGATCAAAATCGAGCCTCGTCGTCGTAGTCCCCAGCAACACCGCCTGTACTGTTCCCTGCTGGGGGCCGGTGCTAACCCGTTCCTCCCCGGGCGAACCCTCCAGGGCGGGATCGGCACCGCCAGCGACGCGCCGCCGCCTCCGGGGGCCCTCGTCGAGCCGGGGCTAGGCCGCGTAGGGTCGGCAGGGCTCGTTACGCAGGCTGGGGCACGGCGGCAGCGCGGTTGGCACGTTCACGGCGGGGACGACGGGGAGGACGAGGCTGGACGGCATGCTCTTGGAGAAGGCGACCGAGACGGTCGCCGTGCCACCGGGTTCGGTCTGGCCGAAGGACCATACGGGCTGGGTGCCGTTGGGGGCGGCGATCGTCACTCGGATCCGAGAGCCCGCACGATAGGCGTGACCCTCGTAGTAGAGGGGGATCACGACCTCGACGAACTGTCCTGGCGGCATCGGCTGGGCGTCGACCGCCCTCATGCTCAACACCGGCTCCAACAGCGTGCTCTGCTGGTCGAGCAGGTTGTGCTGACTGGTGTCGAGCTTGCGCTCGCTGGCGCGCAACCAGCCGTTCTGCACGAAGCTCTCGTTGCCGTCGGGGCGCACCTCGCTGATCGTCGCCTGGAGGTCGACGTCGGCGGTGGAGGAGCGGACCCAGAGGTGGACCGCTCCGGCCCCGATGACGGTCGTGTCCGTCGTCAGCGGAGGCGAGACGTACGAGAGCGCGGTACTGGGTGGGCTCTGTTTCCAGTTCCAGTGCCACGCCGAGGAGTTGGCCCACAGGCCACCGCCACCCGTGTTGCCCGAGTAGTCGGTACGAGGGAGCGCGTTGGCGTTCGACGTGTACGTGCTGATGCCGGTGGTGGAGGGCGGAGCGTCCCCCAGCGTGCCGCCGGGGCCGAGGTACAGCTGGCTTGCGGTGGTGCCAGGTATCGGGAACGAGGGGAAAGACTGCTCGAACCCCGGGTAGGGGTCGCCGGGGGTCGTGGTGCCGATGGGCGACTTGCCGGCGCCGTTGTCGAAGAGCACCCGGACCTCCGGAAGCTTCTCGAAGGCGGTCAGAGCGGCTGAGTAGCTGGGGATCGTCTGGATCGGATCCAGCGGCATCAGGACAGGGTTGTTGACACCCATCGCAGCCTGGTAGATGAGCGGGGCGGCGACCCGGGTGGCCGCTTGGTTCACGATTGGCGCCTTGTGGGCGACGAAGAGCTCGAGGAAGTCGTACCAGCGATCGTAGGTGTACGGATCCAGCGAATCGACGTGGGCGCCGTTGGTGAACGTGAACCACTTCTCGTTTGTCCCGGTGAAGTGCGCGGCGAGATCTGGGCAGTGCCCACCGGTCTGCTCGTCCACCCACTGGCAGGCCATGAACGTCGGTACGTTGATCTTCTTGACAAAGGTGATCGGGTCGAGCGGTCTTCGCCAGCAGATCGGCGGCCTCGCCGTGGAGGACCTGGTTCCGCTTGCAGGTTTGATCGCCCTGCTGGATCCGTTGGTACGCCCAGCTCTGGCCGCCGTGGGGACCGGCCGGAAGGGCCTCGTTCTGACGCTCCTGTGCCCACGCGACCGCGAAGCCGGTGTTGAGGATGCCGCCGGGATAGAGGGTCGTCGCCGTGGCGTCGATCGTGGAGAGTGGTGCGATCGACTCGAGGTCCGGCGGGTCGAGCTGTGCGGTGAAGAGCTGACTGATCGCGCCGTAGGAGATTCCCATCATGCCGACCTTGTGGCCGAGGACCCAGGGTTGGTGTGCGATCGTCTCGATCACGTCGTAGCCGTCGAGGTTCTGCAGTGGCTCGAAGAAGTCATAGGCACCACCGGAGCATCCCGTGCCGCGCATGTTCACGTCGACGACTGCGAAGCCCATCAGGTTGGCGAGGACAGCAATGCCGTTGACGGGGCCGGCGGGATTCGCATACCCATAGCCGGAGTACTCGATGAGCGTTGGATACGGGGGTGCGTAGTCCGGGCCGGTCGGGACGGGAAAGCCGGGCGGCAGTCCCGGCTCGCCCGCCGGGCTGGTCGGAGGGTGGACGTCGATGGCCAGCTGGGTGCCGTCGCGGGTGGTGAGGTAGGTGTAGCCGCTGTCGGGGATGGACTGGTTGTAGATCCCGGGGTCCCATGGCGCCGGACGTTCGGACTGCACCGTGAGTGGGCCCGACTGAGCTCCACCCTGGACCAGGCGCACCCGGTACCCGCTGCCCGGGGGCACGTTGCGGAACAGCAGCCCGCCGAGCGAATCGGCCCGCTGGGTGGAGAGCGTCCTGCCGCCAGGCGCGAGGAGCGACACTTGCGCGCTCGGCGCGAGCCCGGTCACGTAGACCTGTTTCGCGCTGCCATGGGCGCTGAAGGTGGGAGCCGACGTGCTTGCCCCCGAAGCGCTCGCTGGTGAGGCGCCCGCAGCGATCATCAGGCCGGCGACGATCACGGCGCACGCCGAGACCGGACTTCCTACACGACGCCGGATGCGAGAGCCCGTCCGCATATGCCAAGTCCTCTACCCGTCTGCGCGCCGGCCGTTACCGGGATGGTGGGCGCGGGGTCAGCCGGGGCGACACCGCTGGTCACGGCGCGGCGCGCCAGCCCAGCCCCAGCCACTGCCAGCTCGACCTTCCGCATCGCCTCTCCCAGCTCCCGCGCCCGCCTTCCTACCTGGTACTTCGCCGTCACCACGCCGCATTCCTCGTGTGCCCGGTCGAGATTGCCGGGTCATCTCAGTCGGCGACGACCCCAGAGCGCTGGCCAGGCGCCGACAAAGGAGAGGGCACCGCCGAGGAGCATGACCCCCTCGAGCCCCCGGGGTGGTCGACGGTCGGCGGCTACAGGACCAGCCGGAAGATGCCGGCATAGGTCGCCGCGAACGTGACGCCGAAGATGGCCGACGATACGGCCGCGATAGCGACGAGTCCATCTCGGCGCCCGGAGTAGCGAATGAACCAGGTGGTGACGACTCCACCCGCTACCACGCTGGCGACGACGAAGCCGACGATCCGGCCGCCTTGGGCGAGGGGCTTTGCCCAGCGGACACGGGGTGATGCTGCCTGGCGATCGAGCCACGACGCCAGCTTGCTCGGCTCCCCCCTGCTGTAACGCTCGTAGGCCCGGAGGGCCAGCAAGGCGAGCACGAAGCTACCGACACTGTAAATGCCGGCGAAGAGCATGAAGGCAACCCATGCGCCGGCCACCTTGGTGACCGCCGCGATCGGCGCTGCGAACAAGGCGTCGTTGGATATCCACACGCCGACGATCACAGCAATGGCGACGAGGCCGGCGAGCCATCGATGCAGCTGCGACCCTGCTCGCCCCGCCCGGACCCCGGACACCGAGTCAGACACCGACCGGGTCTCCCCTTGCGTCGCTCCAGAGCGGCTGATCCAAGCCCGACAGGTCGGCAGGATCGACCGGCCTCGAGAAGTAGAACCCCTGCGCCAGGTCGCACCCCAGGCCGGCCAGAGTCCGCGCGCTCCTGCCCTTCTCGACCCCCTCGGCAACAGTGCTGAGCGTCGCTGTTTCCGTTCTTCTCCAGGCCACCGATGAAGGCACGGTCGATCTTGAGCTCGTCCACCGGGAATCGCTCGAGATAGGCGAGGGACGAGTACCCGGTGCCGAAGTCGTCGATCGAGAGACGCACGCCCATGTCCTTCAGCTCATGGAGCCGCTCACCGGTCGAATCGACGTCGACGGGCGAGAGGCTCTCCGTGATCTCCAGGACCATGTCGGACGGATCGACCGCGTGGTGTTGGAGCACGTCGGCAAGCTGGCGCGGGAGGTCGGGATGCTCCAGTTGGTTGACCGAGAGGTTCACACTCATGTGGAAGCTGTCCCCGGGATGCGCTCTCTGGTAGGCCTTGAGGGTCGTGCAGGCCTGGTTGAGGACGAGCTCGCCGAGCGCCATGATGGTCCCGCTCTTCTCAGCAACTGGGATGAACTGATCTGGCGGGATCATCCCTAGCGTGGGATGTCGCCACCGGGCCAAGGCCTCGGCGCCGACCGTGTGGCCGGTGTGCAGGTCGATGATCGGTTGGTAGTGAACGAACAGCTCATCGCCCCGGAGGGCATTGGCGATGTCGTTCGTGAGGGCCAGTCTCGCCGATGTCTCGGTCCGCATCTCCCGCTCGAACAGCTGGACCCGTCCCTTGCCGGTCAGCTTGGCCCGGTACATCGCCATGTCGGCGTCCCGGAGCAGCTCCTCGGCCGTGTGTCGCCCGTCAGCCGTGCTCCGGGTGAGGGCCACTCCGACACTTGCTCCGACGCGCAGCTCGTGTCCTTCGAGCATAACCGGCTCCGACAGTGATGCCAGGATCCGCTCGGCCACCTGCTGAGCCTGCTCGGTCCCGGTGATCCCTTCCACCAGGACCGCGAATTCGTCTCCACCCAGGCGCGCTGCGGTATCGGCTGGGCGCAGTGAGTGACGCAGTCGTGCCGCCATCTCGATCAGGAGGGCGTCTCCCATCATGTGGCCCATCCCGTCGTTGACCGTCTTGAAGTCGTCGAGGTCGATGAACAGCACGGCGAGCGCTGTCGAGTCACGGTGGTGATCGAGCGTGTCAGCGGTCAGCTCGATGAACAGAGTGCGGTTGGCGAGACCGGTGAGGGGATCGTGCAAGGCCTTGTACCGGAGCTCACGCTCCAGTTGCTGTCGATCAGCAATGTCGCGACCGTTCAGAACGATTCCTTGGACGGCCGGATCGTGGCGTAGGTCGGTGACCGTCGTGTCGAGGCTGACCAGGCGCCCCGAGCTGTGCCTCAGTCGAAGCTCCATCGGCACCTCGCGCCTCGAGGAGATTCCCTTGCGAATGAGGCCGGCTGCGTCGTTACCGTTTGTGACGTGCAGCAGGTCTGCCAGGGGCGTCCCGACGAGCTCCTTCGACCCGCAGCCGAGCAGCCGTCCGGCTGAGGGACTCAGGTAGCTGAATCGCAAGGCGGAGTCGAGGACCATGACCACGTCCCCGGCGTGCTGGACCAAGGCACGGAAGCGAGCCTCGCTCTCCAGCAGGCGGAGCTCGGCCTGCTTGCGATCGGTCACGTCGTGGATGTGCATGACGACGCCACCGATCTGATCATCTTCACTGAGGTTCTGGGCATGCACCTCGAACCAGCCAAAGGTGCCGTCGCCTTGCCGCAGACGTACCTCGGTGCGGTCGGTTGCCGTGGCGATGGCCCACGTGCGGTCAAGGAGAGCCCTGGCGAGGGCTTCGTCGCCAGGGTGTACCCGCGCGAGAGGTGATTGGCCGAGCAGGTCGTGCTCCGACAGCCCGAGGACCTGCCCGATCGCTGGGCTCACGAAGCTGATGTAGCCATCGAGCCCGACGACGAGCACGAGGTCGGAAGACAGCTCGACCAGTGCGCGGAAGCGTCGCTCTGACCGGGCTCGGTAGATCTGTTCGGTCAGCGCCGCGGTCTGAAGGGCGAGAGTGACCTGGCCGCTCAGTAGGTCGATCGACTGGCGCAGCTCGATCTCGAGCGGTCGGCGTGACAGGATCGCGAGCGCGTCGCAGGCTCCGTGTCTCGTCTCAACGGGGACCAGGAGGAGGCTCTTGAAGCCACCCGTAACCCCGTCGCGGCTCAGCGTGCCGCGCACGATCCCTGGGTGGACGACAAAGGATCGCCCGGACCTGAGAGCATCCTGAGCGTCAGGAGGCAGGTCCCGAACCTGAAGGGTAGCGCCGTTCATGCCGTCGCTGGCGAGCCCCAACCAGCCAGCAAACGACACGCAGTCGTCATCGTGCGCGGCCATGCACACAACCGCACCGTTCTCGGCGGCCTGCATGAGCGAGGCGAGGGATACCAGCGCCACGTAGTAGAGCTGGTCTCGATCCGCCGCTGCGACGAGCGCCTGGCCGGCCTCCCGTAACAACCGCTCGCGATAGGTTCGCCGCTCCTTTGCACGCACCAGCCCAGCCATGCGGGCCACGGCGAGCAGTCCGAGCGCCACGGAACCGGCGATCAGGAGCGGCAGGTTGACCGTGCCGTGCCACGCCCGATCAGTGAGGAAGCCGATCGGAAGGACGAGGAACGCAGCGCAGAAGAACGCAAGGCGGCCGGGGGTCAGCTTGACCTCGCGAAGTGGTGGGGGCTCGGTGAGGCGATCGGCGGACGGATGAAGACCCGCCAGGGCGAAGAGCACGTAGGTTGCGCAGGAGATGACGGCTACGGGAACGGCTCCGGCGGACCCCGACTTCTGCAACGTCAGGAACGTGTCTGCCAGGAGGACGCAGCCGAGGGCGCCAGCGAGGAGGTAGTAGCTCGGGATTCGCAATCCGGACCCGACGGCCAAGCGGGCGGCGCCCGCGATCACCGCCAGGTCGAGGACTGAATAGATCACCTCGAGGGTCCGCTCGGACGTGAGCAGGTTGCTTCCGATCAGGACCGGACTGAGGACGAACGCCCACAGCGCGACCCCGACCAGGGTCGTGACCATCAGGGCGTCGATCGCGTTGTCGCCGTTCGCCTGAGACGAGCGACGACGGACGAGGAGCACCTCACCGGTCAAGAGTGCCCCGTACCCAAAAAGGAAGAAGGGGTCTGCGGGCGATGGGAGTGGCGCGCTTCCGTCTGTAGCCACCTTCCAGACCACCATGATGGCGTTGCCAGCGACGAAGAGGGCGCCTGCGAGCACGAACCACCGCCAGGGCCCGGGGTCGGACACCCTTCGGCACGTGACGCGCTGCACTATCGCGGTGGCGAGTGCAGCGACGGCTAAGACGTAGACGGCCTGCGCGTCCCGAGGAAGCAGGGCGGCGATGAGAATGAGGGCGGCTCCAATGGCCGACACACGCCCCCATGACTTGGTTGCGACCAACGTCCTACCCCCCCGACCCCAAGCCGAGGCTAGCAGTCGGGGCACTAGAATTTGCTGCGCGCTGTTCGGCCACAGCGCGGGCATTCCGATATCTGTCCAGTGCGGCGGGAACGGGGGGTTTGTGGCTATCCACCATGGGCAGGACGAGCGGCTACAGATGGTGCAAAAGGTCGCTCCCGATGTGGCTGAGGAGTGTCTGTCCATCTACCGGTCGGCATTTCGTCCGCTCGAGCGCCTGGCCCCGGCCCGGCAATCGCTCACAGATGACGAGTTCAGGATGGAGATGGAGGACGAGAGAGTCCTCAAGTTCATCGCAGCCGACAAGGCCAGACAGACTGTCGCCTTGGGTTCGATGGCCACCGACTTGTCGGCAGTGCCGTGGATCAGCCCCGCGTACTACGAGGCCAGGTTTCCCGAGTACTTCGAGCGCGGGGCCATCTACTACTTCGGCTCGCTGTTGGTTCGCTCCGATCGACAGGGCGGCCCGTGGGCGACCGTGCTCTTGACAGAGATGTCGAAGCGCGTCCTGGCCGATGGAGCAATCGCTGCCTTCGACTGCTGCGCATACAACGTCAGCGTCCTGCGACTGCCCGAGCTCATCGCCACTGTCGGCCACCGCCTGGGGCGGGTCGAAACGATGGAGCTCGACTCTCAGCAATATTTCGCCTACTTGTTCTCGACACTTTGATCTTCGTCAGCCGTTTACGGCGCTTACGGCGGGCGAGATCTGCACAATCGAACAGCCGAACGATACGGGTGACCTCGTCGGTTGGCAGTGGTCCCACCGCGATCGCCGCATTCGACGCCGCACTGCACGGCGCCGGCATCGGTAACTTCAATTTGGTTCAACTGACCTCGGTGATTCCTACCGGGTCCCGGATCGACGACCTCGGACGGGATCCGGCGCGGGTGGAGGGACAGTGGGGCGACCGCCTCTATGTCGTGCTCGCAGAGGGGCACGCCGATCGGTCCGGAGACGAGGCGTGGGCTGGTATCGGCTGGGTCCAGCAGGACGGGAGCCGCAAGGGCCTCTTCGCGGAGCACTCGGGTACCAGCGAAGCTGGGGTCCAGTCCGACGTCACCGACTCGCTCATCGCCATGACCAACAGCCGGCCAGACGACTTCGGGCCCATTGGTCGCCGGATTCGCGGAATCGTCTGCGATGAGGCCCCTGTCTGTGCGTTGGTGGTCGCTGTGTTCGAGCCCCAGGCCTGGGTCTACGACTGGTCGCCTCCGGCAGATCTGAACGCTCGGTCGGTCTCGAGCTCGGGGTCGCTGTACCCGTGAGCGGCCCCCGCTGGCGGTCCTCGGGCTGGGCACGACGGGCAGCGCGATGGCTCAGGAAGCCGCCGTGTCGACCTCCTTGATGAGATCCATCCACGCCAGCAACGCAGAGCTGCCAAGGGCGGCACCCATGGTCGCGGCCTGCCACAGCCCCTCACCCTCGAGACCACCGACGACCAGGATCCCGAGGTCGGTCGCGTCGACGGCGGCGTTGAGCTGGTAGCACAGCCGGCGCTCGTCGGGACCCCGATCGCGTGCCATGAGTGCCCACGCGCCGAGAACAACGTTCCGGACGCCGAAGAACCGGGCGACCAGGCGCAGCGCCCCATTGTCCTGTTCGGCCGGCACCCCGAAGAGCCGCCGGGCCAGGCCGGTGGTGATCAGCAGCATGCTGCCGACGCAGATCCGGGCGACGCCGATGCGATTTACCGCCTCACGCTCGCTGCCAGCGCCGAGCAGAAAGGGTGACCGCGCCACGCCCAGCACTCTATGGCCTCGGAGGGCGCGTGGCTGCCGGTCGAGGGCAGCCCGTCTCGTAGTCACATGAAGTTCCGGGTGTGGAGGGCCGACAGGGCGGCCGCCTCGTCGGCGGGAAAGCCGAGTCGGCCGAGCCGTCGCTGGCGACCCTCGTCCATGTCCGCCTGCAGCGCTCGGACGAGGCCGAACCCGCGAGCGATACCCGGCGGGGACCACTCACCAGCGGCGAGAACGATCAAGGCGTCGAGGACCTCGGTCTGAAGGCCGGCCGTGTCGGCCAGGGCGTCGTGACGACGCTCGACCGCTGACCGGAGGCGGTCCCGCAGCGACGGGTCCACGGCGACTCTGTGCTCCAGGTGCGATTGGCCGTAGGCAACGTGACGGGCCTCGTCCTGCAGAGCGAGCCGGCATACCTGACGTGTGACGGTGTCCGGCGCGTGCCGCTCGAGGAACGAGAGGAGCGAGAGGAACGTACCCTCGCCGAGCACCGACAGCAGCAACGAGGCCAGGGAGAAGTCGGTCTCCTGGAGGAGGGTCTGCAGCGACGCCCGCCCGCCGGCGCCCGACGTACCGAGCTCACGTCGGCGCAGGGCGGCTCGGCGCGTGAACACCTCGACGTGGCGGGCCTCGTCGGCGACCTGCGTGGCGAGGAACTGCACGACTTCGCGATAGTGCGGATGAACGCGACCGATGAACCTGGCCGGCACGTCCAAGGCGGCCTGCTCATTCTCGATCAGGTACGTCATCACCTGGACGACGGCCCCTTCTATCTCGGGGGGCAGCTCGAACGGCTCGTTCCAGGCGATGGCCGTCGCCGGGTCCCACTGGCTCGCTGCGGCCTGGGCGTAGAGCCTCGGGGCCACGTCCGTCCACACCAGGTCGCGCTCGGTCAGGTCGACGGCCAGGGAGGGCCCGCCTGCCTCGACGAGAGCGCCGCGGGCGGCCAGCCCCCAGCTGACCGGTGCTCGGGCGAGCACGCCGTCAGCGCCCGGCCCACCTGCGCGCACCGAGTCCTGCCACCGCTGACCGGCGGCCGGGCCTTTGACGAGCACGAGCCCGTCGTCCGCCTCGAGGACGTGGCCCCGAGCCCGAGCCCAGCCGGCCAGGTGCACGGCGAGGTGCGGATCACGGCCAGCGACGGTCAGCCGGTCGCCGGGAGCGAGGCGGGCGAGGGCGTTGTCCACGAGGAGGTGGGCGCCCTGTTCCATGCCGAGGTCCTCAAGGTCGATAGTCGGCAGCGCTGAGCGCCCCCTTCCTGTCGTAGAACGCGGACCCGTCGACCGCGGCCTCGAGCAGGTGGTACCCGCTCACCCTGCCGTCGCGCCATCGCTTGAGGCCCTCGAGATCGAGGAGTGGCCGCACCGCCGGGTCGCCGTAGTCCATGCCCAGCAACAGGCGGCGGAAGCGATCGACGGCGGTGTGAGACCGGCCGGGATCGAGAGCGGTCATATTGCAGTGGTCGTAGCTACCGGTCTGAGCGAGCACCCGTGTGGCGCCGGCGACGAGCGTGCCCTCCTGAGCGAACAGCAGGTGGTTGCCGTCGACCATGCAGGCGGCGTCGACCTCGCCGGCCAGGAGCGCCTTGGCCGCCGCGCGCTCGCCTCCCACGTGGTCGCCGTGCAGGCCGACTCCAACGTCGAAGCGGCGTACGGCTGGCGTCACCCCAGCCGCCCGTAGGTGGGCGAGGGGCAGCAGTGTGGCCTGCGGTGAGTCGACCGCACCGACTCCGACCGTGGCGCCATCGAGGTCAGCCAGCCCGGCGAAGGGTGCGTCGGCCCGCACGACCACAACCGAGGTGAGGTCGCAGTCGGAGTCCCGCATGACGAGCGCGGCGACTCTCCTGCCGCTGGCCTGGGCCAGTCGCTGCGCCCGGAGCCAGGCCAATGGAGAGTTCCACGCTGCGTCGAGACGACCGGCCACGAGCTCTTCGACCTGGCGCTCGTAGTTCGAGTAGAGGACGTAGTCGAACTCCAGTCCGTGGTCCCTGAACCACTGGCGGAAGCCATCCCAGATAGTGACCACCTTGGGGTATCCAGCAGGGGCAGACCGCTGATGGCTCTGCCGACGAAGTCGAGGAGAGCGTCCGTGGTCGGGGCCATCACCCGGGCGGCGCGAGCGTCGCGAAAGCGGCGCTCGATTCCGACCTCTTTGCGAAAGGCGGCACCGCCCCCGATTTTCATCGCCAGGTCGGTGACCTCGACCGCGGCCTCAGCGGCCGCAGCCTTCACCTCCAGGACGCGAAGCGTGGCGTCCGCCCGTCCAGTCTCGAGCGCAGCGAGCGTGTCGTCGAGGAACGCACGGGTCCGGTCGGTCTGCAGTCGCATGCTGGCGAAGCCCGAGCGGATGATCGGCTGCTGCACGAGGGCCTGGTCCAGGTGCTCCAGTCGCGTGGCGCCGAGGTGGGTGCCGATGTCTGCGGTGACCGCCTCCATCAGGCCGAGACTGAAGGCCGAGGTCAACACGAGGAAGGGCGGCAGCACGAGAGAGAGGGCGATATCGAGGCCGTCTCCGTCACCCGCGAGCATGGCGTCCTCGCTGACCATGACGGCCTCGCCGGTGACCGGCGTCGACGCGTTGCCCCGCAGGCCGAGCCCGTCGAACGGGCCCGGCTGGCTCAGGCCCGACGCGCTGCTCGGGACCAGCCAGAGCGTCATCGGCCCCTCGCCCGCCAGGGGCCGGCTCGACCACACGTAGCTGGCAGCCTCGCCGGCGGAGGTCACCCAGCTCTTGCGGGCGTCGAGACGCACGCCGCCGTCGACTCGGGCTGCGCTGCTCAGGGGTGCCCAGAAGTGGCTTCGGGAGCCGGCCTCCGAGAACGCCAGCGTCGTGAGGTGCCTGCCGGCGGCGACGGCTTCTCGCACATCCTTTGGACCGTGGGCCTCGAGCACGGGGACGGCGGCGAAGTGCATGAGCACGACCATGGCGGTCGACCCACAGGCCCGGGCGAGGTGTTCGACGACCTCGGCGGCCTGTCGCAGGCCCAGCCCGGCACCGCCGGCGTCAGCGCCCGTGAGCAGGCCGAGGATGCCCGCTCGCCCGAGCGCGTCGAGCGACTGCCGGGGGAAGGTCGCGTTGCGGTCGACGTCGGCCGCGTTTGGCGCCACGACGTCGTCAATGATGGCCGCCAGCGCGTCCGAGTACTGCATGCCCTTCTCCTTGGGATCGTGAGGTCGACCCGCCCGACCGGGCGGGAAGGACGGCTGGTGCTCAGCGACGCGCCATGCGGCTCACCTCCTCTCTCAGCCTCTCTCAGCCTCTCTCGGCGTGGGCGGGCCTGGGGCCGCCCGCTCCTCGACCCCTGCGCGGCTCTCGCCCTATCGCTGGTAGGTACCGACCAACCTGGCCTGTTCGATGATGTGCTCGTCGATGCGTTCGAGCAGCTCCCGGCTGGTGAGCCCGGGAGGGTCGTCCAGCTCGGAGTCCAGGGCGTACAGGTGGGCCCTTGTAGCCCGGCTCGCCGAACGAGTTCGGACCCTCGCGAAAGGCGCTCCCGCCACCTTTGGGGATACCGGTCGAGCCGGCCGGAATCCCGTAGACGACCCAGTGGGTGAAGCCGTAGGTCAGGGGAGCGTCGGGATCGTGGCACACCAGGGCGAGCTGCCGGGCGGCACCGGGCACCGCCCGCCAGCTGAGCTCGGGCGAGACGTCGGCACCGTCACCGGCATGCTCGGTCGGTATAGGGTCGCCGTGCCCGAAGGCAGGACTCGTGATGGCGAGATTCCCGAGATGCAGCTTGACCATGGGTGACCTCCTGACGACGGCCGAGGGCGGCCGTGCCGAGACTAAAGATGGCGGCCGAACCAGCGCAAGATCCTCGCCCATCCGTCGACCGCGGCTTCGGGCCGGTAGTTGGGCCGGTTGACAGCGAAGAACGCGTGACCAGCGTCCTGGTAGGTGTGGAGCTCGTTGGGTTTCCCGTTCTCCTTCAGGATCTTCTCCAGCTCCGCCACGTGGTCCGGCGAGGGATACGAGTCCTCCGCCCCGAACAGCCCGAGCAACGGGCAGGACAGCTGCGGGGCCAGGTGGGCGATGGGACCGACCTTCAGCGGCACCCCCTCGGGTGGGCTGCCCACCACGAAGGCGCCATAGCAGTCGACGGCCGCGTCCAGCTCGAGGGTGCAGGCGGCGAGGAAGGCCTGCCGTCCACCTGAGCAGTACCCGATGACGCCTACCCGTCCGTTGGACGAGGTGAGGCTGCGCAGGGTCTCGGCCGCGCCGGCGACGTCGTCGACGAGCTGCTCGTCCGGCACACCGCCAGCAGCGCGTACGACCGCAGCGGCGTCCTCCGGGCTCGCCCCCGGTGCCTGTCGGGAGTACAGGTTCGGACAGAGCGCCGCGTACCCCTCCGCCGCGAACCGGCGGGTGATCTCCTTGGTCTCCGTGTCGTAGCCCGGCATGTGGTGGATGACCACGATGCCGCCGACGGGGCCCGGCACCAGCGGACGAGCCAGGTACGCCTCGATCTCGTCGCCGCGGCGGCTCGTGATCCTCGTGGTCTCGGCCATCATGGCGTCGTACGCGGCAGGTGTCGTCGTCATCCTCGCTCCTTCTGTCGGGGGGCGCGTCCTGCTCGAATATCGACCGCTACGTCGCGCAACCTTCGTGCCTTGGCCGCACGTTCCTCTCTGAACGCCTGGACGCGCGCCAGCCTGTCATCCAGTCGGCCGAGGAGCCGATCGTTGGCCTCGATCGCCCGCTCGACCACCCGAAGCCGGTGCGCAGGCTTGGGATCGGCGTGATACGCATCGCGCAGGCGGTCGAGGACGTCCTCGGTCTCGAGCACGACCTTCACCTCTGCCAGGGAGAAGCCGAGGAGCTCCTGCAGCTCTTTGATCCGGCGGACGCGGTCGACCTCTGTGTCCGAGTAGAAGCGTTCGCCAGCACCCCGGTGGCCCTTGGGAGCGAGCAGACCCATCTGCTCCCAGTACCGAAGCGTCCGCGTCGTCACGCCAGTCAGCTTGGCGACCTCCCCGATCCGCCAGGTGGTGACGGGGCCCTCGACGACCGGGCTCGTTGGGCTCATGGCGACCCTCTCCTCAACTTCCTCTCTCGGCGGTGAGCGCCACCGCGGGTCCGGCCAGTACCTCGGGGCCAGCTGGTGGCAGCTCGTCGCTGTGGACGTAGCGCGTTCCGCGGGTCCAGGACGCGGCCGCCGCGACCAGACAGGCCACGATGGCGGAGTCGAAGGCGGCGTGAAGACCCTGGCGGAAGGGTCCGGAGATGAGCGATGGGAAGAAGCTCCGGCCCGTCACCACGGCCGCGTGCCCGGGCGGCAGGTGGGCGAGGACCGATGGGCCGAGAAGGTGCCGCATCGGGTTCTCGCCCAGGAAGGCTGCGAAGAGCGTCGAGACGGGAGGCAGGTGCGCCACCCTGTTCGCCGCCGCAGCCGGGACGCCTTGGGCGACCAGGCCGTGGTACAGGCTCGCGGGCAGCCCGGAGGCGAGCCCCACGATCATGAGCGAGAAGAAGATGCCGATCGACAGGACCTGGGCGGAGTTCTGGAAGGTCGAGTTCATGCCTGACCCAGCTCCGCGGTGCTCGGCCGGCAGGCTGTTCATCACTCCTGCCCGGTTGGGCGACCCGAACGCCCCCATGGTGAGGCCCATGAGCAGCAGGAGCATGCCGAACACCCAGTAGGGAAAGTTGATGGGCAGGAGCTCCAGCAGTACGAACGTCAGCGCTGAGCCCACCATGCCTCCCGTCGCGAAGGGTCGTGCGCCGAAATGATCGGTGAGCGACCCTGAGAGGGGTCCGGCGATGAGGAAACCCGCGGTCAGGGGCAGCATGTAGATGCCGGCCCACAGCGGCGTGCTGACGAAGTCGTAGCCGTGCAGCGGCAACCAGATTCCCTGGAGCCAGATGATCAGCATGAACATCAGCCCACCCCGGCCGACAGCGGCGAGGAAGCTCGCCAGGACACCCCCTGTGAATGCGCGGATCCGAAAAAGGGGGAGGCGGAACATCGGCTCGGCCACCCGGGTCTCGATCACGGCGAAGGCGGCGACGAGCAGGACACCCGACACGAGGCAGACGAGGACGACCGGACTGGCCCAACCCATCGTGTGGCGCCCGTAGGGCTGGATGCCGTAGGTGATGGCGACCATCACCAGCACGAGGCCGAGGGCGAAGGTGATGTTGCCCGCCCAGTCGACCCGCGCTCGATCGCCGTGGCTCACCTCGCGGAGCTGGACATAGCCCCAGATGGTGCCGAACAGTCCGATCGGCACCGACACCAGGAAGATGAGCCGCCAGTTGATGGGGGCCAGGACGCCGCCGAGGACCAAGCCGATGAACGTGCCGCTGATGCCGGCGGCCTGGTTGATGCCGAGAGCGAAGCCACGCTGATTGTCGGGGAAGGCGTCGGTGAGGATGGCAGCTGAGTTGGCGATGAGGAACGCGGCCCCGACCCCTTGGAAGACGCGGACGATGATCAACCACAGCCCCGCCGCTCGTCCGTTCATCCAGGTGATCGTCAGCAGCAGGGAGAAGAAGGTGAAGAGCGCGAACCCCAGGTTGTACATGCGCACGCGGCCGTACATGTCGCCCAGGCGACCAAGGCTCACGACCAGGACGCTGGTGACCACGAGGAAGCTGAGGATCATCCACAGGAGGTAGAAGCTGTTGCCCGGCTGGAGGGGATCGAGGTGGATGCCTCGGAAGATGTCGGGCAGGGCGATCAGCATGATCGAGGCGTCGACCGTGGCCATCAACATGCCCAGGGTCGTGATCATCAGGGCCGCCCACTTGTAGCCAGGTTCACCGGTCGCGCCGGCGGCCTCCTCGGCGAGCATGACCTTGACGTTAGCAAGAAGGAATATTGACGTCCACGTCAACGAGCAGAACGGCCGACCGCCCGTGGCGATCGGGTAGACCATGAGCATGAGCGAGTTTCAGGACGAGCGTCCCGCCGATCCGTCGGAGGACAGCGAGATCGACTTCGACGACGAGCAGGAAGACGATCAGTCGCCGCTGGACGAGGCGGAGGCGGCCGAGCTCGGCGCCGAGCTCGATGACCCCGAGGAGCTGTCCGAGACCGAGGACGAGGACGAGGACGAGGTTTAGGTACAGGACCGAGACGGGTCGCTCTCGGTCATCCTGTGGTCACGCACACTTGGGGTAGCGAGTAGCCGGTCCGACCACTCCCCAGTCGAGCGCAGCTCGCGCCACCATCACGGCGGTCTGTGACGCGTGCCACGGTGATGGCATCTTCCCGACCGGGTAGAGACCCCCAGGAGGGACGAATCGACCCGGGCGGCCAGCTGGAGCACCGCTGTTTCGGTCGTTATCGCCGCGAGTTGACGTATGGCCGGAGACAGTGAGCTCAGGGAGCGGGTGAACCGGTACGTACGTCCCGGCCCGCGCCTTGTCCTGGTGATTGCCGTGATCGTGGCCACGCTGGCCGTGGTGTACCGGGCGGTGGGCGGGGCCTACGACTTCTTCTCGACGGCCTACCCGCTCAGCGCCACCTTCCCCCACCTGGGCCAGAACGTGCATCCCGGCTCGGAGGTGGACTACCGGGGGGTGCAGGTGGGCAAGATCAAGTCCTGGTCCCTGGTCGACCGCCAGGTGCAGGTGCGCTTCACGATCAACCCCGGCTTCAAGGTCCCCGCCAACGCCACCGCCACCCTCGAGCCCCAGAGCGTGTTCGGCAGCGAGATCATGAGCCTGGACTTCCCCAACGGCCAGACCGGCCCCTACCTGGGCGCCGGGGGCCAGATCACCCACACCGCCACCACCGACCAGGTGCAGGACTTCATCAACTCCACGGTGCCGCTGTTCCAGTCCCTCAACCCCGCCGACGTGCAGACCATCATCTCCGAGCTGACCCAGGCCTCGGAGAACCTGGGCCCGACCATCGCCCAGAGCATCGACACCGGCACCCAGCTGGCCGACCTGTACTCCAACACCATCAACGCCCAGACCAACGCCCTGGACGCCTTCAACCGCTTCCAGGCCGCCTTCACCCCCACGGCGTCCAACCTCAACGCCATCGCCGCCGCCAACAACGTGGGCCTGCCCGTGTTCAACCAGGCCGAGGCCACCTACCAGGCCTTCCTCACCACCTTGAAGCCGCTGGCCGACAACCTGGCCCAGCTGCTGTCGACCTACCGCCCCGACATCAACATCCTCCTCGGCCAGGGCGACAACGTGATGCGGGTGCTGCTGGCCCGTCAGTCCGACATCTCCGACCTCGTCCACGGGCTGTACCGCTA
>VAWP01000014.1:0-17642 GCA_005888295.1 Actinomycetota bacterium
GCTGGGCACCTTCCTCTACTACTTCCTCCAGATCGCGACGCTCTTCATCCTGGTACTGGCGGCCAACACCAGCTTCACCGGGTTCCCCTTCCTGGCCAGCTTCGTCGGCGAGGACTCGTTCCTCCCACGCCAGCTGACCCGCCGGGGCCATCGGCTCGTCTTCTCGAACGGCATCATCGTGCTGACGGTCTTCTCCGTGGCCCTTCTCCTGGTCACTGGAGCTCAGGTCGCCTCGCTCATCTCGCTCTACGCCATTGGCGTCTTCACCGGGTTCACCATGGCCGGGGCGGCGATGGTCAAGCACCACCTCACTCACAAGGAGCCCGGGTGGCGGCACCGGCTCTTCATCAACGGCGCCGCGGCCGTGCTGTCATTCATCGTCGACATCGTCATCGTCGTCACCAAGTTCACCGAGGGAGCCTGGCTCGTCGTCGTCCTCCTACCGGCGCTGGTCTTCGTGTTCATCCGTCTCAACCGCCAGTACCGCAACGAGGAGGCCGAGCTCGAGGAGGGCGCACCGGCGCTCGCCCATGTGCCGGTTCCGCGACGCCACATGGTCTTCGTCCTCATCGACCGGCTCGACCTTGCCGCCGTCAAGGCCATCCAGTACGCCCGTACCTTGGGGCCGGACCAGCTCCGCCTCGTGCATTTCGTCCTCGACGAGCGTGCCGCCAGCCTGTTGGAGGAGGAGTGGTCGCGGCTCGGGATGGCGGGGCTGGCGCTGGAGCTGGTCGACGTCCCCGACCGGCGTCTGCGCCGAGCCATCCTCGAGATGGTGGCCGAGACCCTCAGCGCCGAGGGAACCGAAGCTACGGTCCTGCTTCCTCGGCGCCTGTACCCCCAGCAGTGGACGCGCCTGCTCCACGACCGCACCGCCGACGGCATCGCCGAGACCATCGACCAGCTCCCCAACGCGCGGGCCACGATCGTCCCCTTCCAGGTCGGGAAGGGCGTGGGCACCCGTCGCATACCTCGCGTCCCGACCCTGCGTCCCGAGGGCCGACGCCGGGTCCGCCAGTCGGCCGGCGGGGGGACAGCGGCTACGGCCCAACCGTTCGTCGGCACGACCCCCATCGGGCAGGTGCAGTGGCGGCAACGGGCCCGGGTGGCCGGACGGGTCAAGTCGGTATCGGTCCAGCCCTCCTCTGTCTCTCCCAGCCTGCTGTGCAAGCTGGTCGATCCCAGCGGGGGCCTCACCCTGGTGTTCCCGGGTCGCCGCAGGGTGGCCGGTATCGAGCCCGGCGCCCGCCTGGTGGCCGAGGGCACCGTCGGCGAGCAAGGCGGCCGGCTCGCCATGTTCAGCCCCGACTACGAGCTCATCGCCCCCGGCGGCTCGGAGGGCTCCGACATCGAAGCCTGACGACCGGAGAGCGCCGAGGGAGCGGCACGACGCCTCGGCGCCGATTTCGAAGAACGGCGACGAGGCGCCGGGTCGGATCGCCCGCGCCGATCGAGCCGAGGATTCCGCGCCCCGCTTGACCTTTTTGGGCGGCAAAAACTAGCTTGCGCCGAGCCGAATCCATGGACCAGGAACTGTCGAGATCGGAGCGGGAGACGCTGAAGGCCATGTACCGCCTGACCAAGGCGGGCTCGGACACCCACACCGGTGCACTGGCCGAAGCGCTGCGCGTCAGCCCGGGCACGGCGACGGCCGCCGTCAAGCGGCTGGCCGAGCGCGACCTGGCCCACCACCGTCCGTACCGGGGGGTCGAGCTCACGACGGCGGGCCGGCAGGCGGCGGTGGCCGCCATCCGCCGCCACCGGATCGTGGAGCGATTCCTCTCGGACATGCTCGGCTACCCGTGGAACGAGGCGGACAGGCTCGCCACCTCCTTCGAGCACGAGCTGCCCCAGGAGGTGGAGGACCGCCTCTTCGTCGCCCTGCACCGGCCGTCGACCTGCCCCCACGGCTTCCCGGTTCCCGAGCCCGAGGTCGGGTACATCCCCGAGATGCCCCCGCTCTACGACCTGGAGCCCGGTGACTTCGCCGAGGTGGCGGTACCTGGCTCGACGGACCCCGCCGTGGTGGCGTTTCTCGACACGCTCGGCCTGCGACCGGGCGTCCGGGTCGAGGTGCGCGAGAAGCACCCCTTCGACGGACCGTTGGTGATCCGGGTCGACGGCCATGACCGGACGATCGGGCACCGGGTGGCCAACCAGATCTACGTGAAGATCGACGAGCGGGACGCGCCGCCAGCGCCGTCCCGCCAGCACGGACAGCAGCACAGAAAGGAGCAGCTGGCATGACGCACACCCTCGCCAGCGAAGGGGGCTATCAGGCCTTCACCCTGGGCGGGGGCGAGAAGGTCTGGCTCGTCTTCGCCCTCCTTGCCGGTCTCGCCGCGATCGGCGTGGGGATCTTCCTCATGCGCGGCGTGCTCGCCGCCGATCAGGGCACGGCCACCATGCGCGAGATCGCCGGGGCCATCCAGGAGGGGGCGGTCGCCTTCCTGCGCCGGCAGTTCCGGGTGATCCTCATCATCGTCGTGCCCCTGGCGGTGCTGGTGTTCCTCACCGCGACCAAGGTGGTGCGGCCCGACGGCTCCGTCGCCTTGGGCTTCGGCGAGTCCGGACTGTGGCGTGCGCTGGCCTTCCTCGTGGGCGCCACCTTCTCGGGCATCACCGGCATCATCGGCATGAACCTGTCGGTGCGGGGCAACGTCCGCACCACGGCGGCGGCGCGAGGTGGCTCGCTCCCCGCCGCCCTGCGCGTCGCCTTCCGGACCGGCGGTATCACGGGCATGTTCTGTGTGGGCCTGGGACTGTTCGGGGCCGCCGCCATCGTGCTCATCTTCCAGAACACCGCCACGTCGGTCCTCGTGGGCTTCGGGTTCGGCGCGTCGCTCATCGCGCTCTTCATGCGGGTCGGCGGCGGCATCTTCACCAAGGCCGCCGACGTCGGCGCAGACCTGGTCGGCAAGGTCGAGGCCGGCATTCCCGAGGACGACCCCCGCAACCCGGCGACCATCGCCGACAACGTGGGCGACAACGTCGGCGACTGCGCGGGCATGGCCGCCGACCTCTTCGAGTCCTACGAGATCACCATCATCGCGTCGCTCATCCTCGGCTTCGCTGCCTTCCGCTCCATCGGGCGCAATCCCGCCGTCGGCGTCATATTCCCCGTCATCGTCGTGACCATCGGCATCCTGGCCTCTGCGGTGGGGATCCTGATCGTCCGGGCGTCGAGCCAGGACCGCACGGCCATGGCGCCCATCAACCGCGGCTTCGCCACCGCCGGCGTCCTCACGGTCGCCGGCACGTTCCTGGTGGCCCAGTTCTACGCCCACAACCTGCGGATCTTCTGGGCCGTGCTGTCGGGCGTGGTGCTGGGCCAGGCGGCCAGCCGCATCACCGAGTACTTCACCTCCACCGAGACATCGCCAGTGCGCGAGATCGCTGAGTCGGCGCGCACCGGTCCGGCCACGACGGTGCTCTCCGGCATCTCGTCCGGGCTCGAGTCGACGGTGTGGGCGATCATCGCCATCGCCATCGCCATCGCCATCGCCGTCGGGCTCGGCAACGGCAACATCGAGTTCTCGCTGTACCTCGTGGCCCTGACCGGGATCGGGCTGCTGTCGACCACGGGCATGGTCGTGTCAGAGGACAGCTTCGGGCCGGTGGCCGACAACGCCGCTGGCATCGCCGAGATGTCCGGCGAGTTCAGCGGGGAGGCCGAGCGTGTCATGGTCAGCCTCGACGCCGTCGGCAACACGACCAAGGCCATCACCAAGGGCGTCGCCATCGGCTCGGCGGTCATAGCAGCCGTCGCCCTGTTCGCCTCGTTCATCGAGACGATCGGCAACCAGCTCAACATCGGGGCCACAGGCTCGGCGCTGTTCAATCACGCCCTGACCCAGATCAACGTGGCCAACCCGACCACGTTCATCGGCCTGCTGATCGGCGGGTCGGTCGCCTTCATGTTCTCGGCGCTCGCCATCCGGGCCGTCGGCCGGACCGCTGGCACCGTCGTCCAGGAGGTCCGTCGGCAGTTCCGCCAGCACCCCGGCATCATGGACGGCACCGAGAAGCCCGAGTACGGACGGGTGATCGGAATTTGTACCGCCGCGGCGCAACGCGAGCTGGCCACTCCCGCCTTGCTTGCCGTGTTGACTCCGATCATCATCGGCTTCGGCATCAACTACCTGGCCCTCGGCGCCTTCCTGGCCGCGGCCATCCTCACGGGCCAGCTCATGGCCAACTTCCTGAACAACTCCGGCGGCGCCTGGGACAACGCAAAGAAGTACATCGAGGACGGCCACGAAGGCGGCAAGGGCTCCGAGGCCCACAAGGCCGCCGTCATCGGCGACACCGTCGGCGATCCCTTCAAGGACACCGCGGGCCCCGCCCTCAACCCCCTCATCAAGGTCATGAACCTCGTGTCGCTGCTCATCCTGCCCCTCGTCATCACCCAGCGTCACAACACGGCGGCGCGCTACGCGATCGCGGCGATCGCCCTGGCCGTGCTGCTGGGCGCCATCGCCTTCTCCAAGCGCAAGACCGAAGGCGTGGGTGGTGGAGCTCCTGCCGGCGAGCCCGTCGAGGTCGCAGCGGGCGCTCCCGCCGGCGCCGGTGCCGTGCCACGCGCCCAGACCAAGGCCTCCCTCAGCGCCGCCATCGACCAGTGGGTCGTCGACCTGGGCCAGGAGGAGCACGACCTGCGGGACCGGCTCCTGGAGGTCAAGGGCCGGCTCCAATCACCGCCGTCAGCGCCGGCTGTCGGCCAGCAGGGCAGGCAGACGTGACACCAGCTCAGGACGGGTTTTTCGCCGCCTCGGACGGACGCTGCCCGGGACCTGCACGTCAGGGCACCCGGAGGCCGGTACCGTCGTCTGGGCGGCCGAGGGGATTGACATAACCCGGCCGTCATCCCAGCCTGGGTCCAGTCATGCCTAAACCGCTCGTAATCGTCGAATCGCCCGCCAAGGCCAAGACCATCGCGGGGTTCCTGGGGCGCGACGTCGTCGTCGAGTCGTCGATCGGCCACATCCGCGACCTGCCCCGCAGCGCGGCCGACGTGCCCCCCGCGCTCAAGGCCGAGCCGTGGGCGCGCCTCGGCGTCGACGTCGACAACGGCTTCAAGCCGCTGTACGTCGTGGCCAAGGAGAAGAAGGCGCAGGTCAGCAAGCTCAAGAGCCTGCTGCGCGACGCCAGCGAGGTGTACCTGGCCACGGACGAGGACCGGGAGGGAGAGTCGATCGCCTGGCACCTGATGGAGGTGCTGGCGCCACGCGTCCCGGTCAAGCGCATGGTGTTCCACGAGATCACCCGCCATGCCATCGAGCAGGCGGTCGACGATTGGAGGGATCTCGACCGGCGGCTGGTCGATGCCCAGGAAGCGCGTCGAATCCTCGACCGTCTGTACGGCTACGAGGTGTCACCCGTGCTCTGGAAGAAGGTGCTCCCCAAGCTGTCCGCAGGGCGCGTACAGAGTGTCGCCACCCGGATCCTCGTGGAGCGCGAGCGGGCGCGCATCCGCTTCCGCTCGGCCAGCTGGTGGGACCTGGAAGGCCGGTTCTCGCGCGACGCGCAGCCCTTCTCCGCCACACTCGTCAGCCTCGACGACAAGCGGTTGGCGACTGGCAAGGACTTCTCCGAGACGGGGGAGCTGCGGACGCCGAAGGGCTCGTCGGGACTGGTCCTGCTCGACGAGCCCAGGGCGAGGGACCTGGTGGCGCGGCTGGGCGACGCCTCGTTCACGGTCACCTCGGTCGAGGAGAAGCCGTTCAAGCGCTCTCCCTACGCACCGTTCACCACGTCGACGCTCCAGCAGGAGGCGGGACGCAAGCTCCGCTTCAGCTCGGCGCGCACCATGCAGACCGCCCAGCGCTTGTACGAGAACGGCTACATCACCTACATGCGGACCGACTCGACCGCCCTGTCGACCACGGCCGTGACCGCGGCGCGCGACCAGGCCGCCGCGCTGTACGGAGCCGAGTACGTCCCGCCCCAGCCCCGCCGCCACGACCGCAAGGTGAAGAACGCGCAAGAAGCGCACGAGGCGATCCGTCCGGCGGGCGAGTCGTTCCGTCAGCCCGATCAGGTGGCGAGCGAGGTGTCGCAGGACGAGGCGCGCCTGTACGACCTGGTGTGGAAGCGCACCGTCGCCTCGCAGATGGCCGACGCCCACGGGATGAGCGTGCAGGTGCGGCTGGCCGGCGTGGCGGCATCGGCGAACGGCACCCCCGCAGCGGGTGAGCGGGCCGAGTTCGCCGCCAGCGGCAAGGTGATCACCTTCCCGGGGTTCCTCCGGGCCTACGTGGAGGGCGCCGACGACCCCGAGGCCGAGCTCGAGGACCGGGAGGTGCACCTCCCGAGGCTGGCCGCCGATGACGCGGTGGACCAGGAGGCGCTGGAGGCGCGCTCGCACGCCACGCAGCCGCCCTCCCGCTACACCGAAGCGTCTCTGGTCAAGGCCCTCGAGGAGCTCGGCGTGGGCCGGCCGTCCACCTACGCCACGATCATCAGCACCATCCAGGACCGTGGCTACGTCTGGAAGAAGGGGAGCGCGCTCGTCCCCTCGTTCATCGCCTTCGCCGTGGTCGGGTTGCTCGAGCGCCACTTCACCGATCTGGTCGACTACGGGTTCACGGCCAGCATGGAGGACGACCTCGACGAGATAGCCGACGGCCAGGAGGAGGCGATCCCCTGGCTCAGCCGCTTCTACTTCGGCAACGGCAAGCCCGGTCTCAAAGCGACGGTCTCGGGGCACCTCGACGAGATCGACGCCCGGGAGGTCAACTCGATACCGATCGGGCTCGACGGCGGTGGCGAGCAGATCATGCTCCGCGTCGGCCGCTACGGGCCCTACGTCCAGCGCGGGGAGGATCGGGCCTCGGTTCCCGACGACGTGGCTCCCGACGAGCTCACGGTCGAGCGGGCCAAGGAGCTGCTGGCGGCGCCCAGCGGCGACCGGGTGCTCGGCCAGGACCCTTCGAGCGGCCTCCCGGTGCTCGTGCGGGCCGGTCGCTACGGGCCGTACGTCCAGCTCGGAGAGGGCGACCCGGGATCGAAGACCAAGCCCCGCACCTCGTCGCTGTTCCAGACCATGTCGCCCGACACACTGAGCCTGGACGATGCGCTCCGGCTGCTGAGCCTGCCCCGGGTAGTGGGGACGGATCCCTCCGACGGGGCGGAGATCCTGGCCCTGAACGGGCGCTTCGGTCCGTACCTCAAGAAGGGCGACGACAGTCGCAGCCTGTCCGCCGAAGAGCAGCTGTTCAGCGTCACCCTCGACGAGGCCCTGGCCATCTTCGCCCAGCCCAAGCAGCGGGGCGGCCGGCGTGCGGCGGCCGCGCCCCTGCGCGAGCTCGGTGAGGACCCCACGACCGGGGGCTCGATGGTGCTGCGGTCCGGTCGCTTTGGTCCCTACGTGACCGATGGCGAGGTGAACGCGTCGCTTCGTCGTGGCGACGACCCGGACTCGCTCACACCCGAACGCGCCGCCGAGCTCCTGGCCGAGAAGCGGGCGGCGGGACCGGCTCCGCCCCGCAAGAGCGCTCGCGCCCGCCGGTCGACCAAGGCCGCCAAGAAGGCCTCGACGAAGAAGGCGGCGGCCTCGACCAACTCAGCGGGAGCCAGCAGGGCGGGGGCCAAGAAGGCCGGCACGAAGAAGGCCGCAGCCACCAAGAAGAAGGCGACCGCCCGCAAGACGGGCGGCGCCACCGGCCGGACGGCGACGCGCACCCGGTCGTGAGCCGGTGCCGCCGGAGCGCGAGCCGCACGCCGTGGCTGCTCGCGGTCGCCTGATCGCCCTCGAGGGTCGGGAGGCGTCGGGAAAGTCGACCCAGGCCAGGTTGCTCGCCGAGGCCCTGGGCGCAGTGCTCACCCGGGAGCCGGGGGGCACCGCCACGGGCGAGCGAGTCCGCGCCCTGCTCCTGCATCAGGACACGGGTCGTATCGACGCCCGGACCGAAGCCTTGCTCATGGTTGCGGACCGGGCCCAGCACGTGAGCGAGGTCGTCGAGCCGGCACTGTTGTCAGGACGGTGGGTGGTGACCGACCGCTTCTCGGCCTCGCTGCTTGCGTACCAGGGCTTCGGGCGCGGCCTGGACGTGGACGAGCTCAGGCGGTTGACGTCATGGGCGACGGGGGGCGTGTCGCCCGACCTGACCGTGCTGCTCGACGTCCCGCCGGAGACCGCGGCGGCCAGGCTGAGCGGCGAGCTCGACCGGCTCGAGCGGGAGGACGTCGCCTTCCACGAGCGGGTGGCGGCGGGCTATCACGCACTGGCCGCCGCCGACCGGGCCACGTGGGCCGTCGTCGACGGGCTGGGGGAGGCGACCGAGGTGGCCGGTAGGGTGCTGGCCGTGGTGACCGAGCGGTTGGGCGCGCCCGCCGACCCGGCGCGGGCCGGACCTGGCCGGACCTGACGTGTCCGCGCTGTACGACGACGTCATCGGCCAGGACGAAGCGGTGGCGCAGCTGCGCGCCGCGGCGCGATCACCCGTGCACGCCTACCTGCTCGTCGGTCCGCCGGGTACAGGAAAGCGCCGCGCCGCGCTGTCGTTCGCTGCCTCGCTCCTCTGTACGGCCGACGATGACGAAGGGTGCCACTGGCGCGTTGTCGGCGGCACCCATCCCGACCTCGTCGTGCGGGAGCGGGCGGGGCCGTTCATCACCGTCGACGACGCCCGGGAGGTCGCCCGGTTGGCCTCGCGCAGCCCCATGGAGGCCAAGCGCCAGGTGCTCGTGCTGGTCGACCTGCACCTGGTCGACCGGGCCGCTCCTGCGCTACTGAAGACCATCGAGGAGCCGCCTCCCACGACGGTCTTCGTGCTGCTGGCCGACCGCCTCGCTCCCGAGCTCGTGACGATCGCCAGCCGCTGTGTGGAGATCAGGTTCAGGGCGCTCACGCCTGATGCCGTCGCGGCCCGCTTGGTGAGCGAAGGCGCCGACGAGGCGGCCGCGACCGCTGCAGCGGTGTCCTCCGGCGGGCGCATGGACCGGGCTCGGCTCCTCGTGTCGGATCCCACCTCGGCCGAGCGGCGTCGGGCGTGGGAGGACGTGCCTGGGCGCCTCGACGGCACGGGTGCGACCATCATGACGCTGGTCGACGAGCTGCTGGCCCACGGCGAGGCGGTGCTCGAGCCGCTGCGGGCGAGGCAGCGGGCGGAGCTGGAGGAGCTGGTCGAGCGGGCCCAGATGGTCGGAGAGCGCGGCCTGCCGGGTCGCCGGGAGATCGAAGACCGCCACCGCCGCGAGCAGCGCCGCCTGCGGATGGACGAGCTGCGCTTCGGCCTGGCGGCCCTGGCCGGCGCCTACCGTGAGCGGCTCCAGGCCCCGGCGACCCCGGCGACCCCGGCGGCCGTACCGGCTTCGGCGGTGGCCGCCACCCTGGACGCCATTGGTGCCGTCAACGACGCCAACGCGGCCCTCGAGTACAACCCCAACGAGACCCTGCTGCTCGAGGCCCTTCTCGTCAGGCTCTCGTCCGCCGGCGCGCCCGTGTCATACTCGCCCACTCGCCCGAGTAGCTCAGACGGCAGAGCAGCTCACTCGTAATGAGCAGGTCTGGGGTTCGAGTCCCCACTCGGGCTCAAAGGCATCGGGTGCCGTCGTCGTCCGCTGATGCAGCTCGGGCAGGACCTCGGTACCGTCCGTGGATGGTGACGCTGCGGTCGGGGCGCCTCGACGAGGCGGAGTCCATTGTCGGTGTGTGGCGGGAGGCGGAAGCCGAGCCGACGACGACGGACGACCCGGAACGGGTCCGGCAACTCATGGCCGCCGACGCTGACGCCGTAATCGTCGCCGAGGAGGGCGGGCGCCTCGTCGGCACGGTCATCGCCGCCTGGGACAACTGGCGGGGAGGGATCTACCGCCTGGCGGTCGTCCCTGACCACCGCAGGCGAGGGTTGGGCCATCGACTTGTCGACGAGGCGGTGAGCCGCCTTCGCGCCGCCGGCGCGGCCCGGTTGTCGGCGATCGTGGTCGACGACGACGAAGGAGCGATGGCGTTCTGGACTGCGCTGGGCTGGTACCGGCAGCCGGCCCGTGCCCGGTTCGTCAAGAACCTCTGACCGGGACCCGCCGGGCGGGCTCCTCCTCGCCCACCTCGAGCTCCTTGAGCCACGCGGGTGCGTGGGTCCTGGCCCATCGCCGGCTGACCCGGCCGCCGAACATCGACCGCAGGGCGTCACGATGGGTCAGGGCGAAGCCGATGTGGCCGATCACGACTGCGAAGACGGCGAAGGCGATGACGTCGTGCACGAAGGTCGCGCCCGTGCGCCAGTCCACGGGAAATGGCTTGTACCAGTGCATGACCGATCCCGTCACCAGCATGGCGACGATCACGCCGGCGGTGAAGGCGGCGTTCAGCTTCTGTCCGGCGTTGAACTTGCCGGGCTCGACCACCGGATAGCGACCGAGGCTACGCAGCCAACGACGTTCGTCCGACGTCCACAGGTTGAGCCGACGGACGTCGCGTCGCAACCTGCGGCCCCACGGGCCGAGCAGCGAGACGATCAACGGAACGGGCAGGGCGACGCCGCACCAGGAGTGGATCTCGGCCAGTAGCGCCCGCCGACCCACCAGCTGGGCCACCGAGCCCACGTAGAGGGGCACGGCGGTGAGCATGAGGATGATGAAGAGCGCGGCGAGGGACCAGTGGGCGATCCGCTCGACCACGTCGAAGCGGACGAGGCGCCGGTCGCTAGCTGGTTCGCTCATCGCTTCGGCCGTTGGAGCTGCCCACCCAGGCGTCGACGTCGTAGCCGTTCTGCTCCCAGAACCCGGGGGAGACGCGATCGACCACGTGTATGGCCGAGAGCCACTTGAGCGACTTGTAGCCGTACATCGGTGCTACGAAGAGGCGCACCGGTCCGCCGTGCTCGCTCGTCACCGGGCCGCCCAGCATGCGGTCCGCCACGATGACGTCGGGTCGGCCCGCCTGGTCGAGGGTGAGGCTCTCGAAGTCGGTCCCGTCGTACGACTCGAAGGTGAGCGCCCTGGCGGCGGGCTGCACACCGGCGGCGCCGAGGATCCCCGACAGGCGGACGCCGGCCCAGTGGACGTCGGGGACCCGCCAGCCGGTGACACACTGGAAGTCCCGGACCAGGCTCGTGTGGGGCATCGACTGCAGGTCGGCGAAGGTCAGCACCATGGGGTGGTCCACGAGGCCGTCGACGCGCAATCGGTACCGCGAGGTCGAGATGGACGGCAGGGTCGAGGAGACCGAGTAGATGCGAAAGCCGTCTGCACCGGGGAGTATGGACGCCAGACCACCGCCACCCGAGGTCAGCGGGCTGAGCGCGTCGCCGACGACCCTCTGCACCTTCGACCCGAACACGACCCCGAGGACCCCGAGGCCCGCCATGCCCAGGAACACACGCCGGCCGATCGCGATACCGGCTCCATGGTCCTGGCCCACCGAGCGAAACATAGAGCCCGCCGGGCCGAGAGTGGCATCGGTCTCACCCGGGCCGCGGGCAGGCCGCTTGAAGCAGATCTAGCTAATTCTGCTCGATCTGCTTGAGGTTGATTTGCACCTTCTCGCAGCGCACCGGTAGCTTGCCCGTTCGTTGTGCACGCAGCTCTGAGGCTCACCCGGAGGGGCGCAGCTCTCACCGCGGCGGCGGTGGCTGCTCTCAGCTACCCCCTCGCCCTGTCGGCGAAACCCGCAGGCGCGGACGCGGTCTCTGACGACCCCGGGGCTCACCAGACCGGACCCAAGACCCCGCTCGAGGCGCTCGCCGGCCAGTACGCGGCCGACAGTGCGCGAGCCGACGCCATTGGCCTGCAGCTGGTCGCGGCAACCGGGGCCTTGACGAAGGCCGAGGCTCAGGTCGGTGTGGCCAGATCGCATCTGCGCCAGGACGCCGTCGCCTCCTTCGTCGACGGCAGCGCCCCCAACGTCGGCAGCGTCCTGGCCAGGAGCGGTTCCGACGACGGGCCCATACGCGACGAGTACCTCCAGTCACTGACAGGTGACGAACGCGACGCGGTCCGTCGCCTCGACCAGGCCCGATCGGCGCTCAAGGCCCAGCAGGCGAGCCTCCTGGCGCAGGAGCAGGCCGCCCAGGCGGCGCTGGCGGAGGCGGCCAGGGCCAAGGCCCAGCTCGAATCGTCCGCCCAGCCTCCGGCGGCCGTTGCCGCGTCGGCGACGCCCACGCCGCCGGCGACCGGCGGTGGGGGTCTGCCGCTGCCGGTGCAGTACCTCAAGAGCGGCACCGTCGACGACGGCGTGGACTACACGGCGCCCGGCGGCACGCCGGAGTTCGCCATGGGGCCGGGTGTCATCATCCGGGAGGGCATCAGCGGCTTCGGTCCCAACGCGCCGGTGTTGCAGATCACCGATGGGCCGCTCGCCGGCCGGGCCGTGTACTACGGGCACGCTGGTCCCGATCTCGTGCCCGTGGGCGCCCACGTGGCCAACGGCCAGCAGATCACCATCGTCGGCTACGGGATCGTCGGCGAGTCGACCGGACCGCACCTCGAGATCGGCTTCTACCCCGTCGGACCCAACGGCGCGGGCCGGCCCATGCTGCAGTACATCAACTCGGTGGTCGGCCACTCCACCGGCAGCTGATCGGCGGTCCATCCGGGGCGTCGCTCGGTATCGTCGAGCGCCGTGGGTCTCCAGAGCGATCTCCTGGCGTGGGCGGAGCGGTCCCGACGGGACCTCCCGTGGCGGAGGACCAGAGATCCGTGGGCCGTGCTGGTCAGCGAGCTGATGCTCCAGCAGACGCAGGTGGCACGGGTCGCTCCCCGCTGGGCGGACTTCCTCGAGCGGTTCCCGACAGCGAGCGAGTGCGCGGCGGCCTCGGTGGGCGACGTCGTGCGGGCCTGGGAGGGGCTCGGGTACAACCGGCGGGCGGTGAGCCTCCACCGGACGGCCGTCACGGTCGTCGAGCGCCACGGCGCTCGCCTGCCCGCCGATCTTCGTGCGCTGCAGGCGCTGCCAGGCGTCGGGCCCTACGTGGCGCGGGCCGTGCTCGCTTTCGCCTTCGAGCAGGACGTGGGGGTCCTCGACACCAACGCCGCTCGGGTGTTGGCCCGGGCTGTCGCCGGTCGTCGACTCGGCACCCGCGCCGAAGCGCAGGCGATGGCGGACTCACTGGTGCCTGCCAGCAGGGGCTGGGTGTGGAACCAGGCGGTGCTCGACCTGGGCGCCCTGGTGTGCACCCGGCGGCGCCCGGACTGCGGGCGCTGTCCGTTGGCGCGACACGGTGCGGGTCGGCGCGGCTCTTGCCGTTGGGACGCAGCCGGCCGCCCGGAGCCCGATCCCGTGGAGGGGTCCGCAGGGGTCGCCGGGCGCCAGACGCCTTTCGTTGGATCCGACCGGCAGGGAAGGGGGCGACTGGTCGCCGCCCTCCGGCGCTCGCCCGTGCCGGTGACGGAGCTGCCTGCCGCAGCAGGGTGGTCCACCACCGAAGACGGCCAGGCTCGCGCCCGACGAATCGCCGGCTCGCTCGTCGCCGACGGCCTGGCGGTCGTCGGAGCAGACGGCTGCCTACGCCTGCCGTGAGCCTGGTCTCGACGCCTCTACGATCGGCGCCGTGATGCGGGCGTTGCTCGTCCACGAGGAGGGTCGGCCCCGAGCTCCTGAAGCCCGCTACGCCGAGATGTTGCGCCGCGGAGCGGCCATGGCTGACGCAACGTCGGCTGCCAGCAGGCCGGCCTGCTCGAGCGGGAGCTCGGCCACCGTGACGCGTAGCCCCGGCGGGCTCTCGAGCCGGAAGACCTCGCCCGCGCGCACCGCCCACCCGTAGGTCGACAGCGCCCGACGCCGTGCTCCTTCAGCTTCTCCTTGAAGACGGTTCGCCGCTCGCCGTACCGCCGGCGGGCCTCGGTGCGCGTGCGCTCCGCGTCCGCATCGTCGAGCAAAAAGGCAGCCAGGTGCTGCACCAGCCAGCTGACCCAGCCGGTCGTCGCCTGCTGCAGCGCGGCCACGCGCGCGTTGGTGGTCGGATCGGCGAGCAGGGCGGCCACCCGCAGATCGGGACCGAGCGTCTTGGAGAGCGTGCGGACGTAGGCCCAGCGGTCGCGGCCCGCGGCGGTGATGTCCCGCAGCGGCTCGTCGGCGACCTCGGCGAGGGGATCGTCCTCGATCACCAGCAGCTGGGGCTGGGTGGCGAGCACGGCTTCCAGCTCCGTCGCCCGGCTCGAGGACCACGCCGCGCCGGTCGGGTTCTGAGCCCGTGGAGTGAGCACGGCGGCCACCGGTCGTCTCGCCAGCGCCGCGGTGAGGGCATCCGGCAGTGGCCCCTCGTCATCTGTGGCCACCGGGATCGCCCGCAGGCCGAGGGACTCGAGGAGGTCGAGGAGCCCGCAGTAGCCCGGGTCCTCGACGACGACGCTGTCACCGGGGTGGACCACGGTCCGGAGGGCGAGCTCCACGCCGTCGAGCGCCCCGTTGACCATGGTGACGGGTGCGATCGGGAGCCCGTCGGCCGCCAGGCGGGGCTCGAGCGCGGCGACCAGGGCGGGCAGGTTGCCGCCGTCGCCGTACTTGCGCGACCGGCCGGCGGTGGAGGCGAGCCCGTCGGCCACGGCCGCCAGCGCCGGACGGAGGTCGGGCAGCAGCTGGGGGTCGGGGTTTCCGCGCGCCAGGTCGAGCGCGTGGGGCGGGATGGGCGGCGCCACCCGACGGGCGGACCGGGGGCGCATGGCGGTCACGCTGGTGCCGCCCCTGCCGTTGGCGGTCAGCAGGCCGCGCTCGCGGAGGGACCGGTAGGCGTTGGCCACGGTCGTGGGGCTCACCCCGAGGTCTGTGGCCAGGTCACGCACGGTCGGAAGCCGAGCACCGGCCGCGAGGGAGCCGGCGACGATGCCGGTCTCGATCGCCGCTGCGATGTCGGTGGCTCCATCACCCCGGATTGGATAATCTGAGGTACGTGACACAACAAAGAGAATATGTTGTAGCACATAACTCGTCAACCGGTCGGGAAGGTTTGGACGCGGATCGTCGGCCGGCCCCGGTTTCCGGCCGCCAGTGGCTCCGGGTGGCGGGAGCGCTGTTCGCCGTGGGTTGGGGCGCCAACCAGTTCTCGGCCATGATCCTCGCCTACCGCCAGCATGTGGGTCTGTCGACGGCGACGACCGAGGCCATCTTCGGTATCTACGCCCTGGGGCTCATCCCCGCCCTGCTCGTCAGCGGCCCCGTGGCCGACAGATGGGGTCGGGGGCGGGTCGCCTGGCCCGCGGCGGCGACCTCGGTGGTGGCCACCGCCGTCCTGATGCTCGGCGCCCACAGCGTCGGTCTGCTCTTCGTCGGCCGGTTCCTCGCCGGTGTGGCCAGCGGGGCAATGTTCGCCGCCGGCACGGCCTGGGTGAAGGAGCTCTCCGTGGCGCCCTACGACCCCGGCGGCAGCGAGCAGAGCGGAGCGCGCCGTGCCGCCGTGGCGCTGTCGCTCGGCTTCGGGCTGGGTCCGATCGTCGCCGGCCTGCTGGCGCAGTGGGGACCCGATCCCCTTGTGCTGCCCTACGTTCCCCACCTCGTCGTCATGACGGCCAGCTTGCTCCTGCTGCCGGGCGCGCCCGAGACCGTGGCGGATGCAGCCCGGCGGTGGGCTGCGCCAGGTCGGCGGTGGGCGAGCGTGCGCGACCTCGCCCACCCTCGTTTCGTCCGGGTCGTCGTTCCCTTCGCACCCTGGGTGTTCGCGGCACCCGCAATCGCGTTCGCATTTCTTCCCGGGGCCATCGGCAACCATCCTCGCGGCGACACCGTCGCCTTCGCGTCCGCCGTCGCCTGCGCCACGGCGGCCATCGGCGTCCTCGTGCAACCCGTCGGGCGACCCCTGAACGCCAAGACCGACGGCCGGGGGCCTGCGGGTGGCCTGGCCCTGCTCGTCGCCGGCCTGGTGGTCGGCGTTCTGGCGACGGCGTCGGAGAACCCCCTGCTCGTGCTCGTCGCCGCCCTCCTGCTGGGTGGTGCCTACGGACTGTGCCTGGTGAGCGGCCTCCTCGAGGTGCAGCGCATCGCCCGTCCCGACGATCTCGCGTCGCTCACAGCCGTCTACTACGCCTTCACGTACGTGGGCTTCGCCGCTCCCATCGTCCTGGCCGAGCTCGCTCCCGTCGCCTCGTACCAGACCCTGCTGGCGGGGGCCGCCGGGCTCGGCGCGCTCACGCTGATGCTGGTGGTCGTGCAGGCCCGTCGGTACCCGCTGGTCCGGGCCTCAGAGGCCTGAGCGATCTACGGGGATCCAGATCCGGCCATGGCGGGCTGGCGGGCGCTACGGGCCCGCGCCGCCGATTCCTCCCAGCGGGCCTCGACGCGCCCGAAGCGCCAGATGGCGAGGGCTGCGATCCAGGTCACGACGAAGATGCCGACGATGAAGTAGCCGGCGGTGTTGATGTTGAAGTTGGCCGTCATGTCCCAGACGCCACCGGTGAGCCCGAGCTCGGTCCCGAGGATCGAGAGCAGCTCGACGGTGCCGATGAAGGCGGCCACGGCGACCGACAGCCCGGTGATGGTGAGGTTGTAGTACACCTTGCGAACGGGCCGGGAGAAGGCCCACCCGTAGGCGAAGTTCATGAACGAGCCGTCGATCGTGTCCAGCAGTGACATGCCCGCAGCGAACAGGATCGGCAGGCAGAGGATGGCGTAGAACGGCAGACCGCTCGCCACTGCGCCCCCGGCCAGCACGAGCAGGGCGATCTCGGTGGCGGTGTCGAAGCCCAGCCCGAAGAGCAGGCCCATCGGGTACATCTTCCAGGGCGCGTCCACGCGGCGGGCCAGCGGCCCGAAGAACCGGTTCATCAGGCCACGCGAGTCGAGCTGGCGCTCCAGTTCCTCGTCGTCGTAGCGACCGCGGCGCATCTCGAGGAACACGCGGACGATGGACACGAGGATGACCACGTTGAGGATGGCGATGAGGTAGAGGAACGCTCCTGACACGCTCGTACCGACCAGCCCGGTGTAGTGGTGCAGGGAGGAGGTGTCGTTCTGCACCTGGCTCTCGAGGGCCTTGATGCCGAAGTTGAGGAGCACAGCCAGCACGAACACGACGCTCGAGTGCCCGAGGGAGAAGAAGAACCCCACGCTGAGCGGGCGTTTGCCGTCGCCCATCAGCTTCCGGGTCGTGTTGTCGATGGCCGAGATGTGATCGGCATCGAAGGCGTGGCGCAGGCCGAGGGTGTAGGCCAGCACGCCGGTGCCGAAGCCGAAGGCCCGTGCCCCCACGTGGTAGTGGCCCGGCACCACGAGGAGGCCGAGGATGCCGAAGCCGACGACGTGAAGGAGGAGGATGAACGCTGCCATCCCCCCAACCCGACGCCACTCGCCCGGGGTCAAACGGTCGCGGACGGCCATCGCCGCGTAGCATGACCCAGATGCGAACTGGACGCAAGTGAGTCCAGGTGACGTCTAGCAGACGTCTAGGAAACGTCTAGGAGAACTTCGTGTGCGGGCGCTCCTCGAGGACGCCGTCCACGTACAGGTCCACCTTCTCGTTGTAGAAGCAGGCCAGACCGGCGATCCTCACGCTCTCCTGAACCGGCGTCCGGTAGACCCAGGCCAGGTCCTCGACCACCTGGTCGCCGGCCTCCACGGACCAGTAGTTGGCCGTTCCCTTGTACGGGCACCGCGAGGTCGTCTCCGACGGACGCAGGAGGTCCAGGCGGACGTCGACCTGCGGTAGGTAGTAGCGGGTGGGCAGTCCGGTCTCGAACAGCAGACGAGGCTGGTGTGAGTCGGCGACCTT
>VAWP01000014.1:17692-28389 GCA_005888295.1 Actinomycetota bacterium
CGAACCAGGCGTCCATCGCCTCCCAGTCGAAGCGGACGAGGCCTCGGAGCTCCGTCATGGGCGACTCCGGGTGCGTCCAGGCGGCGTCGACAGCGACGCGGCGCCCGCTCTTGACGCTGAAGTAGCGCGCTTCGCCTCTGCTGGGTGACTGCTCTCGGCGGTCGGTGGGACTGAGCAGCTCCATGCGGACGTCCTGCTCGGGGATGTAGTAGGCGGGGTAGTAGGGCACCTCCCAGACCAGCTTGGGCCGGATCGTGTCGGCGACCAGCTCTCCGCCGAGATAGGTCCGGACCCGCTTGGGCCCGTTCTCCACGCGCACCCGTCCTCTGCTCTCGGTCGCCATGGCATGCCCCCTTGGGTCGGCGGCCAGATGACCACTGGTGACAACCGATCTGGCTGCGCCGTCATTCCGAGCGGCTCGTCCGGGAGGCTCCGGCAACCGGGGATGACCGGCGACGACGGTTGCTCGTAGGCTGCCGCCATGCCTGACACACCATGGGCCGCCGACGCCTGTGCCCTCATCGATGCCTATCGCGCCGGGGACCGTTCTCCGAAGGAGGAGCTCGAGGCCACCCTCGACGCCATCGCCGCCAGCGAGCTCAACGCCTTCTGCCACCTGGATGCCGAGGCCGCCCGCGAGTGCGCCGCGGTGGCCGACGTGGCGGCGCCCTTCGGTGGGCTCGCCATGGGGGTGAAGGAGCTGGACCCCGTGGCGGGCTGGCCACTGACCGAGGCGTCACGCGCCTTCGCCGACCGGGTTGCCGAGCAGGATGCCACCGTTGTCAGCCGGCTGCGGGGGAGCGGCGCGGTCCTCGTCGGCCAGACGACGTCGAGCGAGTTCGGGGGGCTCAACGTGAGCGTGAGCCTCCTCCACGGGGTGACCCGGAACCCCTGGGACCTCACGAAGACGACGGGCGGGTCGTCGGCCGGCTCCTCGGCGGCCGTTGCCGGCGGGCTCGTGCCCCTTGCGACCGGGGGCGACGGCGGCGGCTCGATCCGGATCCCGGCCGGGTTCTGCGGCCTCGTCGGCATGAAGGGCACCGCCGGCCGGATCCCTAGGGGACCCAGGACGGTCATCGGCCCGCTGACGGTGGTCCTCGGGTGCATGGCCCGATCGGTCCGCGATGTCGCCCGCTATTTCGACGTGTGCAACGGCAACGACGCTCGTGATCCGTACAGCCTGCCTCGGGTCGAGGGCTGGGAGCGCGACCTCGGTCGGCACGACCTCGGTGGCATGCGGATGGCGATCTCCCCCGCGCTGGGGTCGGCCGTCGTGAGAGCGGAGGTCGAGGAGCTGGTCGTCGAGGCGGGCGAGGCGCTCGCTCGGGATGCCGGGCTCCAGCTGGTCGACGTCCCCGTCCAGCTGCCCAGCCTCAGCGCCGAGTGGGCCATCTCGAACCTGGCCACCCTGGTCGGTGAGCTGGGCGACCGCTATCCCGGGTGCCTTCCCGACCTGACCACGGAGATGGCGTTCGGGCTGCAGATGGCGTCCCAGGTGCTCAACATCGACATGGTCGCCAAGGCCGAGGTCAATCGCACGGCCGCCAACGAGGCCATGGCCGACGTGTTCGACCAGGTCGATTTCCTCCTGTGTGCCACCAACCCCGACGTCGCCTATCCCGCCGACTGCACGCTCAACACCAAGGTCGGCGATCAGACCGTCGGACCCGAGAACAACGGCGCCCTCACAATCCCCGCCAACATCAGCGGCAACCCAGCCGTCTCCATTCCCGCCGGCCTGGTGGAGGGGCTGCCCGTCGGCATGCAGGTCATCGGTCGCCACCATTGCGACGCCCTGCTGCTGGACCTGGCTGCTGTCGTGGAGCGGGAACGGCCCTGGCCGTTGGTGGCGCCCGGATCGCCTCGCTAGCACGAGCATGGAGCCCGTTCGCTTCGGTTGCCTCGGTGCCGCACGCATCGTTCCCAACGCGCTCGTCAAGCCGGCGAAGGAGTCGGCCGAGGCCGAGGTGCGAGCGATCGCCGCTCGGGACCCGGCGAGGGCGGCCGTCTTCGCCGAGCGTCACGGCATACCGGTCGTCCACCAGACCTATGAAGCGGTGCTGGCCGACGACGACGTGGACGCCGTGTACAACCCGTTGCCCAACGGCCTGCACGCCGAGTGGACGCTCAAGGCGCTCGACGCCGGGAAGCACGTCCTGTGCGAGAAGCCCTTCACGGCTAACGCACCCGAGGCCGAGCGGGTCGCGGCCGCCGCCGAACGGGCTGGTCGCGTCGTCATGGAGGCCTTCCACTGGCGGTACCACCCGCTGGCGGCGCGGGCGCTCGAGATCATCAACAGTGGCGAGCTGGGCGAGGTGCGCCGAGTCGAGGCTGCGCTCTGCTTTCCCCTGTTCCGACGCGACGACATCCGCTGGCAGCTCGACCTGGCCGGTGGCGCCCTGATGGACGCCGGCTGCTACCCGGTCCACATCGTGCGGACCTTCGCCGGCCGGGACCCCACCGTCACCCAGGCCACGGCGCGGCTCCGCACTCCCGGGGTCGATCGCTTCGTGCAGGCAGAGCTGTCGTTCGGGGCGGGCACGACGGGACGGGTCACCGCATCCATGTGGTCGTCCAGCGTCCTGAGGTCGAGCGCAGCCGTGACCGGCGAGCGAGGCAGGATGCGCATCCTCAATCCGATCGGCCCGCAGGTGTTCAACCTGGTGACCGTCAAGAGCGCGAAGGGCACCCGGCGAGATCGCGTCCGCGGCGGCGCGACCTACTCGTACCAGCTGGCTGCGTTCGTCGGTGCCGTGCGGCGCGGCGTGCCGCCGCTCACGCCTCCCGCCGACAGTGTCGCCAACATGCGGGTCATCGACGATATCTACCGAGCCGCCGGGCTCGAGCCGCGCCGCGGCTCGAGCGACTAGCGGGGTCCCAGGTCGGAGCTACGGGGTCGGCGACTGTACCGGCACGGGCTGCGGGCCGGGACCGTAGTCGTAGGTGATGTCGAGGGTCTGTTGCGGCAGGTTCGGCGTCACCGTGGCCGTGTCGGCGGCCGAGGGTGTCGTCGGAGGAGGGATCACAGGTGCAACGACCGGAGTGGTCACCGGAGGCGAGAACGGCGAGCCCGTCGCAGGCCGCGGGGACGACGACATCGAGGTGGCACCGACCCAGACGAGCACGGCGACCAGTCCGAGGCTGATGCGCAGACCCCACGAGGACTGCCAGAGCCCGCCGAGCGCCCTGCTCTCAGCCGAAGATGGCTCTCTGCCCTCTCCCTCGACTCGCTCATCCCTCACTTGGCATCTCCCCCCAGGCAAACAGCGCTTTCGCTGTCATTCCGGACTGGCGAGACCCAGCTTGGCTCCGCCCACGGGGAAGCGAAATGGGTAGAAGGGTCCATTTTCGACCATCGGACGGACTAGTCCGGCCGTAGGGTTCCCAGCCACTCGCCCACGGCGTCGGCCACCTCGCCGTCGCGACGCCGCAGGCCATGGTCCCCACCGTCGATCCAGACGTGGGTGACCGGGCCCGGTATGACCGCGGTGGAGCCCTCCAGCTCGTCGGGGCGGGCGAAGGCGTCACGAGTGCCAGAGACGAACAGGCACGGCACGCCGATGGCCGGGAAGTGGTCGTCTCGGAGACGCTCGGGCCGGCCCGGAGGATGCAGCGGATAGCTGACGAGCACCAGGGCAGCCGCGGGTAGTCCCTCGGCGACTGCCACCGAGCACATGCGGCCGCCCAGCGATCGACCACCGAGTGCGATCCGTTCCAGCCCGACGCCGGCCCGCTGGGCGAGACGTGCTGCCTCCTCGCCGATGGTGGCCACCAGGACGTGAGGCGGGTCGGGGCTGCGCCGTCCGGCCAGTCGGTACGGAAAGTCGATCCTCTCGACGAGGACACCCCGCGTCGTCGCCGCCCCGTCGATGGCCACCAGCGCCGACTGTTCCCGTCCGGCGCTGGCACCGGGCGTCAGGACGAGGCCGGCGGGGCCGGCTCGAGGTGGGCTCAGGGGACGGCGACCAGATCGTCGAGCGATTGCTGGAGCCCGGCGAGCTCCTCGAGGGCAGCCTTGCGTTCCTCCTCGAGACGCGCCAGCTCCCGCTGCACGTCGCGTATGGGCCCCTCGGCGCGCTGCCGGATGGCGTCGGCGTGCGCGGCCGCCGCCGCTCGACCCTCCTCGATACAGCGGGCCGCCTGCTCTCTGGTGTCCTGGGTGACGGGGGCGGCCTGTTCCTGATGACGTCTGGCCGAGGTGGTGATCTCCCTCGCCCTGGCCTGGGCCGTCTGCTTCAGCTCGGCTGCCGCCCGCTCGGACTGCTCCTTGTCGGTCCGCGCCTCGGCCTCGACGCTGGTCTGCAGCTCGTCGGCCGCTTCGCGCGCCATGTTCAGCAGCTGCTCGGCCCGCTCGCTCAGCGTCCGCAGTGACCGCGGCGGTTGCGGATCGCCGCGGCTCTCGAGCTCGGCCAGCCTGGCCTCCAGCGTCTCAGCCCGGCGATCGGTCTCGTTGACCTTGGCGTCGGTGCCCTCCATGTGAGCCTGTGCCTCGCGCGCCCAGCGCTCGCACGCCTCCAGGATGGCGTCCACCTGATCTCGATCGTAGCCCCGCATCACAACGGCGAATCGGGACCGCTCGAAGGTGTCTTCTCTCATCGCTCTCCGTCGTCCTCGTGTGTCAGCCCGGCCGTGCGCGCAGCCCGCCAACCTCGATGCCTCGCACGACGAATCCGCAGACCACGCATCGCCAGCCCGCCGCGGCTGCCTGGACCCACCGTAGCCGCCCGACACGTGCACACGGTGAGGTTTCTCCCACGCGTCGGATGGGAACAAGAACTTGCCCGATGGAGCGTTTGCGTGTGGGCCCCACGTGGCCCCGCGTACGTCGGTTGCGGGGTGATCGGGTAGTCACGGGCTCGATCACCCTCGCCCCTTGTGCTTGAGATCTGACGCGATCGGGGGGGTGCTTCGAGCACACCGGCTCAGCGGCCGTCCGCTGACGGGGCGACGGTGACGAGATCGCGGTCGAGCCTGGCGATCGAGTCGGCACCGACGAGGGCCATCGTGCGCCGGACGTCCGCGTCGAGCAGCGACAGCACCTTGGCGACGCCGCGCTCGCCCCCGGCGGCGAGCCCGTACAGGTAGGCACGGCCGGCCATGCAGGCGCGTGCGCCTAGACACACGGCCTTGACGATGTCGCCGCCGCGGCGAACGCCGCCGTCGCAGATGATCTCGAGCCGGCCGCCCACCGCATCGGCGACCGGAGCCACGAGGTGCAGCGTGGCGGGTGCGCCGTCGAGCTGGCGGCCACCGTGGTTGGAGAGGGCGACCGCTTCGACGCCGGCATCGGCGGCGATGCGGGCGTCCTCGACGGTCTGGATGCCTTTGAGGACGATCGGGCCGGCCCAGACCGTCCGCAGCCAGTCGAGGTCGTCCCAGCACAGCCCCGGGTCGAACTGAGCGTTGATGTAGTCGGCGAGTGATGCCGCCGTCGCACCGTCGCCCACCTCGCGTCCGACGACGTTGGCGAAGCGTATGGGCTCGCCGCGAAGCAGCCCCCAGGTCCACCTGGGGTGGAGGGCGCCGTCGACGAGGGTGTCGAGCCCTGCCTTCGGTGGGAGGGTGAAGCCTCGCCGGACGTCGCGCTCACGGCGCCCGAGCACCGCCGTGTCGACGGTGAGCACGATCGCCTCGTACCCCGCCCCGGCCGCGCGGTCGAGCATCTCCTTGACGAGGCCGCGATCGCGCCAGGCGTAGACCTGGAACCACTTCGGGCCGCGACCCGCCCTCGCCACCTCTTCGATCGAACGGGTGCTCAGCGTGGACAGGGTGTAGGGGACGCCGGCCTCGGCGGCGGCGCGGGCGACCGCCAGCTCGCCGTCCGGATCGGCGATGCGGGTGAAGCCGGTCGGAGCGAGGACGAGCGGGATCGGGACAGGCCGACCGAGCAGCGTGGAGGACGGGTTCACGGCGGCGACGTTGCGAAGGACGCGCGGCCGGAAGGTGGTTCGGGCGAAGGCGTCGCTGTTGGCGGCCAGGGTGCGCTCGTCCTCTGCCCCACCGTCGATGTAGTCGAACACGCCCCTGGGGAGGCGACGGCGGGCGATGCGCCGAAGGTCGGCGACGCAAGCGGCCCCGGCCAGGCGTCTGGTGACGAGGTCGCCCTCCACGGGGCGGAACCTGAGCACCGACCGAAGGCTCTCGAGCATCTCAGCCCGATCTTACGAACCACCGCGCTGTTGCGCGGAGGGACTGCGCGCCCGGCGGCCTTCTCCTTGGCCGGTCCCTTGACGAAGGCGAGGACTGGCGTTCGCTGTTGCGCGAGGTCTACGCCGCGCAGCACCCTTTTGAAGGGATTCGCCATTTGCCGAGACCTCCCGCAGCCGCCACCGCGTCCCGGACGGCGGCAATGTGTATTGCCGCGTCATCCGGATCTTTCGTGAAATAGACGTACCCACCTGGTTCCCTGTGCCAAACCGGCCTGGTACCGACCCTCCGGGGTTTGTCCCTTTGGTGACGGGGTACCAGGTTCACATACGGCTTGGCACTGGGACCCGCATGGGGCAGGGGGATCGGAGGGCGGCAGCCGTGCACGACAATGCGTCAAAGGTCTGGTAGCAGGATGGGCGTCGGGAAGCATCCCTGCGGGAGCTGCAATCAAGTGGTTCGGAGAGCATTTCGGTGCCCCCGCTGCGATTCACGGGAAGCGTTCGCCTGGCACGTGGATTTCTCGCACGCCGATGCGGAGCTGCGCTGCTTTGCATGCAATGCGGTCCCTCCGCAATTGCGACCGCAGCGACGTGATGTGCGACGAGCCGCGTAGTCTCGTCTCTCGGTCAGCTCGATCGGCTGAGCCGGGCTGCCAGCCGGGTCATGACGTTGCCGTACCCCCGCAGCTCCACCGGTAGACCGGGCGAGCCACTGGGCGCCGGTGGGGTGTCGGGCACGCCGACCGCGGTGGCCAAGAGCGGCGACGCGTCGGTGTGGAAGTAGCGCGACACGAGGCTGTCGTAGAAGGTGAGCCCGGTGGCGCCACCGCCGAGCGCGAAGGCATTGAGCGACAGTCGCCCCGACACCACGCCGGCTTCCAGCTGGGCGACCCGGTAGCCCCGTGGCCCCAGCGCGCTCGACAGGGAACCGAGGACAGCGGCGTGGAACACGGTGAACGCAGAGTCGCCGCCGAGAGGCTGACCGAGGCACAGGCCGGCTCCGGCGGCACGGACGTCGTCCACGCGCACCCTTTCCTCGAACCTCCCCTCGCCGCTGTAGCGGTAGCCGCCGGCCTCGACGCCTTCCACGTCGTGGACGTTCACGAAGTGCTCGATCAACGTGGCACCTGGAGCCGCGTCGAAGGCGGCTGACCGCGCTGCCGCCGGCACCGTCCACTCGAGCAGGTCGGATGGGGCCCGCTCGGTCCCGAAGACCCGGGTGGAGCCCCGCCGGAGGATGACGTCCTCGACGGCCTGATCGCCGAGAGCGCCGACGGCGCGGGCGGGCCGGTCGACCTCCTCGGGCGCGGGCCTCGACACCGCCGTGGCCGCCCGGCGCCAACCGGCGACGCCCGCATGGTCGAGGGCGCCGGCCGCCTGGGCCTCGTCGACGAGCGGGAAACGCAGGACCCGTGGAGCCACGGGCAAGGTACGAGCCGCCAGCGCGTCCAGCGAGCCGGCCGGGGGCACGGCGACGGCGGGGGTTCCCAGCTCGACCAGGACCAGGGGCATCTCCTCGACGCCGTCTATGCCCACCAGCTCGGTGACGGCGTCGTCGGCGAAGGCGGTCACCACCCGCGTCGCCACGCCGTGGGCCGCTGCCGCCGCCAGCAGGTTGGCGACCATGGTGCCGGCGTCCCACCACAGATGACGCCATCCCCGCTCCCCGTACTTCCAGCAGGTACGAAAGGGGATGCCGGTGAGGACGAGCGTCGCGCCACCCCCGGGGTCGGAGACCTCGTCGCTGCCTCGGAGGGGCGTCAGGGCGTGGTCCAGGGGGTCGTAGTGGTGCACGCCAGAGCGGACGAGGTAGAGCTCGACGGGGTGGAGGTTGCCGGCCGACATGGCGGTCCGGAACCACACGCGCTCCTCCCCTCCGAGCCCACCCGCCGTGAACCTGGTGACACCCGCCGCGAGGAACAGCAACGTTCCCAGCAGCTCGTCGTCGAGAGCGCCGGCCGGCCCGTGACCTCCCGAGAGCACCTCGGTGGCCGGCACCGACGATCTGACGATCGTGCGTGGCAGGCGCACCGCGCTGAGATCGGGGTAGGACTTGAACGGGCTGGGGCGGTTGGAGGGATCCAGCGGGCGAAACGGGACCAGTCGTTCCGGGTGGCCGGGTGCCTCGCCGTGGCGGGTCGAGTCGTGCAGCACGTCCACCGGGCTCGGGTCGCTCACTCCTCCATCTTGGTACGGAACTGGCCCCAGCCAGAACCCGCGAAGATGGTGGTATGACGCCCGCCCAGGAGTACGCCTGCTTTCCGAAGGACCGCTTCATCACGACCACGGACGGGACGCCGATCGCCTACACCGTGGTGGGCGACGGTACCGAGGTCCCCGTCCTGTTCGTCAACGGGTGGAGCTGCACCGACACCTACTGGTCGGGCATCGCGCCGGTGCTGGTCGAGTCCGGCCACCCGGCTCTGCTCGTCGACACCCGCGGCCACGGGCAGTCGGGACTGCCCCGTCCGCCCGGCTTCAACTCCTCTGGCCTTCGCCCCGAGGACGTCTCGGTCGAGCGCGTCGCCGCCGACTTCATCGAGGTGCTCGACGACGCCGGCATCGAGCAGGCCGCCCTCGCCGGTCACTCGATCGGCGTCCAGCTCATCTTCGAGATCTACCATCAGGCCCCAGCGCGCGTCGCCGCCCTCCTCCCGGTGGCGGGCACCTTCGAGAACCCGGTCCAGTCGTTTGCCGGGCTGCCACTGCTGGACCGGCTGTTCCCGGTCGCCGACGCGCTGTTCCGGTTCTTGCCTTTCGGTTTCCTTCAGCCCCTGGTCCGCCGCATCTCGGCGCCCGAGACCGCGCTCACCATGCTGCAGGCCCTCAAGGTGGCCGGACCCAAGGTCACGGCCGAGCGGATCGCGCCGCACGTCGTGCAGATCTGCGAGATCGACTTCTCGGTGCTGTGGCGCATGATCGGCGGCTTTCGCAATCACCGGGCGGCGGCGCTGCTGCCGGAGGTCGCCGCCCCGACCTTGGTGTTCGCCGGGAAGAAGGACCTCTTCGCCCCGCCGGAGGTTCAGCACCGCATGCACGATCTGATACCCCAGAGTGAGATCGTGTGGTTCGATGAGGGCGGGCACATGCTTCCCGCCGAAGAGCCCGAGGCCATAGCCGCCTCCATGCTGGAGTTCCTCACCCGGCGTGCGCGTGTGGCCGCGGCCGCCGGCAGCAATGTCGCCCACCCGTCCCGCTCGTCCAAGTAGACCGCGAGTCAGGCTCGCCGGGGCTAATCGCTGCAAGTTGGATGACTCGTGCGTCCCGACTCGTTCTCGTCGCGTCTATGCCGCAGAAACGCGGTCTGATCGCTACAGGTTGCCCTCGCTGTTGTCGCCCAGCGCGTTCTTGTCGCGATCAGGCCCGGGTGGAGTCAGCCGAAGGTGAACTCGCGGTACCAGGCGTCGAGGATCTCACGGTCCCCGCTCGGGTCGACGGGCCCGATGGTCGGACGCCCGAAGAGGGCCAGCGCCAGGTCGGAGACCGCGCCCGACAGGGTGAGACCGGCGTCGCCGTCGCCGCGGGCCAGCTGGGGACCCTCGGGGGCCAGGGTGATCGTCCACCTGTCCCTGCTATCTGTGGCGCGCACCCCGAGCACCTGCCCACCGCCGTCGTGGGGGTCGTCGCGGGCGGCGATCATCACGAAGATCTCTTCGATAGCGTCGGCTGCCAGTGGACCGGCGATGGGCTGCGGCGATCCGGCTGCGGTCTGGGCGTCGTAGCGGTGGACAGCCAGCTCGTTGGCGCACCGCCGGGCGGCGTAGCAGGCCGACTTGTCGTGCTCGACCCATGTCCAGATGGTTGTCGTTGGGGGAGTCGCTCTGAGCTCGGCGACCAGGTGGGCACCGAGCGCGGCGTACCAGGCGTCGACGCCGGGATCGGGGGCCCGCTCGGCGTAGGGGGTCTTGGGCCGGCCCATCCCCTCGCAAAGGATGTGGGTCCAAAAGGCCGTGACCTGGGCGACGTGCTCGGCCAGGTCACGCAGCGACCAGTCGGGACAGGTGGGCACGCGGGCCTCCAGTGGAGCGGCCCCGAATGCTGCCGCGAGCGCAGCCGTCTCGCGTTCGACGGCGTCCACATGCTCGTCGTAGTCCACGGCCGCCAACGCTAGGCGAGCGCCGAACAAGCCGGCCATCGACCCGGCGGACTAGAACGGTGCGAATGACGGAGTTCCGAGAGGTGGCGACGGGCCTGCAGTTTCCCGAGGGTCCGGTGGTGATGGCCGACCACAGCGTGCTCGTCGTGGAGATCAAGCGGGGCACTCTCAGCCGGGTTCAGCCCGATGGCCGCGTGTCGGTGGTCGCGACCCTCGGTGGAGGACCCAACGGTGTGGCCATCGGTCCTGACGGAGCGGCCTACGTCTGCAACAACGGCGGGTTCCGCTGGACCGAACGAGCCGGGATGCTGATCCCGGTCGACATCGCCACCGGCGCCACCGAGCCGCCGGGCTTCGAGGGCGGCTGGATCGAGCGGGTCGACGTGGACACGGGCGAGGCGAAGCGGCTCTACACCCACGTCGACGGCCACCCACTGCGAGGCCCCAACGAC
>VAWP01000014.1:28592-36162 GCA_005888295.1 Actinomycetota bacterium
ACGTGTGTCGCCGCCACGAGGGGGCACTTCGACTCCCTCGCCGTGGAAGCCGGCGGTGCCGTGGTGGTCGCCGCCATCTCCCAGGGTCTCTGCGTCGTCGAGCCCGACGGGCGGCACGAGTACGTGGCCCTGCCCGATCCCATGACGACCAACGTCTGCTTCGCGCCCGACGATCCCCGGACGGCCTACGCGACGTTGTCCGGCACCGGTCGGTTGGTCGCTCTCGACTGGCCCCGACCCGGCCTCGCCCTGGCCTTCAACGCCTGACCGCCTCGATGGCCGACTCGAGAACCTCGAGGTGATGGTCGACCGAGGTGAGCCCTGCGCCCATCGTGTTGACCGAGAGGTGGGTGGCACCGGCGTCGCGCCACCTGGCGGCCTGGACCGCCAGCTTTCGGGCCCCTCCATCACCCCAGGTCACGCGACCCTCCATGCCCAAGGCGCCGGGATCCCGGCCGGCGTCACGTGCCGCCCCGTCGACGATGGCTCGAGCCTCCTCGAGGCCGTGGCCGGGAGGCACCTGGGGGAACCAGCCGTCGGCGAGCCGACCGGCTCGCCGGTAGGCGGGAGGAGAGGCGGCGCCGAACCAGACCGGGATCGGTCGCCGCACGGGCAGTGGTGCCAGGCCGGCCCCGGTCACCGTCTCGTAGGTGCCGTCGAAGTCGACCGCCCGCTCGGTCCACAGCCGGCGCAGGAGCTCGACCTGCTCGCCGAGCCGCTTGCCGCGGTCCGAGAAGCTCTTGCCCAGAGCCTCGTACTCGACGGCGTTCCACCCGAGGCCGACGCCCAGGCGGAGACGACCACGGCTGAGGACGTCGACCTCGGCCGCCTGCTTGGCGACCAGGGCCGTCTGGCGCTGCGGGAGGATGATGATGCCGGTGACCAGCTCGATCGGGGTGACCGCGGCCAGGTAGCCGAACAGCACAAACGGCTCGTGGAAGGTGGTGCTGACGTCGTACGGACCCGCCCAGCCGCGGTGGCGGGCCGGATCGGCGCCGACGACGTGGTCGTAGGCCAGCACGTGCGTGAAGCCGAGCGCCTCCACCTGCTGCGCGTACCGGCGGACCGCATCCACGTCAGGGCCGATCTCGGTCTGGGGAAAGACAACGCCGATCTTCATGGCCCCTGTCTAGTGGGCTTACCACCCGGGGTGGCGATAGGGTCGACCCGTCGGGGTCAGCGGACGGCTGGACGACTGTGAGGTGCTCGATGAAGTACGTGAATCTCGGTGCGACGGGTCTGCGGGTGTCACGGGTCTGCCTGGGCATGATGGGCTTCGGCAACGACAGCGACCGGCCGTGGGTGATCGACGAGGACGCCGCCGAGCCGATCGTCCGCGCTGCCGTCGAGGGAGGCGTGAACTTCTTCGACACCGCGGACACGTACTCGAACGGGGCCAGCGAGGTCGCCACCGGGCGCCTTGTCGGCAAGTACCTCGGCCGGGAAGAAGCGGTCGTCGCCACCAAGGTGTTCATGCCCATGACCCCGGGCGAGAACGGCGGCGGCCTGTCGCGCAAGCACATCCTGTCCGCCATCGACGCGTCGCTCGACCGGCTCGGGCTCGATTACGTCGATCTCTACCAGATCCACCGGTGGGACCCACGGGTACCCATCGAGGAGACGATGGAGGCCTTGCACGATGTGGTGCGGGCCGGCAAGGCCAGGTACATCGGCGCCAGCAGCATGTTCGCGTGGCAGTTCGCCAAGGCACAGCACACCGCGGAACGTCGTGACTGGACCAGGTTCGTCTCCATGCAGAACCACTACAACCTCGTCTACCGCGAAGAAGAGCGGGAGATGATCCCCCAGTGCATCGATCAGGGGGTGGGGGTCATCCCCTGGAGCCCGCTGGCCCGAGGCGTGCTGGCCGGGACCCGGAGCCGCGAGGGCGAGAAGCGGACGACGCGTTCGGAGACCGACCCGTTCACCGACTATCTCTACAGCCAGCCGACCGACTTCGACGTCGTCGACCGGGTGATCGAGGTCGCGGGTGAGCGTGGCGTCCCCTCGGCCCAGGTCGGCCTGGCCTGGCTACTCCATCGGCCCGGCGTGACGGCGCCCATCGTCGGCTCCACCAAGCTCGGTCACCTCGAGGACGCGCTGGCCGCCGAGCAGCTCGAGCTCAGCGACAAGGAGATGCAGCAGCTCGAGGAGCCCTACGTCCCCCACCCGGTGCTGGGGCACTTCTGAGCGCCTCAGGGGCGGGCGAGCAGGTCCTCGACGATCAGCGTGGCCGCCGCCGGGGCGGCCTTGACGAAGCCGAAGAAGGGACCGAAGTCCCTGGTGGCGGGGAAGCCGGGCAGGTACAGGCCGGGCAGGCTGGCCTGGAAGCTCTCGTCGAGGACGGGAAAGCCGTCGGCTGTCTCGACGACGTCGATCACCCCATTCAGGTACTGCACCCGGCCGAGCTCGGGCTTGTAGCCGGTGGCGAAGACGATGGCGTCCACCGACAGGTGCTCTCCGTTCGACAGACGAACATCGACGATGTCGCGTCTCGGATCGGCCTCGACAACTTCCGTACCGGGCCAGCGCACGACGTTCACACTGCTCAGCCGGGAAGTCAGCCAACCTTCGAGGGTCAGTCGGCCGACCTCCCAGAACTGCTTCGAGATGGCGTCCTTCTCGGCCGACGACAGGTGACGCCACCAGCCACGGACACGCAGGGTGTTGTCGACGTACTCGTCGACGAACTTCCAGCTCACGTTGTCGAAGCGCGGCACGTCGTGACGGTGGACCACGTCGACGCGCTCGGCCCCCTCCTCGCCGATCAGCGCTGCCCACTCGTAGGCGCTCTGGCGACCGCCCACGATGAGAACCCTCGCCCCCGACAGCTCGTCGAAACGGACCAGGTCGCAGCTGTGCGACGCCCGCCCGGCAGCCAGCCCGGCGGCCCAGCCGGGAACGGTCGTGAAGCGGGAGAGGCCCGGTGCGGCGACCACCGCGTCGGCCGCGACACGGTCCCCGCTCTCGAGGGTGGCCTCGAAGCGGCCGTCGAGCTTCGTCAGCCCTGTGACGAGGTCCTCGCGTACCTCGATCCCCTCGGCCTGCTGGAACCACCCGGCATAGTCGACGAACACGCCGACGGGGATCGGGTCGACGTCCTGGGGGGCGATCTGCTGATCGTCCAGGTACGCCTCGAGGGTGTGGACTCCGGTCGCGTCGAGGTGCCAGTCGGCTCCCGAGCGGAGGAACATCCGTGCCGGCATGTGGTCCCTCCAGAAGCTCATCGGTCTGCCGAGCACGACCGTCTCGATGCCGTGCCGTCGGGCAAAGGCGGCGGCTGACAGCGCGTAGGGCCCGGCACCTATGACGAGCAACTGCGTCGTCGTCGTCGCCATGTTGGCCTCCCCCCGGGCGATGTCGGTACGGTCAGGCTAGCCTCGCCACCAGGCTGAGTGAGAGGCGCGTGCATCCACAGCCATGGCACCTTCGGTCATCGTCGCCGCGGTGAGGACGCCGGTCGGGCGGTTCGGCTCGGCCCTGCGGAGCTGCTCGGCCGTCGACCTCGGCTCGGTCGCCATCGCGGAAGCCGTTCGCCGAGCCGGCGTCGACCCCGGCGGTGTCGACTATGTCCTGATGGGCCACGTCCTCCAGGCGGGGACGGGTCAGATCTCCGCCCGCCAGGCTGCGGTGGCGGCCGGCATTCCTCACCACGTGCCGGCCATCACCCTCAACAAGGTGTGCCTGTCCAGCCTCACGGCAGTCGCTCTCGCCGACCAGCTCATCCGGGCAGGCGAGATCGACGTCGCCGTGGCCGGCGGGATGGAGTCGATGACATCGGCGCCCTACGTGCTGCCCCGCGGCCGCTGGGGCGTGCGGATGGGCGACGCGGACCTGGTCGACACGATGATCCACGACGGGCTGTGGTCCACCTTCACCGGACAGCACATGGGTGAGTCCTCCGACTCGGTCAACGGGGCGCTCGAGATCACGCGCGCGGACCAGGACGAATGGGCGGCGCGCTCCCACCGCCGGGCCGCCCAGGCCTGGGAGTCGGGCCGCTCCGCCGGCGAGGTCGTCGGGGTCCCGGTACCGGGGCCGCGGGGTGAGACGACCGTCGTCGACAGGGACGAGGGGATCCGCCCAGGTACGACGAGCCGGTCCCTCGCCGAGCTGGCCCCTGCGTTCACTCCGGAGGGAACCATCACGGCTGGCAACGCCTCGCAGCTGTCCGACGGAGCAGCCGCCACTGTCGTGATGAGCGCCGAGCGTGCCGCCGCGCTCGGCATCGAGCCCCTGGCCGAGATCGTGGCCCACGGCATGTGCGCCGAGCGCTTCGAGTACCTGCACACGGTCCCGGCCATCGCGTTGGAGCGGGCGCTCAAGAAGGCCGGAGCGCACGTCGAGGACCTCGGGCTGATCGAGATCAACGAGGCCTTCGCGTCGGTGGCTGTGCACGCCACCCGCATGCTCGGCGCCGACGAGGAGAGGGTGAACGTCAACGGTGGATCAGTCGCGCTGGGTCACGCCCTCGGCTCGACCGGCGCTCGCATGCTCGTCACCCTGCTGCACGAGATGCGCCGCCGGCAGGTCGAGCTCGGCGCCGCCACGTTGTGCGGCGGCGGCGGCCAGGGAGACGCGCTGGCCCTGCGCCTACGCCGGGCGGGCTGACACGAACCGCTCGAGCTCAGCTCGAGCTCAGCTCGAGTTGGTGCCCACGCTGGCGCCGCACACGATCTGACGGAGCTCGTCGACCGAGCGGCCCAGGGCGTCGACCTTGGCCTCGATGCCGGCGAGCCTGTCCGATCGGGCGCGATCGTCCCCGTTGCGCGCGGCCCGCAGGCACTCGTGACAGGACCGCAGCAGCCGGGCGCTGTCGCGCTCCTCGGCGATGTAGCGACCGAGCAGCTCACCGGTCCGGATGTCGATGGAATGGTCCTTGAAGATGTCGTCGAACAGGTCGGGAGCGCCACGGGTGTCGAGCTTGTGCAGCTCGAGGGCTTCCATCTTGTCGAGGTCCGACCGGTCCGAACGCACGATCTCGAGGGCCTTCCTCGCCGCGGAGAAGTCCTTCTCCCGTACTTCGTAGCCGAGCTCGTTGATCCTGCGGGCGAAGCTCATGCCGTGCTCGCCCTCGCGGGCGGCCACGGTGAGAAGCACCCGCCGGACCTCGGGGTCGTCGGTGACCTCGGCCCACTCCGTCAGGTAGGCATGGGCGGCGGCCTCGGCCACGGCGATGGTGTTCAGCAGACCGAGGTAACGAGGCTTCTCCGTGTCGGACATCGGTCGACTCCTTCCCCGGCTTCGCCGTCGCGAGCACTGGCGCCAGGGACGATAGCGCTCGCCGAATGCGGGTGCCCACTGGCGGGCGCGGTGCCCGACGGATCGGATAGGTTTCGTCGCGACCGGCGGCACGTCGCCCTGGGGCGCGCCGCTTCGCGACGGACCACTTCATCTGGAGCAGGCGCATGAACTCCCTCGCCGCGATAGGCCGATTCTCCGTCAGGTTCCGTTACCTGATCGTGGTCGCCTGGATCCTCGGAGCCGCGGTGGCGGGAGCGGCCCTGCCGACGCTCAACAGCGCGGTCAAGGCCAACAACCAGAGCTTTCTGCCGTCCAACTCCCCGAGCCTCGAGGCGGCGAAGCTGGCGACGCCCTTCCAGCCTCTCAACTCCGTTCCCGTGCCCATCGTCGCCTCGCGCGCAAGCTCCCAGCTCACCGTCGCCGACCAGACCGCCGTCTCCCGCATCCAGGCCGCCACCCAGGCGGTGGCGAGCGTGAAGTCGGTGCAGCTCGTCGGGGTGTCGCCCGACGGCCAGGCCATCGAGCTGCGGGTGCTCGCCAACCTGCAAGGCGGCATGAACGCCGACAAGACCCTCGTCGACGCCCTGCGTTCGGCCATACAGGCCCAGCCCGTCCCGCCGGGTCTCAGCGTCCATCTGGCCGGGCAGGTCGCGGCCGGCGTGGACAGCCAGAAAGCCTCCAACAACGCGGGCAACCGCACCGAGCTGTTCTCGATCGTCTTCATCCTGGCCCTGTTGTTCCTGGTGTTCCGGTCGCTGCTGGCGCCCATCCTCACGGTGCTGCCCGCCGTCATCGTCTTCGCCATCGCCGGACCTCTGATCGGCGAGGCGGCCACGGCGGGGCTGCAGGTCTCGCTGTTCACCCAGGTCCTGCTCATCGTGCTCGTGCTGGGGGCGGGCACCGACTACGGGCTCTTCCTGGTGTTCCGCGTCCGGGAGGAGATCCAGGGTGGCCTGGCGCCGAAGGACGCGGTGGTCAAGGCCGTGTCCCGCGTCGGCGAGACGATCAGCTTCTCGGCGGCGACGGTGATCGCCGCCCTGCTCAGCCTGCTGCTGGCGACGTTCGGCATCTACCAGAGCCTCGGCGTTCCGCTGGCGATCGGCATCGCCCTGATGCTCGTCGCAGGCCTGACCCTGCTGCCGGCGCTGCTCGCCATCTTCGGGCGGGCCGTGTTCTGGCCGTCGAAGCCCAAGGTCGGACCTCATCGCTTCGGCCTCTGGGGTCGCGTCGCCGGTCACGCCGTCGAACGCCCGGGTCTGACGCTGGCGATCGGGGTGGTCGTCTTCGGTCTTCTGGCCCTGGGCGCGCTCGGCAACAAGCCGTCGGGCTTCGGGAACCAGACACCGCCTCCGTCCAGCGACTCCGCCCAGGGCAACGCCGCCCTGGCCGCCCACTTCCCACAGGCGACAGCGACCCCCACCAACCTGGTGTTCACGTACCCGACCTCGGTCTGGGTCGATCCCGCGCCGCTGGTGCCGCTCCAGAACCAGTTGGGCCACGCCTCGGTGTTCAAGTCGCTCAGCACCCCGCTCGACCCCAACGGGACCATGCTCACGCCGGCCCAGCTAGCCAACTTGCACGCCACGCTCGGGCCCGCACAGGCCCTGCCGGCGATCGCGCCACCGGCGTTGGGCGTGCCGGCGACCACCTACAACGCCTATCGGGCGGCGTCGCAGTTGGTGAGCACCGACGGCCGGACCGTGATGGTCAACGCGTCGTTGACCGTCGGCGACCCGCAGAGCACGGCGGCCCTCAACCAGACTCCCGCCATGCGCACCGCCGCCACCCAGGCTGCCCGCGCCTCCGGTGCGATCGACAGCGGGGTGGCCGGCATCGCCCCCGCGTCCTACGACATCAGCCAGGTGTCGAGCAGCGACCTCAGGACCATCATCCCCGTCGCCGTGGCCATCATCGCCGTGCTCCTGGCCCTGGTGCTGCGCAGCCTGCTCGCTCCGCTCTATCTCATCGCCAGCGTGGTCCTCTCGTATCTGGCCGCCCTCGGCCTGGCCGTCATCATCTTCATCGACCTGGCCGGGGACTCGGGGCTGATCTTCTTCCTGCCCTTCCTGATGTTCATCTTCCTGCTGGCCCTGGGCGAGGACTACAACATCCTCGTCATGACGAGGATCAGGGAGGAGGCCCAGGACCTTCCGCTGCGCCACGCCATCACCGAGGCCCTCGGCGCCACCGGCACGACGATCACCTCGGCCGGCCTGGTCCTGGCCGGGACGTTCGGCGTGCTCGCCCTGTCGGCGGGGAGCGGCTCAAGCGGAAGCCAGCTGCGGGCCATCGGCGTCGGCCTCGCCCTCGGCATCCTCATGGACTC
>VAWP01000014.1:36335-40794 GCA_005888295.1 Actinomycetota bacterium
TCCGACGGGAGTTGCACGCGAGACGACGCTGCCTCGAGGATCGGCCGCAGCAGGCGGGCGTCGCTCGACGTGATGAGAAAGAGCTGTGGCTGGGCGAGCACGTACTGCACGGCACGTTCCAGCGCCGGACCGTTCGGCAGGGGCTCGTACCAGCTGAAGCGCGGTTGGACGTCACCGGTCCAGCGGCGCCGAGCGACGGACTTGATGGTCTGGGTCGCGATCCGGCGCTCGCCGCACACGGCGCGCAGCTCGTCGACGTCTGCCCGGTAGGCGTCGTCGGCCAGCAGTGAGAAGTTGTACGGAAAGAGCACGGAGTCGAAGTCGAAGCGCTCGAGGCTGCGCAGGTGCATGCGGGCGATGCGCAGCCCGTGCCCCGTCACGCCGATGAAGCGGGTCAGGCCCTCCGCCCTGGCTCGTTGCAGCGCCTCGACGGCGCCGCCGGGACCGTGAGCCACCTGCCACTCGTCCTCCTCCACCAGGTTGTGGAGCTGGATGAGGTCGACGTGGTCGACACCCAGGCGCTCGAGCGAGCGCTCGAGGCTGGCGCGGGCGTCGGCCCCGACCCGATCGCCGGTCTTGGTGGCGAGGAAGAAGTCGCCGCGATGTCGCTGGAGCCACGGCGCCAGCCGCAGCTCGGCGTCTCCGTACGCGGCGGCCACGTCGAGGTGGTTGACGCCCGCCTCCAGGAGGACGGGGAGCAGCTCGTCCGCCTGCTCCTGGCTCATCCGCCAGAGTGCCGCCGCTCCGAAGATGGCCCGGCTGCTCTGGTGCCCGGTCCGCCCGAACTCCGCTAGCCCGACCACCCTGTCCACCACGTCGGCGCCCACGCTGGTCGGATAGGCGGCTGCGGTCATCTGCCAGATCACCTCGACGCCTGACTCACCGGCCGCCTCGACCTCGTCCGCCCGCTCGGCGACCTTGGCGAAACCGAGGCCGGCGGGTATGCCGCTGCTGGCCTCGTTGGCCCTGTCGTGGTGGATCTCGATCCTGTCGATCCCCGGCGTGCCCAGTCCTGCCTCGGTGAGAGCGGCCGCCGCCAGAGACGCGATCCCTCGCCTGGTGTGGCGGACGTCCACCCAGTAGCCGATCTCGAGACCACCAGGCCCTATGCGACGGTGCAGCCCCGCGCTCCCGACGACGACGCCCGCGGCCAGCAGGGCGTAGCCGAAGTCGTCACGGTCTTTCCACGGACCCCCGCTGCCTTCGAGGAAGCTCCGGGCTGCCTCGCGGTCGTACCCGGACGCCCAGGTCATCCAGGGCACCAGATGATCGATCGAGGTCGTGACCGACTCCACGAGTGCGTCGAGATCGTCCGCCATCCAGCGGCGGAGAGCCAGCCACCCGGCGTCGATCTGCTCCGGGGGCGCCGGGGGTGCGTCGCTCGCCGGGGCCGAGGCCGCAATACTCATGTCCCACGATGCACGCCGCGGGGCACTGGCGCAACGAGCCGGCGCCAACGCCTAAGCTCGTCCGCATGCCGCAGATCATCAACGGCGGCAGGTGGGCGGAGAACCGTCTCCGCCATCTCCGCCAGCTGCTCGAGCAGTCGACGGACGAGGACGAGCGGCGCCGGATCGAGCACGAGATCGAGCAGCTCAAGCCCGAGGCCGGGTTCGGGCGCCGGCTGCTCCGACTGTTCGTGCCGGGCATGAAGTAGCGGGGCCCGGTCGTCCCCGGCCTACCATCGACCTCCGCATGAGCGACCGCCTGTACTTCCGCCAGCTTCTCGCCGGCCGCGACTTCGCCAACGGCGACTTCGTCGCCCGGCAGATGGTGAACTTCGTCTACCTGATCGGCGACCGGCAGACCGGCGACGCCGTTGTCGTCGATCCGGCCTACGGCGTGGGCGACCTCGTCGACCTCCTCGCCGGCGACGACATGCGCCTGTCGGGCGTGCTCGTCACCCACTGGCACCCCGACCATGTCGGCGGTGACCTCATGGGGCACGGCATCGAGGGCCTGCGCGAGCTCCTGGAGCACCGCGAAGTACCGGTGCACGTACAGGCCGACGAGGCACAGTGGGTGACCCGGGCCACCGGCGTCTCGGATCTCCTCGCCCACCACGACAGCGGCGACGTCGTCGACGTCGGCAGCCTGGGCGTGACGCTGCTCCACACGCCCGGCCACACGCCCGGAAGCCAGTGCTTCATGGTGGAGAACCGCCTCGTGGCCGGCGACACCCTGTTCCTGGAGGGCTGCGGTCGCACCGACCTGCCGGGTGGCGACCCGGAGGCGATGTACGACAGCCTGACCCGCCGTCTGGCCAAGGTTCCCGACGACACCGTTCTCTTTCCCGGCCACCTCTACTCGGCCGAGCCGTCCGCCACCATGGGCGAGACCCGCCGCCTCAACTACGTGTTCCGGCCGCAGACCCCCGAGCAATGGCTCATGATGTTCGGCCGCTAGCCGGCGGCGCGTGCCCGGTCGCGAGGGCCCGGCGGAGCGGGTCGACGAATTTGGAGGAGGGTCCTCCTTCGGCGGACGGTACTGTGCTGGGGATGGCCGACCAGGCGACCTTCGCCGACCAGGCAATGGAGTTCATGCCTGCCCTCTACACGGCCGCCCTGCGTATGACGCGCAACGCCGCCGAGGCCGAAGACCTGGTCCAGGAGACGTACCTGAAGGCCTACCGGGCGTTCCACACCTTCCAGGAAGGCACCAACCTGAAGGCGTGGCTGTACAAGATCCTCACCAACACCTTCATCAACGCCTACCGGTCTCGTCGGCGGAGGCCGGAGCAGACGGAGATCGAGGACGTCGAGGACCTCTACCTCTACCGACGGCTGGGGGGCCTGGAGGGGGCCACCGCCGGGCGGAGCGCCGAGGAGGAGGTCCTCGACCACTTCACGGACTCCGATGTCAAGGAGGCGCTGGAGTCGCTGCCCGAGACCTTCCGGATGGCCGTTCTGCTCGCTGACGTGGAGGGATTCTCGTACCGGGAGATCGCCGACATCATGGAGATCCCCATCGGTACGGTGATGAGTCGCCTCCACCGCGGAAGAAGGGCGCTCCAGAAGGCGTTGTTGGAGTTTGGTATGGAACGCGGACTAGTAGGCGATCGGGATTGATGGACGCACGGAGCGATTCGTGGATGGGGGTTGGTGATGGGTGAGCCGGTCCACGATGAATGCTGGGAGGCGGTTCACCGCCTTTACCATTTCCTCGACGGGGAGCTGACCAGCGAGAAGCGTGTGGAGATATCGCAGCACCTGGACAGCTGCCATCCATGTCTCGAGGCCTTCGATTTCGAGGCTGACCTACGCCACATGCTCGCCGCCAAGTGCCGTGATCACGTCCCCGAGAGCCTGCGGGATCGAGTGGCCTGGGCGCTCCGCCACGAGCAGGAGGCGGACCCTCACCGCTAGGCCGTCACTTGTGAAGGCCGCAGCGGAATACCGCCGGCCGACCTTTCGTTTTCAACAACGTGGCAGAGCGAGCGGTACGAGGAACATCGCTGTCGGGCAACGACCGGCCGTCCCGCTCCTTCGGATCCGGACGGATCTGCCGGGAGCCGGGTTGCAGCACCAAGCTGTCGATCTACAACAACGGCAGGTTCTGCTATCAGCACGAGCCGATGGCGGTGCCCCGGACCCGGGGCAAGAAGATCGCCTGATCGCCTCGGGCCGCCCCTGGCGGAGGGCGGCAGGCGCTATCGGACCCGCCGCACGGTGATGATGCGAGGTTGTGGGCGGCGCCGGTGCATGATGGCCTTGTCCCCACCGCGCCTGGAGATGCCGTGACTGAAGCCGTGTCCTGGGATCTGGCCGAGCGGGTGGCCGTTCGGGTCGCCGGCCGAGAGCCCTTCGCCGAGTCCTACCACTACTCGTCGCTGCAGCCGGATTTCGAGGAGCTGACCGTCGAGGCCGAGGAGCTGGTCGCCAGGGCCACGGGGCTGCGGTCGCTGGTGGGCCCGGCCCGGGCGCGGGTCACGGACCGCCCCGGATGGGTCCGAGCCAACGTGGCCTCGTTCCAGCGCCTCCTTCGACCGGTCACCGAGCGTCTCGGCCCCCGCCTGCTGGCGAGTCCGATCGCCCCCGTGAGCCGGGCCGCAGCCGGCGTGCAGGTCGGCACCGTGCTGGGGTGGATGTCCACTCGGGTGCTCGGGCAGTACGACCTGCTCCTGGCCGAGGACGAGCGCATCGATGAGCAGGACATCGTCTACTACGTGGGGCCCAACGTCCTCAGCCTGGAGAAGCGGTTCTCGTTCCCGCCCCGCCAGTTCCGCCTGTGGCTGGCCCTGCACGAGGTGACCCACAGGGCCCAGTTCACCGGCATCCCCTGGATGCGGGCACATTTCCTCTCCCTGGTCGACCAGACCCTCGGGGCGATGGATCCCGATCCCCGCCGGTTCCTCGAAGGCCTCAGACGGGCGGCCGACCAGGTGCGCATGGGGCGCAACCCCCTGTCCGACGGCGGGCTGCTGGGACTGGTCATGGGCACCGAGCAGCACGCCGTGCTG
>VAWP01000015.1:0-14668 GCA_005888295.1 Actinomycetota bacterium
GGCTCCTTCACGACAAGCGCACGACGTTCATGGTCGTGAGCACGCTCGAGGCGGCCCCGCTCCGGGAGGCCGAGCAGTTCATCGACGTCATGGGCGAGAAGAAGTTCCATCTCGGGGCCGTCATCCTGAACAAGGTCCTGCCCGACTACATGAGGAGCGATCGTTCGGCGGAGGTCGCCGACCGGCTCCTGGCGCGCGGCGCCGAGCTGTCCGAGGCCCTGGCGCCGGGGTTGGCCGAGCCCGGTCAGGTCCAGCGGGTCCTGACCGAGGTGGCCGAGAGCTTCCTCAACTTCCAGGTGGTGGCGTGCCGGGAGGCCGAGCAGCAGTCGGAGCTGGCCGTGACGCCGGAGGTGGTGGCGAGCGTCCCGTTCTTCGAGACCGACATCTACGACCTGGCCGGGCTCGTGCGGCTCGGTGAACGCATCTGGAGCTGAGCAAAAAGGAGCGCGACGTGCCCGACATCGTGCCCGCCGAGATCGAGCGGTACGCCGAGGCGCACACGACCCCGCCCCCTGCGTACCTCGAGGCGCTGGCGGACGAGACCCGGACGACCCTGGCCGCGCCGGGCATGATGGTCGGCCCGGTCGAGGGGCAGGTGCTGCAGATGCTCGTGTTTCTCTCCTCCGCCCGCCGGGTCCTGGAGATCGGCACCTTCAGCGGCTACTCGGCGCTCTCGATGGCGGCCGGCCTTCCCGACGACGGCCACATCCTGACCTGCGAGGTCGACCCTCGGCACGCCGAGGTCGCCCGCCGCCACATCGCCTCCAGCCCCTTCGCCGACCGGATCGAGGTGCGGCTGGGCCGGGCGCTCGACACGGTCCGCGGCCTCGACGGACCGTTCGACCTCGTCTTCATCGACGCCGACAAGGGCGGCTACGTCGACTACTACGAGGCCGTCCTGCCAAAGCTGGCGCCTCGGGGCGTGATCGTCGCCGACAACACGCTGTGGAGCGGTGCCGTCGCCGACGAGGCCGACGTGCACGAGCTCACGAAGGACGTGCGGGCCTTCAATGATCACGTGATCAACGATCCGAGGGTCGTCTGCGCCCAGATGACCGTGAGGGACGGGATGACCCTCATCCGCCGGGCCTGAGCGGGCGCGCCCGGTCCCCGGGCGCCCGAGCGGGGGCCGAAGTCGTGAGGTCCTCGTACCATTGGCCCCGTGCTCGACTACCACCTCCACCTGTGGCCCCACGGGGAGCGCGACAGCGCGGTCACGACCGAGCAGCTGGCCGCCTACTGCCGGCGCGCCGGAGCGGTGGGTATCACCGAGATCGCCGTCACCGAGCACCTCTTCCGCTTCGCTCAGGCCGACGCCATCCTGGGGAAGTTCTGGGACGCCGACCCCGATCCCGCGCTGCGGCGGAGCATGGCCTCGTACTGGGCCGACCACGCCCGAGCCGACCTCGACGCCTACGTCCATTCGGTGCTGGAAGCGAAGGGCGCCGGCCTGCCCATCGCCCTGGGCCTCGAGGTCGACTACTACCCGGGGCGCATGGACGAGGTCGCCGACCTGCTGGACGGCTATCCCTTCGATGTGCTCCTCGGCTCGGTCCACTGGCTCGGTGCATGGAGGTTCGACGATCTGGAGGACGCCGCCTCGCTGGCCGAATGGCGCAGGCGGGGCGTGGAGGAGACCTGGGTCGCCTATACCGAGGCGCTCGAGGAGCTGGCGGAGTCGGGCGCGTGCGACGTGCTCGCCCATCCCGATCTGATCAAGGTGGCCGGCCATCGTTCGAAGGCCCCGGACGAGCTCTACGATCGCATGGCCGAGGCGGCAGCCCGATCGGGGATGGCCGCCGAGGTCTCCTCGGCCGGATGGCGTAAGCCGGTCGGTGGGTTCCGTGCCCGCGACGTGCCGATCACCACCGCTTCGGATGCGCATGGCCTGCCCGACGTGGCCGATCGCTCGGACGACATGCGCCAGCTCCTCAGGGCGGCGGGCTACGACTCGCTCTGCGCCTTCCGCAAGCGCCAACCTCGCCTGATACCGGTGACGCCCTCGGTCGCGACCCGCTCGACGGACCCGGGTGGCGTCCGAGCAGTGGGAGTGTCCAACCGCGGAGACGGCGCGGGAGGCAACGGCGCAGGAGGAGACGAGGCCGGCTCGTCGCCGAGGCGTCGCGCCAGCACACGCGCCTCGGTCGCCGTCGGCGGCGGTGCGCGTCGGCGTTCCGACCCGACGCCGGCAACGGGGACCGCGACCGACGTCCCGCTCGGTGAGGTCGCGACACCGGCGGACGTCGCCCGGCGCCACACCCGGCTCGAGACGAGCCCGCTGGGGCACCTCCAGCGGCTCATGGGCTCCTGGGGCATGCTCGCCGATCTCTGCTTCGGGGACCTCGTGCTGTTCGTCCCGGTCGCCGCGGCCCAGGACGAGGGGAGCCGCTTCGTCGTCCTCGGGCAGATGCGGCCCAGCACGGGCCAGACGCTGCACCAGGAGGACCTGGTGGGCCGTCTGGTCGACGACGCCGAGCGTCCCCTCCTGGGGCGGGCGTGGCGCCTGGGGGAGATGGTCGAAGGAGAGCTGGTCACGACCCGCGGCGAGCGAGCCCGGATGCAGTGCATCCCCGTGCGCTGGGAGGGCGACCTGATCGCGGTGATGACCCGGGAGTCGCCGCTCACCGTCGGACGACGGCCGGGTCTCCTCGAGCGCGAGTACGTCGAGCTGTTCGACCGCTTCGCCAGGATGATCGCCGATGGCGTGTTCCCGTTCGCCAGCGACGAGGCCGCCGTCACCGAGGAGTCTCCTCGCGTCGGCGACGGCGTCGTCGTGCTCGACGAAGGACGGCGCGTCTCCTACGGGTCGCCCAACGCGGTCAATGCCCTCCACCGCATGGGCGTGTTCTCCAACGTGGAGGGCATGCGGTTCGACGAGCTCGGCGTCGAGGAGACCGCCGTGCAACGCGCCTACGCCACCCGCCTGCCGGTGATCGAGGAGGTCGAGCGCAGACCGGACGTCATCGTCCTGGTGCGCTGCATCCCCCTGCTGAGCATGGGGGAGCTGAGCGGGGCGGTCGTTCTGCTCCGGGACGTCACCGATCTCCGTCGCCGGGACCGTCTGCTCGTGTCGAAGGACGCGACGATCCGCGAGATCCATCACCGGGTGAAGAACAACCTCCAGACAATCTCCTCGTTGTTGCGTCTGCAGGGCCGGCGGCTTCCACCCGGTGAAGGGCGAAGTGCCCTGCGGGAGTCGGAGCGCCGGATCCGGTCGATCGCCATCGTGCACGAGATCCTGTCTCGCGAGGCCGGAGACCAGGTGCCGTTCGACGAGATCGTGCGTTCCCTCGTCCGCATGACCGAGGACGCCGTGGTCTCGGGGCGCCCGATCAAGCTCTGCGTGGAGGGGGACGCCGGCGATCTCAGCGCAGACCTGGCCACCCCACTCGCCGTGGTGCTCGCCGAGCTCCTGCAGAACGCCATCGAGCACGCCTTCGAAGGCGCCGAGGCCGCCGACAAAGCCGGCACGGGAGGCCGGCCCAGAGACACCGCCGGCGACGGAGCCGGTCGGGTCGACCTGGTGCTCGACAACGACGGGCGGCGGCTGCTGGTGCAGGTTCGAGATGACGGCCAGGGCCTGCCCGAGGGCTTCTCGATCGACAACACCACCAGCCTCGGGCTCTCGATCGTGCGCGACCTCGTCCGCAGCCAGCTGAGCGGGAACATCGAGATGCGCCGGGACGGCGGCACGCTGGTGGAGCTGCGGATCCCGGTGGCCGCGACCGAGGAAGGGTCGCCGGGGGACGACGGCTAGGCGCCGTTCAGGACGCCCGGCGGCGCTGGGCCAGCCACGACTTGCGCAGCTTGCGGCGCTCCTCCTCGGAGGTGCCTCCCCAGACGCCTGCTTCCTGGTTGGTGATCAGGGCGAACTCGAGGCACGGGGACTGCGCTTCGCAGGCGGCACAGACCCGCTTGGCCGCCGCGATCTGGTCGACCGCCGGTCCTGTGGTGCCGATGGGGAAGAAAAGGTCGGGATCGGTATCCCTGCAGGCGGCGAACCTTCGCCAGTCGTCGGTGTCCCATTCGATCGACCGGTTCCATGTGAGGGCCACGACGCCTCCTCGGGGGGCAGGTCGACAGCTTGTGATTCAATTCACATGCTCCCCGCCAAACTTCTGACGCGGAACACCCGGATTGGCCGGCAGCCTAGCTGGGCCCGCCAACCTGCTGCAACACGTTCTCAGGGTGTCCCGCCGGACCGGCGGCACCCCCCGAAGTCCGCGTGTACCACAGGGCGTCAGCTCTGCTCTGCTGCCGTCCTGAGCTCGGCCAGGCTGCGGGCGAGCAGGCGCGACACGTGCATCTGGCTGATGCCGAGCCGCTTGGCGATCTCGAGCTGGGTGAGCCCCTCGAAGAACCGGAGATGGAGGATGAGCTGCTGGCGAGGGGGCAGGGCCTGGATGAGCGGCGAGAGGGTCGCCCGTTCTTCGGCAGCCGACATGCGGGGGTCCTCGTCGCCCAGGTGGGAGGCCAGGCTCTCACCCTCGTCGTCGCCGGGCGCCGGCGCGTCGAGCGAGGCCAGACGGTAGGCCTGCCCGGCTTCGAGCGCCTCGAGCACCTCTTCTTCCGACACCCTCGTCTCGGCGGCCAGCTCGGCGATGGTCGGCGACCGGCCCAGCTCCTGGGACAGCCGACCGATGCTGTCGCCGAGGGTCAGGTAGAGCTCCTGCATGCGACGCGGCGCCCGTACCGCCCACCCCTTGTCGCGAAAGTGCCGCTTCAGCTCGCCCGCGATGGTGTGGGTGGCATAGGTCGAGAACTCGACGCCGCGCCCCGGGTCGAAGCGGTCGACCGCCTTGAGCAGCGCCATCGAGCTGACCTGGACGAGGTCGTCGACCGGCTCTCCCCGGTGGCTGAAGCGTCGGGCGAGGTACTCGGCCAGCCCGAGGTGCGCCTCCACCAGCTCCCGCCGGATGGCCGGGTCGCCGGTCTCGGCCAGGGCGACGAACTTCTGCCGCATCTCGTCTCGTTGCGCGTTCTCCACCCTGATCAGCCGGCGAGCTGGAGCCGCCGCTTCCGCATCCAGAAGGTCAGTTGATCTCGACCGTTCCGGCGGACCTCGTGGTCGTCGACCAATGCCTCGAGGATCTTGCGCGACAGGCCGCTGGGGACAGGATCCGGGCCGCGCTCGCCGCTCTCGAGCGTGCCCTCCACCTCGAGCGTCTCGTCGTCGAGGGTGAACATCAGGTGGACCACGCCGGGACGTCCCTGCGTGCCGATGAGCGAGAAGCACAGCTCGTCGATGGCGAGACGGAGGTCTTCCACCTCGTCGTAGCTGAAACCGAGGCGGCAGGCCAGGCCGCTGGCGGTCAGCCGGGCCAGGCGGGGGAGCTCGGTGGTGGCCGGAGCCGACAGCCGTACCTCGTCGGTTCCGGGCACTCCGTCAGTTCCTCCTCAAACCTGCTGCCCGACGCACCGCGTCCGCTGAGGACGCTAGCAAACGGCCTGGTTGCGATCGGGCTGGGGATCGGCCCGGGCAGTCGTCTCCCGGACGGCGGTCGGGGCGAGCGGGTCCCGGTTGGTCGAGCGGTGGGGCTGTCGGGAACAATGACTGGCATGAACGTCGCCGTCTGTGTCAAGCAGATCCCCGATCCCGCCGCCCCGGGTTCGCTGCACCCTGACACCAAGAACCTCGTCCGCGAGGGGAAGCTCATCCTCGACGACTCGGACTCCTACGGAGTCGAGATGGCCCTCCAGCTGGCCGAGCACGCCGGCGGCGGAGAGGTGACGCTCGTGTCCATGGCACCCAACGAGGAGACGAGCGGGCTGCGCACGGCCCTCGCCATGGGCGCGGCCCGAGCCATCCTCGTCAGCGACGAGACGCTGGCCGGCAGCGACGCCCTGGGGACGGCCAAGGTGCTGGCCGCCGCCATCAAGCGAGCGGAGCCCGACCTGGTCATGGCGGCGACGGAATCGACCGACGGGTACACCGGCACCACGCCGGCCCAGGTGGCCGAGCTGCTGGGCCTGCCGTCGGTGACCTTCGCCAAGCGGATCGACGTGAGCGAGGGCTCGGTGCGCGTCGAGCGCCAGACGGAGGCCGGCTACGACGAGGTGGAGTGCCCGCTGCCGGCGCTGGTCACCGTGACCGCCGGTGTGGTCGAGCCGAGGTACCCCTCGTTCAAGGGCATCATGGCCGCGAAGGGCAAGCCCGTGGAGCAGCTGAAGGTGACCGACCTCGGCCTGTCCCCCGATCAGGTGGGCTCGGCCGGAGCCCGCCAGGAGGTCACCGACGTGGCCGCCGCCGAGGAGCGCAAGGCGGGCGAGATCGTGGTCGACGAGGGCGACGCCCACGAGCGCATCATCGCCTTTCTCGAGCAACTGAAGGTCCTGTAGCACGCACGCGCAGGCGGGAGGATCCTGAATCTGATGGCAATCGACAAGGTGTGGGTCGTGGCCGAGTCGTCGGGGGGAGCCCCGACCAGCCTCACCCTCGAGCTCCTGACCAAGGCCCGCTCGCTGGGCTCGGTCGTCGAGGCGGTGGCCTGGGGTGGCGACGTGGCTTCGACGGCCGGAGAGCTGGGCAGCCACGGCGCCTCCAAGGTCTACGACCTGGGCGACCTGGGTGACGCCCTGCCCGGCAGCCGGGTGGCGGCGGCGATCGCCGCCCAGATCCAGGCCGGCAACGGGCCCGATCTGATCCTGATCGGGACGAGCTACGACGGCCGGGACGTCGCCGGCCGGCTGTCGGCACGGATCGACCGGCCCGTTCTCACCAACCTGGTCGACCTCACTGTCGAGGATGGCGTCCCGGTGGCCCACCACGCCATCTTCGGAGGGACCCAGACGGCCCGGAGCCGCTTCACCGCCGAAGGTCCGGGGATCTTCGTGGTGCGGGCCAAGTCGTTCGCCGCCGAGCCGGCGGGTGGTCCGGCGGCCGAGGTGGCCCCCGTCGAGGTGCCGGAGGCCGGAGCGACGGACACCGCCCGGGTGCGCGAGCGTCACGTGGAGGAGCGCACCGGTCCCCAGCTGGACGAGGCCGACGTCGTCGTGTCCGGTGGCCGGGGCCTGGGTCAGGCCGAGAAGTACGAGATGATCGAGGAGCTGGCCAAGCTCCTCAAGGCCGCTCCCGGCGCGTCGCGGGCCATCGTCGACGCCGGCTGGGTGCCCTACGCCTACCAGGTGGGACAGACGGGCAAGACGGTCAAGCCGACGGTGTACCTGGCCTGCGGGATCTCGGGGGCCACCCAGCACATGGTCGGCATGAAGGGGGCCAAGAACATCATCGCCATCAACAAGGACCAGGAGGCCCCGATCCTCTCCATCGCCGACCTGGGGATCGTCGGCGACGTGCACAAGGTCGTCCCCAAGCTGATCGACGCGCTCAAGGCTCGGGCGTAGGTGCAGGCAGACCCCGACTTTCTCCGCCCCGTCGCCTAAGATCTCCCTCGTGGCGGGCGGGGGAGTTGATTCGTCGCTGCGACGCGCGTGCACACGCGAGAAGAGCTGGCGCGCCTGATGCTCTTCCCGACGATCGACTTCGCCGTCTTCTTCGCTGTCGTCTTCCTCCTGAGCTGGCTGTTCACGCCGTTTCCCCGGCGCTGGAAGCTGTTCATGATCCTCGCCAGCTACGTCTTCTACGCCTGGTGGGATTGGCACTTCGTCTTCCTGCTGGCGGCGTCGACCGCTGTCGCCCAGCTCGGTGCGCTGGCCATCCGGCCCACCGGCTCCCCGTCCCTGCGCAAGGCCGCGCTCTGGGCCACGGTGGCCGTCGAGCTCGGCCTGCTCGGGTGGTTCAAGTACTACGGCTTCTTCGCCACCAACGTGGCGAACGTCCTCCACGGCATGGGCATCGGCGCGCCCCTGCCGCTGCTGCAGGTCACCCTGCCCGTGGGCATCTCGTTCTTCACGTTCATGGCCCTGAGCTACGTGATCGATGTCTATCGCCGTGAACTGGAGCCGGCGAGCTGGCTCGACTTCGCCACCTACCTGTCGTTCTTCCCCCACCTGGTCGCCGGGCCCATCGTTCGGGGCTCGGAGCTCCTGCCCCAGATCCGCCGGCGGCGGGACCCGCGCAAGGTCGACTTCTCGAGGGCCGCCTACCTCATCCTCGGCGGCCTGTTCAAGAAGGTGGTGCTGTCCAGCTTCCTGGCCACGGCCATCGTCGACCCGGTGTTCAACAGTCCGGGACAGCACAGCTCGGTCGAGATCCTCGTAGCCATCTACGGCTACGCCGTCCAGATCTACGCCGACTTCAGCGGGTACACCGACATCGCCATCGGCGTGGCGCTCCTGCTGGGGTTCACGTTCCCGGACAACTTCGACAGCCCGTACACCGCCCGCACGCTCCAGGACTTCTGGAGACGTTGGCACATGACCCTTTCCCGCTGGCTGCGCGACTACCTGTACATTCCCCTCGGTGGCAACCGCGGGGGCCGCTGGTCGACCTATCGGAACATCATGATCACGATGGTGCTGGGCGGGCTGTGGCACGGGGCGGCCTGGACGTTCGTCATGTGGGGGACCATCCACGGGGTCGGCCAGGTGACCGGGCACTGGCGCCGCTCTCGGCGGGAGGCGCGGGGACTCGAGCCCCTGCCAGACCGCCGGTGGGACCGCATCGCCCAGCGGATCGTCATGTTCAACGTCGTCTGCCTCGCCTGGGTCTTCTTTCGTTCGGACTCGTTCTCGACCGCGCTCACGCTCCTGCGGCGACTGGTCACGGCGTGGGGACCAGCCCCTGCGGTCACGCCGCTCGTCCTGCTCGCCATCGCCGTCGGGATCGGCGCCCAGTTCGTGCCCCACGGCACCGTCGACAGGGTCCGGGTGGCGTTCTCGCGGCTCCGTCCGGCGGGACAGGGGACTCTGCTCGCGATCACGCTGTTCGGCATCACCACCCTCGGGCCCCAGGGTGTCGCCCCCTTCATCTACTACCGGTTCTGATGCGCAAGGTCCACCTCCGTCTCCCGATACCCCGTGGGCGCGGTGCTCACAGCGCCGGCTCGGGCGGCTCCACGCCCGGAAACGGCGGCCGCGACGAAGGTGGCGGTGGCGTCGCCACCGCCACCCGGGTTCGCAGGCCTCGGTCGCTGCACGCCGACGCACTCTCGGGCCTCGAGCGCATCTCTGGCGCACGTGACGCCGGACCGCGCCCGTCCGAGCAGGAGCCGGTTCCCAGCCGACCGCCGCCATCACAAGAACGGAAGCTCGAGGCGGCAGGAAGGGTGCTGGTGATCGGCTTCGTCTGTTTTGCGCTGTGGTTGCTGCTGGACGTCCATTCCCTCCAACGTTCGGCGGAGTCGTCACCGCTCGGCGCCCGCCGCACGGCGGCGCTGACGGCGCTGCGCCCGATCGGGTGGATCGGCAATGCGACAGGTGTGGCCTACCTGGGAGACCTCGTCAAGGAGGCGCTGGGGCGACCGACCGGCGGGCCGGTCGTCAAGTCGACGCCTCCGGTTCCGGTCGCCGCGCCGCGAGCACGGAGCCCGCAGGCGCCGCCGGCCCCCGCGCCGCAGTCTCCGACGCCGGTCCCGCCGGCGCAGCCCCCCCTGCCGCAGCCGACGGCCGCCAACCCGCTGCGCGTCCTGGCCATCGGTGACTCGATCGGCGAGGACTTCGGACAGAGCCTCGTGTCGAAGCTGGGCGCCACCGGGGTCGTCCAGGCGACCCTGGACGGCAAGATCAACACCGGCCTGGCCCGGCCGGACTACTTCGACTGGCCGGGCGAGCTGCGGACCGACGTCTCCCGGTTCCACCCTGACGTGGTCGTGGCGATGATCGGCGCCAACGACAACCAGTCCTTCCTCGTCGGCGGCAGAGGAGTCCAGTTCGGCACGCCGGAGTGGATCGCCGCCTACACCCAGCGCGTGGTCACCATGATGGACGAGGTGACGGCGCAGGGCGACCGCATGCTCTGGGTGGGCATGCCGGTCATGCCCTCGGCCGGGTTCTCCGATCAGATGCAGCTGCTGAACCGCATCGTCGAGAGCCAGGCCGTCGTGCACACCGGCGTGTCGTACCTGGACTCCTGGCACGTCTTCGTCGACAGCGGTGGCAGGTACTCGATCGTCTGGCCGATTGGGCCATCGGCTCGATCCAGAGCCAGTTCGGCGTCCGGCTCAGCCCCTGATCCCCGGCCGTCGTCGGGAAGCGCTGGATAGCATCTCGCCATGACCGACACTGCCTCGCGTACGTGGCGGAACTGGGGTGGGAACCAGCGGTGCGCCCCGGTCGAGATCGCCCGGCCCCGCACGGTCGAGGATCTGGTCGAGGTGGTGAAGTCCGGGGCGACAGACGGGCTCCGGGTGAAGGCGGTGGGCTCGGGCCACTCCTTCACCGACGTGGCGTGCACCCACGGGGTGCAGGTGCGCCTGGACGAGTACGCCCGGCTGCTGTGCTACGACCCAGATGCGTCGACGGTCACCGTCGAGGCGGGGATGACCCTGGCGGCCCTGGCCGGCGATCTCGCTCGGCGTGGCCTGGCCCTGGCCAACCTCGGTGACATCGGGTACCAGACGGTCGCCGGAGCCATCTCGACCGGCACCCACGGAACGGGCGTCGGGCTCGGCGGCCTGGCCACCGACGTGGTGGGCCTCCAGCTGATCACGGCCGACGGGTCGATCGTCTCCTGCACGCCCGACGAGGAGCCCGAGATCTTCGCCGCCGCCCGGGTGGGGCTGGGCGCCCTGGGCATCATCTCGACCGTCACCCTCCGCTGCCAGCCCGCCTTCAACCTGCGCGCCGTCGAGGAGCCGATCCGGCTCGACGAGGTGCTGGCGTCGATCGACGACTTGGTCGACGGCAACGACCACTTCGAGTTCTTCTGGGTGCCGCACACGGGCTGGGCCCTCACCAAGCGGAACAACCGCACCGACGAGCCCGTCTCCCCCGGCCGCGGGTGGCGGTTCCTGCGCGACAAGGTCCTCTTCGAGAACGTTGCCTTCGGAGCGGTCACGCGGCTCGGACGGCTCCGCCCGCAGTGGACGCCCCGACTGGCCCGCATCGCTCCCGGCTCGGGGCGGACCGAGTACGTCGACCGGAGCGACAGGGTCTTCACGACCCCCCGGTGGGTCCGTTTCTGCGAGATGGAGTACGCCATCCCACGAGCGGCGGCGGTCGGCGTGGTGGAGCGGGTGCGCCGCTACGTGGAGGAGAGCGGTCTCTACGTCGGCTTCCCGGTCGAGGTCCGCTTCGCCGCGGGCGACGACATCCCGCTCTCGACAGCCAGCGGGAGACAGAGCTGCTACGTGGCCGTCCACATGCCCCAGGCGGTGCCGTACGAGCAGTACTTCCGCGGCGTCGAGGCGATCATGGACGGCGTGAGGGGGCGGCCGCACTGGGGGAAGCTCCACTATCAGACGGCGGCCACGCTCTCGTCCCGCTATCCGGGGTGGGAGCGGTTTCAGGCCGTGCGCGACCGCCTCGACCCCGAGGGCTTGTTCAGCAACGCCTACACCGACCGCGTCCTCGGTCCGCCGCTGAGCGCTTAGACCAGGGGCCAGGGGTACGGTCGTCGTTCGGGGACTGGCGAGGGGAACCGTGGGCTGGCCACCACCGCCGTCGCCCGGCGCCGCACGCCCTCCACCTCCTCGGGACCGAGCAGCGTGTCGAGCCCGGGGGGCAGGTCCTTGGCGACGCGGTCGACATCGGCCACAAGATGGTCGGGGAGCGCTTCGCCGCTGAAGTCCCACATCACGGTGCGCAGCTTGGGCTCGGGATGGAACGAGAGCCCGTTGTCGATGGCCCAGATGCGGCCGTCGAGGCCGAGCAGGCAGTGCCCGCTCTTGCGATCGGCGTTGTTGAGGAGCAGGTCGAAGGCGGCGATGACCTTCAGCGCGTCGAGATGCCCGGGATCCTCGACCAGGGTGAAGTAGTGCTCCGAGAACTCGGCGGCGACGAAGCGTTGGAGGGAGCCGATCCCGAGAGGTGCGTCGGTGCGAATGACCGTCTCGGGCACGATGTTCCATCCCAGGGCGCGGGAGAGCTCGTAGGCGGCCACCTCCCGCCGGTACAAGCCTCCGGGGAAGTCCCACAGTGGGCGCTCGCCCCGGTGGGGCTTGTACACCGCCAGCAGGTCCCGGTCGTCATCGCGACACGTCACGAGGAACGTGCGGTTGGAGCTCCAGGGCAGCCGCCCCTGGAGCTCGACCTCCCCCCCGGAGAGCAGGCTCAGAGGACTGGCGGGCGATGCCCGTTCGTCCTGGGGCACACGTGTCCTGAGGGGTCCAAGGGGTTGCCGCAGAGCGGACAGGGAGGCCTACCCGCCTCGACGAGCTCGGTCCCTCTGATGGCGAGGGCCGCGGCCTGCTCCCGGGTGATCGTGAAGCGCGCCATCGACGCGTTCGTCTCGTCCGCCTCGTCGACCTCTTCCTCCTCGGGGACGGCCTCCTCGGCGAGGAGGACGATGCGGTCGGCGGTCGAGTCGTAGGACAGGCCGAGGGTGCCGACGACCCAGGCCGCGTCGAGCGGCTCCTCCAGCTCCAGGTCCTCGGGCAGGATCCCGGGGTCGGGGAGCTCCTCGAGGACTTTCGCCAGGTACTGCGACAACGCTGCCACCTGCTGTTTCTCCAGCTTGACCGTGACCGTGAGCGATCCCTGCCGCCCCTGGAGCAAGAAGACACGCTGGCCCGTCGGGCCGATGGTGCCCACGGTCACGCGCTCGGCGTCGTAGAGGTCGTGCGAGTCACTCATGACGGCTGCACCTCGTCGAGGCCGTTGGTCGTGTTCACGCCGAGGACCAGGGGACCACCCTCGCCGTAGGCGATGGCGGTGACCGAGCATGGTGAGATCACGATCCGCTGGAAGAGGTCGAGGTGGGTGCCGAGGGCCTCGGCGACCGCCGCCTTGATCGGGTCTGCGTGGGAAACGGCCACGATGGTGGCGCCGGGATGGCGGGACCGCAAGCGGGCGACCGCCGACGTGACGCGGCACTGCATCTCGGGAAACGACTCGCCGCTCGGGAACCGGAACCCGCTGGGCCAGCTCTGCACGCCGCGCCACTCGGGAAGCTTGCGCAGCGCCTTGAGCTCTCCGCCCGTCCATTCACCGAAGTCACATTCGACGAGCCCACGCTCGACGGTCACCTTGAGACCCAACCGCCTGGCGATCGGCTCCGCCGTCTCCTTCGCCCGCTCGAGTGGGGAGGCGTACACGGCCTCGATCTTGGCCGTGCCCGCCAAGTGTGCGGCCATCTTGTCGGCGTCGGTCCGCCCGCCGTCGGCCAGGTGGAGCCCGGGCGCCCTGCCCGGCAGCACCGAGCCCGTGGTCGGAGTACGGGCGTGGCGGACGAACAGTACGACAGTCGGGGGAGGTTGCTTGGCGCGGCGGGTGGCCATGACCTTGCCCAATCTACCCCGCCGGGGTGAAACCATTCCGCGCGACACCTCGAGGTTGCCCCGGATGGCGCCGCGGATCGACCGGGCGCCGGTCGTCGGCGCCCGGTCGAAACCGGTGTCGCTATCGCAGCTGTCAGCCGGTGAAGTGCGCCGTCGTCTGCACCGGGGCAGCTGGCGGAGCAACCGTCACCTGCTGTTGGACAGCCTGCCGCTGGCTGACCTGTTGTGGTGCAACCACGGTCACACGGTGCGGGCGAACGGCAGCGGTTGGTGAAACCGGCCCGTGGCCAGGCACGACCGGGTGGATCGGCACGGGTGGCGTGGGCGGCTTTGGCGGCGTGGGTGGCGGCGTTGGTGGCTTGGGTGGCGTGGGAGCCTGACACCCCGCAAAATCGAACTCCGCTCCGTTGTTTGGTCCGTGGATCTGACCCGGTGCGATCCCCGTCTGTCCCGGAGGTCCCACGTGGGTGTGCTGGACAGTGTCACCCTTCCCGTTGCCGGGCTGGCAGTCGGGTGACTTGCCGGCATGGCTCACCTGACCGTTGGGGCCCTGATTGTCGTTCTTGTCGAACGCCGAGGCTCCGGCCGACGCCGCAGTCGCAGCTGTCATCCCAATAGGCAACAGGGTTGCCATGATCAATCGTTTCGGTTTCAAGGTCCGCCTCCTTGCAAGAAGAGTTTTCACACTCATGGGGGGGTGTCGAGCCCGTGATCGGAATCGAAAACGGTGGCCTGGGCAGCGCACAGCACGGGTGCCTGGAGGTCGCCCACCTCAGCTCGACTCCGATTGGCTGCTCGAGGGATTACTAGTTCTGACCTGGGGGGGCATGACCCGCCGGGTTCACGTTTTGCGTATGTTGCGTGAGACCACCGCCTGAGCAGGTCGGCTGCTGGCCTGGGGGCTGCTGACCACTCTTGGTCGTGCACGAGGTGTTCTGCGTGGTGATCTTCGCGAACCCTGGAGCCGCGAACCCGCCAACGGTCAGCCCAGTCGTAAGCAAGGCTGTCGCCGCCTTCGCGGCCATCATCCTGCGATTGGTCATGGACCATCTCCTCGCCTTGTCCGCCTCTCGACCTGTGTAAGCGTCTGAGAGCGCCGTGGTGTTACACGGCGGCCAAGTCGGTGCCTGCCCTGGACGAACCGGATGTTCGTGCGACGGGTGGCGAGCCTGCAGGCGGAGGGTTCGCTGGGCTCTCTAGCCGCGTGGCCCCGCCGGGTTGGCCGTGCTGGAGGCACTGGCCTGACGAAGAATGACAGGCCGAGTCGGGCTGACCGAGTTGGCCGGGCTCACCAAGCGGGAGGCGTTGGCCGAGCTGGACCCGTTGGCCCCGGAAGCGGTGGTTCGACTGCCACCGGGAGGCCCGGCCTGGTTGGCCGAGTGGACCGAGCT
>VAWP01000015.1:14674-24845 GCA_005888295.1 Actinomycetota bacterium
ACGGGGAGGCCCAGCCTGGCTGGCCGAGTGGACCGAGCTGGACCCGCTGGCCCTGGACCCGTTGGCCCTGGCAGCGTCGGCTTGACTGCCACCGGGAGTCCCAGCCTGGCTGGCCGCGTGGACCGAGCTGGACCCGTTGGCCGTCGAGGCGTTGGACTCGCTCGTCGCGGTCCGGTTGCTACCGAGCGTTCCATCAGCGCTCGAAGCGCGCGGGAACAGGCCGGAGCTGGAGATCGGCCCCCCAGACCCACCAGCGTCGGCGGGGCCGGAATTGCTGCTCGAGGGGCGGACGTCGGCGTGTGTGAGGTGGTGGCCACGGACGTGGGAATCGGCACCAGGCACGTCGACGCCCACCTCGCGCAGGATCTCGGAAGCCGCCCGCTGGACTGGACGGGGCAAGGAACCCGTGCCTGCGGCGGCCAATCCTCCGTTCACGGCCACGCCGAGAGCCATGGCGATAGCAGCCGCCTTGGGAGTTGCCAGCCTCGCCACGACCGACCGGCTCCGGGTGGGTCGGGTTGGGCAGAACTCCAAGGACGCCACGCGAAAAGCTGTAACGGCGAAGGTCTCCCCGGACAGTTCCTCTCGGCTCGCCGGAGCAGAGGCCGCTGCCAGGATCTTCGCGACACCGACAGAGTCCGGGCTCGCATCCTCGGGGCTGAGCCCGTCGAGGATTCGATCCGCTTCGTCCTCGTCCCAGCCCGTCCGGTCGGGTCCATAGGTGCCCCACGGCGGCTCGTGATCGGGCATGTCAGATGCGAAAGCGTTCGAGCCGCTCATCGCGTTACCCCTCGATCTGTCCGCTGATCGGTCAGCAACTGATCAAGTCGACGCAACCCCCGATGGGCGAGGACGCGGATGGCGCCGGGCTGCCGCCCCACCACCGATGCTACCTCGGCGACGCTCAGCCCAACGACTGCACGCAGGATCACGACCTCGGCCTGGGCCGGTGGCAGGGTGGCGATGAGTCCCAGGGCCGCCTCGGTGGATAGTCTCTCCTCCGCGGCAGCGAGCGTGTCTTGGTCGTCGCGCAGCTCGGAAAGCGACATCCCGGCGGGAGTTTCGGGCGGGCGACGGGCCATGGAACGAAGCCAGTCAGCGCGGCGATGGCGGGCAATTGTGAGCACCCAGCCTCTGAAGCCGGATTCGTCGCCAGAGAACTGCGGCAGTCCCCTCGCCACGTCGAACCAAGTCTCGCTGGCCAGGTCCTCGGCAGCGGTCGGCGCCAACGCGCGAAGGTAGCGGATGACCGCAGGGCCCAGATCGCGGAACAAGAGTGCAAACGCTTCTGCGTCGCCCGCCTGAGCGCTCCTGAGGCAGCCGGAGAACCGATCACCGAGCACTGGTGAAGCACCCTAGCGGCGTTCGAGCACGGCGGAAACCGGATGTCATCCCGTTCGGTGCCCTTGACTGCAACCGGGAGGCTTGTGAACGCGTTCATGAGCGGTCCTTGGCGGTGGAACCCGAGTGGCGTAACGCCCGGGGGCAGGTCAACGCTTACTCACCTATCCAGTGGGCCTCGGCGGCATCGTGGAGTTCGCTGCCGCAACGGGTCATCTTGAGAGGGGAGCCAGAGATGAGACGTGCCAAGCGGGGAATTGCGGCTCTGGTGGTAGGGGCCACGGTGAGCGGGGCAGTACTTGTTCCGACGAGTGCCGCTTTCGCGAACAAGACCAAGACATGCAGCGCGGAAACCTCGCAAACCCCCGCCGGCGGCTCAGGCGGGAACGGCAACGGCAACAACAACCAGTGGCAGACCACGACCATTCAGACGCAGACCTCGGCCTGTAACTCCAACTCGGACACCGGGTCCCAGACGACCTCGTCCACCACCAACCATGGGGGGCACCCGGTCGGTTAGAGGGCGACCGTCCGAAAATCCGGTCGAGTGTCATACGCCGCGACCCGCCGTGGTCCCCCCTGAATGCAGATGCTCCTTTTAGCCGTGGATCTACATCCCTTCTCACCTAAAGGCGCCAAAGGGGAAAAGCATCAATGGGGCTACGAGATCGATCGCTTTATCCTACGCATAACTACGTAGAGGTACGGCATCGAAGCGCCATCGGGCCATAGGGTACGCGGCTCCGACGGTACGTTCGTCGCCGTGGAGCGGTCCGCAGCCGTCGAGCGCCTGGCCGCCGAGGTCATCCAGTGCCGGGAGTGTCCGCGGCTGGTGGCCTGGCGGGAGCGAGTCGCGAGGGAAAAGCGTGCCGCCTACGCGGGCGAGGAGTACTGGGGCCGCCCGGTGCCGGGATGGGGTGATCCGGCCGCCACCCTGATGCTCGTGGGCTTGGCGCCCGCGGCGCACGGCGGCAACCGCACCGGCCGGATCTTCACGGGCGACCGCTCGGGAGACTGGCTCTTCGCGGCTCTGTGGCGCGCCGGCTACGCCAATCAGCCGACGAGCGTCTCCGCCGACGACGGTCTCAGGCTCCAGGGTGCCTACGTGTCAGCCGTGGTTCGCTGCGCCCCGCCGGCCAACAAGCCGACACCAGCCGAGAGGGAGAACTGCCTGCCCTACCTCGACCGCGAGCTGGCGCTGCTGACCGACGTCCGGGCGATCGTCGTGCTCGGCCAGTTCGCCTACACGGCCGTGGCGGGCCGGTTGGGTCTGCGGCCGCGGCCCGCCTTCGGTCATGGCAGGGAGGCCGAGCTGGGCGACGGGCGCACGCTCATCTGCTCGTACCATCCGAGCCAGCAGAACACCTTCACGGGCACTCTGACCGAGACCATGCTCGACGCCGTGTTCGCTCGGGCCCGCGAGCTCGGTGCCTGAGCCCCCTAGCCGGCGACAGGCGCACCGTTGGCGAAGGTGACCGTGTCGAGCCAGAGGGACCGCACATAGCCGTTGCCGTAGCCGGCTCCTCCATTCTGGCAACCGGTCGCAGTTGGCGAGCACGTCCAGGCGTCGAAGGCGATATCCAACTTGCCATTGGCGTCGGTGAAGAACGACGGTCCCTGGGGGCCCACGGGGCCTGCAGGTCCTACCTGCTGGGGGTCCGAGCTCCACCACGGAGACGTGACCGTCTTCTTGGTGCACGGCCCGAGAGGCCCCTTGCAGGTGGCATAGCCGATGCCGGACGTCGTCTGGTCCCAGTGGTTACCGCCGTAGAAGAGGTAGTACGACCCTCCGGCAGACACGAGGGAGGGACCCTCGATGACCCAGTCCTCCCACGTCGGTGGGTTGGTTGTCGACCCGCCTGCGTCCAGGAGGTCGACGGCGCGACCCACGAGCGATTGACCACTGGACGAGAGGCGCTGTCCCCAGAGATGGGTTGGATGACCGATCGAGTTGTCGTCGCTCTTCCAGACCAGATACGAGGTACCCGAGACGTCTCGGAAGGGGCTGGGATCGATAGAGCCACCACGGCTCAGCTGGCACACCAGCGGGCCCCTGCTGGTGTCCGAGAAGGGTCCGGCCGGGTTGGTGGCCGACGCCACGGATATGCACTGGCGTCCGGCCGAGGTGTCGCGGACCGTGTAGTACATCAGGTACGAGGACCCGACCTGCATCACGGACGGCGCCCAGGTGCTGCCCCAGCTCGCCCAGCTGGGCAGGGTGGGGAGGGCGTCGGTCGGCGGGCTGGACCAGGTGGTGAGGTTCGGCGAGGTGATCGTGGGGACGTCCACGAACCCCACCTGGGTCGAGTAGGCGTGGTACGTGCCCCCCGTCAGCAACACCGACGGGTCGGGGAAGTCGTTCGAGTAGGCGGGACCGGGCAACGAGGCGCCCGCAGCGCCGGGAAAGAGGACAACGGGCATGATGAGGACGCTCACCGCCAGCGCTGCCAATGCAAGTGCGCGGCGCACCATAGAAACAGGCCCTTCCGCCAACCGATCCGGAGGTGACTTGCCGCGCCCAGCACCCAGCTCGACACCTCCTCATGTAGAGGACCACCACGGGGGCCGGATGTCAACCGCCGATGCGAGGCGGGGTCAGCCGGACGTGGTGGCGGCCTCGGCCCGTGGCGGCGGCGGAGGCATGAGGCGGGGTCCCGGCACGGCGGTCTCCGGCCAGCGGCGGCGGCTGGCCCGCGACAACTTGCGGAGGAGGGAGACCGCACCAGGGTCGTCGTCACCTGGGCGAACCTCGATCACACCATCGGCGAGCAGGCCGTCCATGACCTCGCGGCCACGATCGGTCCGCACCAGCGTCAATGTCCAGTCATTGAAGGCGCCGATCCCGCCCGTCGAGATGTCGGCGTGCTCGGCGGCGAAGTCCGGGCACGCCTTGCATCCCTCGCGCGTCCAGGCGTGGCACTCCTTGAGCGGGACCTCGTGGTAGCTCCCGTCCCGCATCCACACCTGGAAGACGCCCTTGATGTTCATCTTCACCATGTCTTCCTTGTGAAGCCCGTACTTGGCCTCGAACAGCTCGGGAAAGATGGCGTCGTCGAAGGTCTTGGAGCACAGCAACCCGATGTTGAGGGCGAATCGACGGGCGACCTTGCCGGCCTTGCGGGCCGACAGCACGGGAGGTACCGAGGACTGGCAGCTCATGCCGACCAGGCCGATCTTCTCCGCACCCGCGGCGATGGCCTCGCCGTAGGCCATGGTGTTGGCCGAGTACGTGTACCGCGAACCGGCCCCGGCGAGCACCTCCTCCCGGGTGCGGGCCACGCCGGGAATGGCCTTCCAGCTGGTGCCGTCACCCTCGAGGTAGGAGACGAGGGCGGCGTCGATGAAGCCGTGGTCGAGGGCCCAGATGAGGATGGCCGACACCAAGCCGCCGTCCTGGCCCACCTCCTGGAGCTCGGGGTCGACGGCCCGTGCCAGCACGACGTCCTTGGACACGCCCTCGATCTCGGCCACCTCCCGCTCGCGGCCGAACAGATGCGTGTCGATCTCGGGCTCCCAGAGACGGAACCGGGGACAGGCCCGGGTGCACAGGGTGCACCCGCGCTCGCCGTAGGTGCAGTCGTCGAAGCCACCCTCCTCGTCGACGTGGAACGGCTTGTAGGCGCCGTCGGCTTCGTCGTACTGGAGCACGTCGTAGGGACAGGCGATGATGCACCCGGCACAGCCGGTGCACAGGCCCGTGGTGACGACCTCGGAGAACAGATGTGCCCAGTGCGGCTTCTCGGGCGGCATGGGCGAAACCTTATCGGCTGACCCGGCTGGTTAGGGTCCCTCGCATGCCCGAGCTGGCCGAGGTGGAGGCCTATCGCCGGCTCGCCGAGACGGCCACCGGACGAGCCGTGGCGACCGTGGACACCCCCGATGACTGGTACCTCAAGGGCGGCGTGGACCGGGCGGCGCTGACCGCCGCTCTCGGTGGCCGCACCTTCACGGCCGCCCGCCGCATCGGCAAGCTCCTGCTGCTCGACACCGACACCCCGGAGGCGGGACGAGGGCCGGTCAGCGGACCCACGCTGGGCCTGCGCTTCGGGATGACCGGGCGGCTGCTGGTCGACGACCGCCTCGGCGTGGACAGGCTGGCGTACTCGAGCGACCAGTACAAGCCGGAGTGGATCAGGTTCTCGATCGGCTTCGCCGACGGGGGTCGGATGGCGGTGCTGGATCCGCGTCGCCTCGGCGGGGTGTTCCTCGACCCGGACGAGGACGCGCTGGGCCCCGACGCCGCATCGGTGGGGCTGGCCGCCCTGCGCGGCGCGCTCGGCACCAGCCGGGCCCCCCTCAAGGCGCGCCTGATGGATCAGGCCCACCTGGCGGGCGTCGGTAACCTCATCGCCGACGAGGTCCTGTGGCGGGCCGGGCTCGACCCCCGGCGACCCGCGGGCTCGCTCACCCCGGCCGAGACCCGCCGACTGCACCGCCACCTTCGTGGCGTGGTCGACGACCTGCTGGGAAGGGGCGGCTCGCACATGGGTGACCTGCTCGAGGCTCGCCTGCCGGGTGGACGCTGTCCCCGGGACGGCGCGCCCCTCACCCGGGGCCAGGTCGGTGGACGCACGACGTGGTGGTGCCCCCGCCACCAACGCTGAGCACGTTCGTCACCCCCGTCGTCGGTAACGTCCCCGTTCCACATCACGTCGATAGCGGGCGCCGCTGAAGGCCCGACTCATGGACCAGGCCCGGCTGGCGGGCGTGGGCAACCTCATCGCCGACGAGGCGCTGTGGAAGGCCGGGCTGGATCCGCGGCGACCGGCGAGCTCGCTCACCACCGCCGAGACCCGCCGCCTGCACCGCCACCTTCGTGCGGTCGTCAGCGACCTGCTGGAGCGGGGCGGATCGCACCTGGGCGACCTGCTGGCGGCCCGGGTGCCTGGCGGGCGCTGCCCCCGGGACGGCGAGCCCCTCGCCCGGGACCAGGTCGGCGGCCGCACCACCTGGTGGTGCCCCCGCCACCAACGCTGAGCTGAGCTAGCCGCTCACCTCGGCGAGGACCTTGGCCGCGTGGCCGTCAGCCTTGACGTTGTACCAGGACCTGGCGATCTTGCCCTTCTCGTCGACGAGGAAGGTCGACCGGAGAACGCCTGTGGTCGTGCGTCCGTACATGGTCTTCTCTCCCCAGGCGCCGTAGCGCTCCATCACCTTGTGATCCGGGTCGGAGAGCAGGCCGAAGCGGAGCCCGTACTTCGCCCGGAACTTCTGGTGACTGTCGGCCTTGTCCGGCGAGATGCCGAGGACGGGCACCTGGGCCCGCTCGAAGGCGGCCAGGTTGTCGTTGAACTGGCAGGCCTCGGCGGTGCACCCCGGGGTGTCGTCCTTGGGATAGAAGTACACGATCACCCGCTGGCCGGCGTACTGCGACAGCGAGACCCTGTTGCCATCCTGGTCGGTCAGCGTGAACGAGGGCGCCTTGGCCCCAGGCTCGAGCTTGGGCATGCGCCCCAGTCTGTCAGCTCGAGCCGGGGCCCGACTTCTGCTCGGCCCCGGCCGGCCTCTTCGCCTTCGTCACGTCCATCGGCGTGAGCCGCACCAGGTCGGCGACCTTCGGAGCCGTCTGCTCGTGGCGCTTGTGCGGCCACCAGAATCTCCAACCCCGCAGGGCGGCGATCGCCGGAACCAGCCTGGTGGACAGGACGTTGGCGGCGAGGATCACGCCGATGGCGACACCGAAGCCGATCTCCTCCAGGCTCTGGATGCCGGTGAGGAGCAGGGACGCGAAGGTGCCGGCGAGGATCATCCCCGCGGTGGTGATCGTGGGGGCGTTGTGCAGCACGGACTCGTGTACGGCGTCGTGCGGCTCCCGACCGTTGTTGAACTCCTCGCGCAGGCGCGTCGACATCAGGATGTTGTAGTCGGTGCCGATGGCCACCACGAAGAGGTAGACGATGATCGGGATGCTGAAGTCGATACCCGTGTAGCCGGTGCCGTTGATGAACACCAGGGTGATCGCCCCGATGGTGGCGAGGAAGCTGAGGCCGACCCCGGCGAGGAGCCAGAGCGGGGCCACGATGGCCCGCAGGATGAGGGCCAGGATGCAGAAGATGATGATGATGGCGACCGGGAAGACGATCGTCATGCTGTGACCGAGCGCTGTGCGCACGTCGACGAGGCTCGAGGTCGTGCCGCCCACGAGGACCTGCGACCCGGGAACGGACCCGTGCGCGGCGCTGCGGATCGCGCCCTGCACGTCGTTCATCGCCGGCGTCGAGTACGGGTTCTGGTTGAGCAGCACCTGCACCAGGGCCACCGTGTTGTTGGCGGTCAGCTTGGGCGGGGACACGCCGTTCTGGGCCACGCCCTGTGTCGAACTGAGCTTGGTGACCAGGTTGGTGAGCCCGGCCTGGTCGATCGGGCCCGACGCCGAGGTGACGTAGATCTGCGTGGGCCCGAGCGTGCCCGGCGGGAAGGCGCTGGCCATGGTGTTGAAGGCCTGCTGTGAGGGCGTGCTCGACGGCAGCTCGGCCAGTGTGTTGTACGTGGGCTTGAACCCCGTGGCGCCGATGGAGATCACGATCAGGATGCCCGCGAAGCCGGCGGCGACGCGCCCGGGTCGGCGGGACACGACGTCGGCGATCCTCTGAGACCGGCTGGGACCCTCGGGGATCTTGGGCTTCGATGGCCAGAACAGGTGGATCTTGAGCAGGGCGAAGATGGCGGGCACCAGCGTCAGGGCGGCGACGGCCATGAGAAGCACGCCGACGATCAGGCCGGGTGCCAGCGTGCGGAGGCTGCCCAGGCTGGACAGCAGGAGGGCGGCGAACGCAGCCGCAACCGTGCCCGCGGCGGCGGCGATCACCTCCCCGATGACGGTGAGGGCCTCGTTCAGGCCCTTCTCGGTCCGTTCGCCCTTGTTCTTGACCAGGCGCTCCCGGTAGCGGAACAGCATGAAGACGATGTAGTCGGTGCCGATCCCGAACATCACGACCACGAGGAGCGGCGCCAGCTCCGAGCCCACCTGGAAGTTGAAGGCCTTGGCCAGGTCGGCCGTGAGGGCCTGGGCCATCTGGTGCACCACGGCGATGATGAAGATGGGCAGGATGGCGATGATCGGGCTGCGGAACACGAAGCCCAGGAGGACCAGGATCAGCACGAGGGTGGCAATGCTGATGATCTGCTCGGCGGAGCTGTAGGCGTTCGTCGTGTCCACGCTGATGGAGGCGTTGCCAGTGAGCCCGGACACCAGCCCCGTGTTCTTGAGGAACGCCGTCGAGTCGTCCCTGACGGTCTTGACCGCCTGGTTCACGCCGGTGTCGCCGGGCTGACCGTTGAAGGCGACGTTGATGAGCTGAACCTTGCCGTTCGGGGACAAGAAGCCCTGGGGGAAGGTCTGGGGCGAGGTCTGCACCGCGGCGACCGAGGGGATGTGGGCGTTGTTCAGCGACGTCACCAGCCCCTGGATCGTCGACATGTTCTGCTGAGAGAGCACGTTGTTCTTGGCCGTGCTGATGACCAGGGAGCCGGTGGCGCCCGACTGCTGGGGGAAGTACTTGTTGGCGACGTTCTGGGCCTTGATCGACTCGTACCCGCTGGGCAGGAAGTTGGCGTTGTTGTTCGAGGTGACGGAGACGATCTGCGGGGAGAAGGCGAGGACGACGACGGCGGCGACGACCCAGGCCGCGATGACCTTCCACGGGTTGTTGATGACGACCCGGCCGAGCGCAGCGAACACTGGCTCCCCCCTCGTGCTCCTACTAGCCCTCTGTCTGGCCGCGAGAGTAGAGCATCCGCAACAGCGGTGCCCGGAGTCCGACCGTCAGGCCTGGGCGGCCGCCTGGAAGGAGTAGTCGGGCGCGGCTCTGGCTGGTTCCCGACGGCTCATCGCCGCGTCCACCGCGGGCGCCAGGCGCTCGGCCTTGGCCTTCTCCCTGGCGTCCTCGCCCTCCCGGAGCTCGGGCATCACCTCTCTGGCGAACAGCTCGAGGGACTCGCAGATGTGGTCGTGACGGTTGCGACCGGACTGGCTCACGAGGATGACCTGGTCGACGCCGGCGTCGGCGTAGCCCCGCATGAGGGTCCGGATCTGCTCGGGGGTGCCGACCGCCCCTCTCAGCGATCCGAGCCCCTGCTCGAAGAGCTGGGCCGCGATGCTGCCTCCGGTCTGCGACGCCACCTTGCGGTCGAAGCCCCAGAGGGCACGGTTGGACTCGAACTCCTCCCAGATGTTCGTGCGGCCGGGCGAGTGGTTGCCGAAGACGTAGTAGTGCGCCAGCGAGTAGCCGAAGAAGTGCCCGCCGTCGAGACCCCGCTCGATGGCCACCTCCTCGTCCTCGTGGCACATGAACGGCATGACCACGGCCAGGTTGGGGTTGACCGCGAACCCGGCCGGGACACAAGCATCCGATGCGATCGTGGCGTAGTAGTCGTCCACCCACTCCTTGGCCTGAGACGGCTCGATGAACGAGAACGAGAGGGCACCGATCCCCTTCGTCGCCGCAAGGTGGATGGTCTCGCGTCGGCTGCAGGCCACCCACAACGGCGGATGGGGGCGTTGCAGGGGCTTGGGCACGACGTTGCGCTGGGGCATGGTGAGGTAGCGGCCCTCGTACCCAGCGAACGGCTCTTCGACGAACATCCGGGTCACGGCGTCGAGGGCCTCGTCCCACTGGTCGCGCTTGGTCGCCCGATCCACACCGAAGCCACCGAGCTCGGCCTCCGACGACGACTCTCCGGTCCCGAGCTCGACCCGGCCGTCGGAGATCAGGTCGAGGGTGGCGATGCGCTCCGCCACCCGGGCGGTGTGGTTGAACCCGAGCGGCAGCTGCACGATGCCGTGGCCCAGACGGATGCGGCTGGTCCGCTGGCTGGCGGCGGCCAGGAA
>VAWP01000004.1:0-1954 GCA_005888295.1 Actinomycetota bacterium
ACGATCGCTCCGGAGCGAAACTCCCTGAAGCTGATCTGCTTGGGGGTGAGGATCCGAAAGGCCAGCAGATACATCAGCGCGTTGACACCGACCGAGACCACGATGGCGGCGATCTTCACCGGCAGCCCCAGCGACGACGAGTGGGACCCGAAGGTGGAGAAGCCGGCCAGGGCGGTGGAGATGAGCAGGAAGACCCCCATGACCCCGAAGAGCAGCACGCTGCGGCCCAGGCGGGAGAAGAAGCTCGGTCGCTCGGCCATGGGAATGCTCCACACCTCGGCCATGGCGTGCTGACCAGCCTGGCTCACGCCCTGGGCGCCCCACAGCAGGCCGGCCAGGCCGATGATGAGAGCTACCGGACCGCTCTTGTTGAGGGCGTGAATGTTGCTGCCCAGCTGGTTGCCGATGATCGGGAACTGGGACAGGGCCGAGTGCGTGACCTTGTGCTCGATGGAGGGGTCGTTACCGGCCACCAGGCCCAGCACGGTGAACAGCACCAGCAGCAGCGGAAAGAGCGACAGGAAACCGTAGTAGGCGATAAGAGCAGCGAGCATGCCTGCCTTGTCGTCGCCGAACTTCTTCATCACGGCGTAGGGAAAGGCGATAAAGGGCGTCTTCCGCTGAGCGACGTCTGCTCCGCGCAGCATCTTCCTGAAGGGATTCGCCATTACCCCCAACCTCCTCGAATCCGACGGGCGCCCACCGGTGCCGATCGGGAAGAAAACGCCCGCGAGGCAATTTTACCCGTGAGCGAGGCCGACAATCCCTGACATCGACCCGCACGGATCTCGTCGGGCCTCGCACTATTTCACGACGCCTGAGCACAGCTGAAGTAGTGGCAGCGTCTTCTCGTCGATCGTGTGATCGCTACCACTAAGGCGCGTTTGTTCGTCGCCCATGCGTCTATAATTGAGAATTACGGCAGAAGCGACCGAGCCATCCTGAAACCCAGATGTTGGGGGGTGTGCAAGTGATGGCACGACGTCTAGCCCAAGCCGTGGGGACCTGGAAGCTGCGAGCATTGGGTCCGTTTCAGGACTCGTCGGCAACTCGGCTCGGTACCGAACCACGAGTTCCATGGCTGGCTACTCGGCTGGTCGTTGGATATCTGGCGGCGGTGATTCTGCTCGCTGCCGTCGTGGTTGTGACCACTCCGACAAACGGCGTGTAGCTGACGCACTCGTAGCCCCCAGCAACGGCGCTGAGGTGGGCTCACGAAACGTCACGACGGGGTCGCGTCGCGCGCTCTCGAGTGCGTCGCGCCCGCGGACCAGGAGGCCGCGTTCGAGCCGAGGAGGCTCCTTGGTCGGACACCCAGGTCACTGGTCGCAAGAAAGGAGGGAGGAGCCTGACATGGCTGGAGTGATCGCCCTTCTTTGCTCGACTCGTGGCGCCCCCGTGGCGTCAGCGTCCTGCCCATCGCCTTTGCTCTGGCGGTTACCGGTGCGCTCCTAAGCACAGGGCTCAGAGGCGAGTCGGACCAATCGCGCCCGGTGACGCCCGCAGCGTCCCCGCCAGCATCGTCTCTGGCCGATGGGCCGCCAGCGTCGGTGCCCGTGTACCCAGGGCCGCCGACTGACGCTCCTCTCCCGAGGTTGGATCTGCCAATCACCTTCGACTACGGACCTGGTCCTCGCTATCCAGTTCCGGGTCCCGGACCATCCTCGCCCCCGCCCGCCAGCCCCGCGTCGGGCCCATCTCCTTTGGATGGGTCCGTCAGGGCCACAGCGGGCACCAGCCATTGACGTCGGCGAGAGACTCAGCAATCGCGGCGGCGGCAATTACGGCCATGGCACCGTACCGTGCGGGTCGGAGAGCCTCCGGCCGCCTGACCGCCAATCGAAGCTGGGGGGTTGATGCGTGCCCCGTCCGGGTCTAAGTTCGTTGTGCCGGCCGAACCCCGTTAGGGGGGCGCCGAAGTCGCAGGGCCTGGCGGGCGCGGTGTAGTCGGCGG
>VAWP01000004.1:2060-10126 GCA_005888295.1 Actinomycetota bacterium
CGGGAACGGGAAGACACGACACGTCCAAGCCGACAGGCGATCAGCGACTGTTGCGACGAGCCGACCTCGTGAGCCCTCCTGGCCAGGGTGCGCCCGGTCGACGCGGGGCGCCTCCGCGCCCTCGGGCGACCACGCGCCGCGACCACTCGGCGCCCGACAACGGCGCGACTTGGCCGGAATCCGAAGAAAGTAGAAATCCAATGTCTAGGCGGCTTCGACGAGCTCCAACGCCAGCTGGACGAGCGGTTCGACCTCCCTGGCCCGTCGAGGGCGCCGCGTCAACAGGAGCGGGGTCACGACCGAGGTGAACGCCTCGATCTCGTCTTCTTGGTCCGGCGGGAAATCACTCCATCCCGGATAGACGGTGCGGGCCAGTTCCCGAACAACCACTCCGCTCAAGTTGGGCGGGTGCTCGAGCAGGCGAGGGTCCAGCAGGCCCTCGTCGATCAGCTCGATCCAACTCCGGTCGGCCAGATCGGTCGGCTGTCCAGCAGAAGATGCGTCACGTCTGTACCCAGTCATCGTCGTGTGGTGAACCTTCCACCGCCATCGGCTCCCGGGTACATGTCGTCACACGTAAGTAGCGCGGACTCCGCTGGTGCTCTGGCTCTCTTGACACGGGCTAGCGGTGCCACGCTACCCACCACCATGGTCGCTGTCGTCTCCACCATCCTTCCCAGGATGATGAGGAGCCTTGGCTGGCGCCTTCGACTGAGGAACAGGTGTGGGTTCGACCGAGGCCGCCAACCGGGACGGAGGTGTAGCGGAGGTGAGTGGCGGTACAGCCGTACCGGGCGCCGTTGCGGGAAGGGTGTTGGTCGGCGCCGTCGTGGGCGGCGCCGTCGTGGGCGGCGTCGCCGCGGGCGCGGTCGCCGGAAACAGGACCAAGAGAGCGATGACGACCAGCGCCGCGCCGACCAGCGGCCTGCCGCGACCTTTGGACAGACGTACTGAGGTGGGCCAGGTTTCGTCTTGGGCACATCGCGCCATGTCGCTCTGCTCGTCTGGGCCAGTGCCAACGACGATGACGGCCGTATCCGGATGCTCGCCCCTACCGAGCCGGCCGCCTTTGATCATCGAAGGCTCCGCCGATGACACACGGAGGGCCTGTTCCATCTCAGCGGCCGAGGCGAACCGTCGCTCGGGACGCTTCTCGAGGACTTGGTGGATGGCCGCGGCCAGACCGGCATCAATATCCGGCAGCATCTCGCCCAAGAGGACCGGTTCTGAGTGCTTGACGGCGTAGGCCGCGGACATGGCGCTGTCACCCGAGAAGGGCTTGACTCCGGCGAGCGCCTCGTACAGCACCACACCCACAGACCACAGGTCCGACCTCGGCGTCGCCGGCAGCCCCTCGATCCGTTCGGGGGCCAGGTAGGCGGGGGTGCCGACGACCACATTGGTCGCCGTCGGGTCACCGGACCGGCCCGAGGAGAGGTGCTCCATCCCCTTGGCGATGCCGAAGTCAGCAACCTTGGCCGGGAGGGCTTGATGTCTCGATGGATGATCCCGCCAGCGTGGGCCGCGGCCAAGGCGCCCAGTAATTGGCTGGCGAGCAGGCGAGCCCGGTCCTCGTCGAGAGGACGTTCGCGCAGCGCGTCGGCCAGGCTGCGGCCGGTGAGCCTCTCCATGACGAGGTACGGACGCTCCTCGCTCTTCCCCGCGCCGAGGACCTCGACGATGTTTGGGTGCGCCAGACTGCCAGCGGCGCGCGCCTCGTGTTCGAACCGGCCCCCGAGGTTCGGGTCCATCAGAGCCTGAACTCTGAGCACCTTCAGCGCCACCGGGCGGTCGGTATGCAGGTCGAGACCGTCATAGACATCTGCAGTCCCGCCCCGGCCGAGCGGCGGGCCGAGAAGGTATCGGCCATCCAGGACAGCCCCGTCTCCGACGGTCATGTCTGCATCTCGCCGCCCGTGAGCAGGTCCGGTAGGCCGCGAGGACGCGTTCTCCCGCACCTGACGGCGTCGTGTGCTGAGCCCGGAGGGCGACACGGAGCGGGCCCTCCAGATCTCTGGGCAGACCTCAGATCGTGCGCATCGAAACCTCCCGGTCGAAGGCTCACCGCACGCAATCGCAGCACCGCCGCCTTTCCTGGTCAGCGAGCTGGCTGTGTTGCTTGACGAGGAAGCACGATCCGCACACGAACTCACCGGGCTGCTTTGGCAGAACTGTTGTCTCAGACAGATTTGCAGCCTCTACGGTCGACAGGCCGTCCTCTTGGTGCCCGGCCCCGTCGACCCGCTCCCGCAGGATCACATCGAGACCGGCCTCGACTTCCGTGCCGTCATCCTCGTTCTCCGGGGCGTCCCCGTCTTCGGCCCGCGCTGTCGTGACGTTGGCATGGACGCCATCAGCCGCCCGGTCGTCCTCTGGTGCTTCGAGGCCGTCATCATGGGCGGCGACGTCATCCTCAGCCAGGATCACGTCATCCTGGGCCAGCTCGTCAAGGCCGGACTCTTCCTCTTCCTCTTCCAACACCTGGTCGACATCGTCGGCCACCGATGTCACGACTTCTCCCTTCGCTCGATGTGCAAGACCACCGCGGACGGCGCCGCGTCTCTCGCGATCAGCTGCTAGGCGCCGCGATCGAGATCGCTGAGGCGTCCCTGCTTGCGCAGAAATGGCGCTGCCCTAGGCAGCCGTGGCCCGGGTACCAACCACGGTCGCGATGGCGGCAAACCCGGTCAGTTGTATGACCTTCCGAGCTGATTTGCTCGGGGAGCACAGGACGAGGGTGGTCCCTCGCGCTGCCAATTGCGCATGGGCCTGGGCAAGGACGTGAACACCGCTGACATCCATGAATTCTGAGTCACTGAGGTCGATGAACACCTCGTAGGGGCTGCGGTGGGCCAGGAGGTTCAGTGCGTTTCGCAGCTGCGGTGACGATGCGGAGTCGAGGTCGCCTGCCACCGTCACGACGGCGCTCTCATCTCCATCCTCGGAGAGCGTGAGCTCGAAGGGCTTGTGCATCGCTCGCCTCCCTTCGTGCGTGCATCACCTGTTCGTGCTGCGATCAAGGTGGCGGAGAGCCGAGCCGCCGCCCGGCTCTCCGCCCCCCTGGCACCACCGCAACCCTCCCTGGCCCGCCAATGCCAGCGAGGAGGTTGGGCCGTAGCGGCTCCCGATGTGCTTCCTACCCCCTCTCACCCTTCCAAAACCACACAAAAGGGTCGAGTCCCCCCCCTCGTCTGCGGGGACCGTCAAGCAGCGATTCCGGCCACTGTCCTGCTCCATGCGACGTAGGACAGCTGGAGGAAGCCGCCAAGGCCGTGCTCGTCGGTGACGAGGGCGCAACCGGTGTCGTTCGCACGGACAGAAGCGCAAGGTGCAGGAGTTTCTCCCCGGCGGAAGAACCAAGCTGAACGCTCCCCACCCGCTGAACGCTCCCGGATCGCGCTCTTGGCATGGCCCGCAGAGGGTCATGTTTCCCTCTCCTACCGGAGGGTAACATGTCGGACAAATCGGGCTGGCGACCTGACACGATCCCACTACCACCTGGCGGGTAGCACGTTGGGTACTGCGCTGGCCGACCAAGCGAACGCAGACCCACTGGAGGAGTCCGCATGTCATCCGACCAAGGGATCGAGACGGGGACCGAGGTCGAGGTCCGCAACCGTTTTACGGGCGAGTGGAGCGTCGGTTTCGAGGTGATGGGACGCTCGAACGGTGTCGTCCGAGTGCGACGACTTCGCGACGGAGCGATCATTCCGGCCGCCTTCCGCGAGGAAGAAGTTCGGGTCTGCGCGACAGCAACCGAGAGTTCCTGACGTGCCCAGGAGCGTTCCCTGACGAACCAATCCTGCATATGTCTGGCACGGCACCAAGCTGGCCTGGGTCGGAGTCTCCAGCGGCTTGATATATCGGCCATCGGGACGGTGTGGAGAAGCCACAACCCCCTGACCTGGTGATCTTTCGCGTCCATCCACAACCCACAGGCCTTCTGCCAGGTCCGCCTCGACCAGGCCTCATCATCAATGTAGAACCGACTGCCTCTTCTACTCTCACGGTAGCTCGGTGCAACGCCTTGTTTTTGACGCGCGCATATGACGGCTGCTCGGTCTGTCGGGGCCCTTCGTGGTGGATGGCAGTAGGGATGAGGCCGAAGTGGGCCCGAACGGGCCGGCATTCAGCGACACTCAGCGGGCGCCGCTAGGTGAGAGGCGGGCCAAGAAATCCCAGGCAGTGACTACTTTATGTGCACCCCTGAGATGGCGCGGGCCACGATCAGGCGCTGGATCTCCGAGGTGCCCTCGAAGATCGTGTAGATCTTGGCGTCGCGGTGCCAGCGCTCGACGGGGTACTCACGGACGTAGCCGTAGCCGCCCAGGATCTGGATCGCTGCCTCGGTCACCCACACCGCTGTCTCACCGGCCGGCCCATCCACGCAGCCCGATGACACAACAGGCGGGCGGCGTCGATGCTGGTCTTCATGTCGGCCAGCTTGAAGGCGATGGCCTGGTTCTCGATGATGGGCCGGTCGAACTGCTTGCGCTCCTTGGCGTACTCGAGGGCGTACTCGTAGGCAGCCCGGGCGATGCCGACCGCCTGGGCCGCGACCGTGGGCCGACTGGCCTCGAACGTCGCCATGGCCGCCTGGCTGGCCGACGAGCCGCCTTCGCGAGCACGGGCGACTCGCTCGTCCAGACGCTCCTTGCCCCCGAGCAGGCACCGTCCCGGCACGCGCACGTCGTCGAGCACCACCTCGGCGGTGTGCGAGGCGCGAATGCCCATCTTCTTGAACTTCTGGCCCTGCGACAGGCCCGGCGTCCCGCGAGGGATGACGAAGCTGGCGTGACCCCTGGCGCCCAGCTCGGGCACGACGGATGCCACGATCACGTGGACGTCGGCGATCCCGCCGTTGGTGATCCAGGTCTTGGTGCCGTTGATCACCCACTCGTCGGAGGCCTGCCGAAGGCCGCCATCCTGATCTCGTCAGGCGTCCCGAAGCACTGCGGCAGCCACTCGGCGACCTGCTCCGAGGTCCCGTTGGCCACGATGCCGGCCACCCCGAGGGTGGTGCCGAAGATCGACAGCGCGATGCCGGCGTCACCCCACGACATCTCCTCGTTGACGAGCGGCAACGTGAGACCGGTGGGATCGGAGAAGCAGCTCACGACGAAATCGAGCGAGTACAAGCCGACCTTGGCGGCCTCCTCGATGATGGGCCACGGGGTCTCCTCCCGCTCGTCCCACTCGTGACCGGCGGGGCGGACGACCCTCTCGGCGAAGTCGTGCACCCACTTCTGGACCTGTAGCTGGTCCTCGTTGAGCTCCAACGAGAAATCCGACATCGGGCACCTCTTCTGGCCAGACGGCGCGCCCAGACGCGCTCTTGTTACTGGAGAGTAATATACTGCCTGGGACGCCCGCCACCGGCCGCTCTGTCAGGCTGAGCGGCCAGGACCCCCACCGCCAGCAGGGCGAGACCCGCGCCGACGAGATAGGGGGCCGACGGACCGAGTTGGGCGAAAGTGGCTCCTCCGACCACCGGTCCCACGACCCGAGCCAGCCCCCCGGCAGCCTGCTGCACCCCGAGCACGCCGCCTCGCCGGTCGGCCGGCACCCGCCCGGCCACCATCGCGGCCAGGGCGGGCATGACCAGCCCCTGGCCCACGGTGAGCGCAAGCACGGCGAGAGCCAGGACGGCGAACGAGTGGAGGTCGGCCAGGACGGCAAGCCCCACGGCGTCCAGCACGAGCCCGAGCCGGAGCGCGCCACCCTCGCCCAGGCGCCGCACGACGGGGTGCACGAGCCCGACCTGCACGAGCGCGATCAGCAGCCCGATCACGGTGAAGACCGCGGCGCTCGACGCCAGTCCGAGCCCCAGGCGACGCTGGCCCAGCAGCGAGAACGTGGCCTCGAAGGCACTGAACGCGACCAGGGCCAGGAAGGCGACGACGAGGAGCCCCGGCAGACCTCGCCGACGCCACTCGACCGCGCCATGGCGCGCCGGTCGCCGCTCCGGGATGGGGTGCGTCTCGGGCAGCCGGCGAGTGGCGACGAGCGCGTTCGCCCCAGCGATCACACCGGCGAGGACGAACGGAACGCGAGGCCCGCCGAGGGCGGCGAGAGAGCCGAGCGCGGGGCCCACCACGAAACCGATACCGAAGGCGGCTCCCAACAGCCCGAGCAGCCTCGCCCGTTGGTCCGGCGCGGCGACGTCGGTGACCGACGCCTGTGCGACAGAGACACTCGCGCCAGAGGCGCCGTCGACGGCGCGAGCAAGGAACAAGACCCACAGGCTTCCCGCCAGGCCCGTCAGCAAGCCTCCCACGCACGTGCCCACCAGCGAGACCACGAGGACGGGCTTGCGACCGACGCGGTCCGACAGCCGACCCCACACCGGCGACAGTGCCAGCTGGGCGACCGAGAACGACGCGACAAGCAGACCGATCGTGGTGGGAGAGGCGTGGAAGCGCTGCGCGTAGAGCGGGAGGATCGGAAACACCAGACCGAACCCCACCAGGTCCAGGGCCACCGTCGTCCAGACCGTCCCGAACCCTGCTGGGAGGGTGCCACCGATCCCGTTGCTCGCTCGGCGCCACCGCACCTCCATGGGCACCAGCAGACGGCCGGGGGCAGGTGGCGTCAAGTCGGCGCAGGCCATCACTCGACTGGGTGATCTCCGCAGAGGATGCGAATTATTTCTTCATCGTGCGTTTACCCGTGGGGGCGAGGGGTAGAGAAGGGCCAACTTTTCGCAGGAAAAGGGGCTGGCAGTGCCGCCAGTTGGGCTGTCAGGACATCCCCAGACAACGCAGTACCCGACAACGCACCAGAGTCAAGGGTCCTGACAGGGAGGGGCTAATGGCCTCGTTCTACCCCGATGCTCGCGCGCCGCGCGTTCCGGCCTCGTTCAGCGACTACGAGCTGATGGCCCTCGCCCGCGAGGGCGAGGCGCAAGCGTTCGAAGAGCTCTGCCGACGATTCGTCGCGCCGGCCTGGCAGGCTGCCTACGCAGTCGCGGGTCACCCCGGCGACGCTGCGGAAGCAGTTGCCGACGGTTTCGCCCGGTTGCTCAGGTTCGGGCGGCGCGGCGGAGTCGACGCGTCGCAACGACTCGGCACCACGACCCTCTGTGCTGTGCGCGCCGCGGCCAGGGACACGGTGCGGCGCTCGAAGCGGAGCGGGTCCACCAATGCGCGGGCACAGGAGAGCTTCGCGCTGCCCGTGGCGGCTGCCGCATTTCGGAGCCTGCCCGAGCGTTGGCGTTCCGTGCTGTGGCTGACCTACGTCGAGCGGCTCGACCCCGACGAGGTGGGGGCCATTCTGGATGTGTCGGCCAACGGTCTGGCCCAGCTCGCGTTGCGGGCTCGCGCCGGGCTGCGGGAGCGTTTCCTCCGCGCCCACCTGGCGGCCAACCGGTCCGAGCAGTGCAAGTCGGCCGTCAAGCGCCTCGGCAGCTACGTAGCAGCCGGGATGTCGCAACAGGACGCCTCGAGGATCGACCAACACGTGGATCGGTGCGCCGGTTGCCGGCAGGTGCTGGCGGATCTCGACGACCTGAGCGCCATGCTCCAGACGATGGTGGTGCGGCCACCCGCGAACCTGATGGCGTTGGCGGAACAGAGATGGCGCGCCGCCTCGGACGCCGCCCGCTCGAGCCTCGGCGGCATTCCGGCCAACGCACGGAAGCCCCTCGCCGGTGCCTCGTTGGGTGTCCTGGGTGTCGGGATCATCGGCGCAGCCATGGTCGCCGGGCCGCTGCTCGACCACGGGGTCGGGAGTGGCGGTGTTCCTCCCGCTGCAGCGGCGCCGTCAGAGGTGAACCAGCCCTTCAGCGGGCTCGGCAACAGCTTCGGCACGGCGTTGACTGGCTTCGGCGGCGCCGCCCAGAGCGGACTGCAACAGGCCGTGGCGGGACAAGCCAACGCCTCGGCCGGTGCGGGTGCCCCGTCGGCGCCGACTGGCAGCGCGCCGTCGAGCACGCCCCAGGCTCGCTCAGGGTCGGGATCCTCCGGGTACGTCGCTCCTCTTGCTCCCCCGACTCCCAACCCTCTGCCGAACATGGGATCCGGCGGAGGAACCGGTGGGTCCGGCGGCTCGGTTTCTCCCGTGGCTCC
>VAWP01000016.1:0-24533 GCA_005888295.1 Actinomycetota bacterium
GGCGTCAGCGAGGACAAGCTGACGGAGCTACCATCCGCCCTGGTGGCGAACCTCCTGCCCGACCCCGAGCCCCGTCCCCGTCGCTACACGATCGTCTCGGTCGACGACCATCTGATCGAGCCACCGGACCTGTTCGAAGGCCGCATGCCGAAGGCGCTGGCCGACCAGGCACCGCGTGTGGTCGAGACCGACGAGGGCGCCGAGATGTGGCTCTACGAAGGCAACCACTACCCCAACGTGGGCCTCAACGCCGTCGTGGGTCGACCCCAGGACGAGTGGAGCATGGAGCCGGCCCGCTTCGACGAGATGCGCCGCGGCTGCTGGGACATCCACGAGCGCATCCGGGACATGGACATCGGCGGCATCCAGGCGTCGCTCAACTTCCCCTCGCTGCTCGCCGGGTTCGCCGGCACCGTGTTCTCCCGCAGCAAGGACCCCGAGCTCGGCCTGGCGTGCGTACGAGCCTGGAACGACTGGCACCGCGACGTGTGGGCGGGGACCTACCCCGAGCGCATCATCCCACTGCAGATCCCGTGGCTGCGCGATCCGGTCGTGGCCGCCGATGAGATCCGCGCCAATGCCGGGCGGGGCTTCAGAGCCGTGAGCTTCGCCGAGAACCCGGCCAACGTCGGTCTTCCCTCCGTGCACACCGACCACTGGGACCCGTTCCTGCGGGCCTGCGAGGAGACCGAGACCGTGGTCTGCCTGCACACGGGATCGTCCGCATGGACCGCGGCCACCTCTCCGGGGGCTCCCCTCGAGCTGCTCACGACCCTCTTCCCGGCCAACGCCCTGGCGAGCGCGGCCGACTGGGTGTGGGCCAGGATCCCCTTGCGGTTCCCCGGCATCAAGGTGGCCATGGCCGAGGGAGGTATCGGCTGGGTGCCGATGCTGCTCGACCGCCTCGACTACGTGGTCCACCACTCCGCCCAGCAGGGCGGCGTGTGGGACGGGCCCCTCCTGCCCTCAGAGGCCCTCCAGCGCAACTTCTGGTTCTGCACCATCGACGATCCGTCGACCATCGAGCTGCGCGACCGCATCGGGATCGACCACATCATGCTCGAGAGCGACTACCCGCACGCCGACTCGACCTGGCCGGACACCCAGCTCGTCGTCGAGCAGCGGATCGGCAAGCTGCCCGCGGCCGAGGTGCGCAAGCTCACCTACGAGAACGCCTCCCGCCTGTTCCGCCACGCGGTGGTGCCGGAGGCGGCCTGAGACCTACGAGCCGTCGTCGCTCGCGGGATAGCTGATCCAGCCGACGTTCGAGCACGTGTTGAGCGGCGCCCTGGTCACGTAGCCGTGGGCAGAGTCCTGCCACTGGACGACCGTGAAGCACTGCTGGTGGGGCTGGCTGAAGTTGTACGGGTGATAGTCCAGCGGCGCCCACAGGCCGTGGTCGGTGTAGTTGTTCAGGCCGTTCATCCAACCCATGAACCCGCCCCTGGTCGGAGCCCCTCCCATGGCCGCCAGGGCGTCGCCGAACATCTGGCCGACGCCGTAGCCGTCGAGGCTCCACGCGTGCAGAGGACAGCCCTTGCAGTAGGCGTCGAAGTCGTGGCGGAACTGGGCCACGGCGGGGTTCGCCGTGTCGCTGTACGAGTCCTCGAACCCAGGAACGAAGACGATGTTGCGGCACGGGGCGCTCCAGCTGCCCACCTCCTGGCCCCACACCTCGACGGTGGAGACCTTGGCCTTGGGGTGGAACTGGTTGCGGTCGAAGGACTGGCACACTTTGGCGTTGGCGTTGGTGTCCATAGCATCCCAGACTCCGTCCACGCCCTTCGACTTCATGTTGATCGTGTCGGTGTCGGATTCGCCGGTGGCGGGGTTGGCGCCAGCGTTCGAGCCCCCGCAGTCGTAGGTGTTGTTGATACCCGCCGCTTGGGCCTGCTTCTCCTCTGCGATGCCCTCCTGCTGCGACACGGCGATGCTGTAGAAGCAGAAGCCGCCGTTGCTGATCCCCATGGTCTGGTGGAACCACTGGAATATCCCAGGTTGCTGCTCCAGCATGCCGTTGTTGCCGACCTGCTTGCCGTTGCGGGCGTACCCGCCGCCGCCGAGGTAGGAGAACATGTTGGGGTACTTGGCGTACCCGTTGTTGAGCGGGAAGCCGAGGTCGGGGACGTTGTGGGAGTACTCGTAGCTCGCCGACCGGGCGCTGGCGTCGCTGTTGTTGCCGATCAAGGCGAAGACGTGGTTCTGCTCGACGAGCTTGGTGGCGCAGGCCAGGTTCTGCGAGCCGTCCTCGGCGTCGTCGCAGGTGACCAGGTTGATCTTGCGTCCGTTGATCCCGCCCTTGGCATTGGTCGCCTGGACCCACGTCTTGAGCCCGTTCTGGCTGACGCCGAACGCCTCAGGCCCGAACGACCCACCTGTAGCGGTGATGTTCCCGATGGTGATGCTGTTGGGGGTCACCCCGACGTCGCTGGCCGTGTTGCCGGGGGCGCCTCACCACCGCCCCCACCCCCGCCACCGCCAGCGCGGCCGGCGACGCCGCCCGCGCCCGCGGCCGCTCCGCCGGTCGGGCCTCCGGCCGCCGTCTGGGTGCCGGCGGTACCGGCCGAGCCGTTGGTACCGGCGGTCGTGCCCTGATCGCCCGTCGACAGGTCCCCCGAGGCACCCGACCCCCGCTGGGCCTGAAGGAACGCGGCATTGGACAGGCGGGTCCCACACGCGGAGAGCATCAGCGCCCCTACCGCCACCCCGATCACCACGTGCCTCGAACGACCCATCCCCCAACTCCCGTCAAACGGTAGGAACCGGCAAAAGTGTACTAACCTGACATCAGCGTCGGAGAACTCTATAGGGAGACATAGCAGGCAAGGATTCGGCGTCAGGGTCGTCGAATCCTGGCCCGAGGGGGACCTGGGACAACCCTCGCCGGGGAGAGTAAGCCGTGAGCGAGAAGAGAGCGCTGAGGTGGGTACGTCGTTCCTGCCTCGGGGGGGCGGCGCTGTTCGGCATGGTCGCTCTGCTCGGCCCAACGGTCGCCGGCGCTGACAGCACGTCGGGCAGTGCCCGTCCCGACGTGTTCACGGGGGTGGCCGCCGCGACGGCCATCCACCAGGAGACCAACGGCAAGTCCGGGATCGGCCCGACGTCCGAGCCCTTCTACGGCAGCTTCCCCGACGGACTGAGCCAGCTCTCCTCCAGTGGCACGCTCGCCCGCGGCTCGACCTACTGGCCGGGCGCCACGATCAACGGGCTGGGCGGCCTGCTCTGCGTGGCGGGGTTCACGCCCGGCTGCGGGCTGCCGCCGTTCCCGCTGAGCGCACAGACCAAAGGGTCGCCGTCCGACGCCCGCACCCCCGCCTCGCAGAACCTCGGCGGTGGCGGCGCGCCCGTGAGCCTGGCTGCGCTCAGCGCCGCCGCCCACGCCGACCCCAACCTGGTGTCGAGCGACGCCGTCGACGGCGGCTACACGCTCGGCACGAGTGGCGGCGGGGCTTCGTCAGCGCAAGCCGGTCAGGCACTGGCTGCGGCCAGCCTGGGCTTCCGCCGCCAGGTGGCTGCCATCACGGGAGGCCCCCAGGCCGCCTCCTCGGTCAAGCCCCAGGCGACCGACGGCGCCGTCGCCCAGGTCGCGTCGTCGGAGTCCCACACCAAGCAATCCTTCGCAGCGAACGATCCCTCGACGCTGGTGGTCCACGCCGATACTCGTCTGGCGGGGGTCGACCTGCTCGGCGGGATGATCCACCTCGACTCGATCCTCACCACGTCCGACTACCAGGCCAACGACCACGGGACCGACAAGCACGTCGACCACGTGACCGTGCACGGTGTGACCGCCGGCGGTCAGCCCGCCACGATCGACCAGAACGGTGTCACCGTCGGGACCCGTACCCAGGGCGGCCCCATTCTCGACGCCATCAACAGCGCGCTGCAGACGGCCCTCCAGGCGTCGGGATCACAGGTCCACCTCGTGGGCGACACGAGCAACCCGCCCCAACCCATCGGCGGCACGGGGTGCGGCAAAGGAGAGGCCGACGGCCTGTTGCTCCACCTCCAGGCCGACGCCTCCCAGGTGCCCCAGGGTGACGTGTACTTCACCAACGCCATCCTGGGCAGCGCCTGCACGGCTGCGACGACCAGCGCCCAGCTGTCGTCCGACCTCGGCGGCGTCGGCGCCGGAGCTGGCGGTACCGACCTCGGCGGCAGCGGCGCCGTGCAGGGCTCGCCGACATCGCCCGACCAGAGCGCCTCCCTCTCGAGCAGCACGGCGCCCCGCGGCGGATCCGGCTTCCTCGGCGAGATCATCGACCAGGCTCTCGTCGCCCACCGCCTCGACGCCGTCTATCTGGCTTTCACGCTGGCGTTCGCGGGCCTGTTCCTCGGCTCGCGTCTGCTGATACCCGCCCGGCTGCCCCGCGGCCGCTGATGTCGTTGCTCAGGAGTAGACATGGCCACTGAGCGAACCCAGACCATCGCTTCTCCCCGCACCCGACACGAACCCGACCCGCCCAGGCCCGCCCCCGACGGCAGTCGGCGATCGGCGCTGCCCGAGGACATCGACCCGGCGCAGTTCTGGCGGTGGGCTGCTCGATCGCTCGGCAAGACGAGCCGGCCGGTGGTCGGCTGGGTGCTCACCGGTGTCGGACTGCTGGCAATCTTCCTGGGTTGGTTCGGCCTCTCGGGTCAGGCCCTGGTGGCCAAGCAGCTCCCCTTCCTGATCTCGGGCGGGATCGGAGGCATCGCGCTGGTAGCCATCGGCGCCGTCATCCTCGGCACCGAGGACCTGCGCAAGGACTCGGGTCGTCTCGACCGCCTCGAGAACCAGATCGCCCAGCTGCACGCCGTCCTCCTGGCCCGAGCCGACGCGCCCGACATCAGCCTGGCCGAGCACGAGTCGCACCGCCGCCCCAACGGCAAGCACGAGCGGGATGTGTACGGTCCCGATGCCGACCATGCGGAGCTCGTCGCGCTCCCGGGAGGCACGACGTTCCACCGGGTCGGATGCGCCATGGTCGAGGGCAAGGGCGGGGTCGAGGTGATCACGGAGGACGTCGCCCGCGACGAGCGCCTCAAGCCGTGCCGGCTGTGCGACCCGCTCCCGACCGACGCGTGAGGATCAGCAGGTGATCCTGGCGGCCGTCAGCCAGGCGTCCGGAGGCGTCACCTTCTGGCTCCAGGTCGTCCTCGCCGGCATCGCCACCGGCTGCATCTACTCGCTGGCAGGCATGGGCGTGGTCCTGACGTACAAGGCGACCGGGGTGTTCAACTTCGCCCACGGCGCGGTCGCCATGATCGTCGCCTACTCCCTCTGGCAGCTGGCCAGCGGGTGGCACGTCCCCCTGATCCCGGCCGCGGTGATCGCCCTCCTGGTGGTCGGACCCGGCATCGGGCTGCTCCTCGAGCGCGTCGTGTTCCGGCCCCTCGAGCGGCGCGGCGCGGGCCAGACCGAGAAGCTGGTCGCCACGCTCGGGATCTTCCTCGGCCTCCTCGGGTTGGCCTACGCCGTGTGGACGGGCACCGTCCGCCAGGCCCCCGCGCTCGTCAGCTCGAAGTCCATCGACCTGGGCGGCGGCCTGTACATCGGCACCGACCAGCTGACGGTAGTCCTGCTCGTCGGAGTGATCAGCGCCGCCCTGTGGCTGCTGTTCCGCTTCACCCGCATCGGCATGGAGATCCGTGCGGTCGTCGACCGGCGGGAGCTGGCCGAGCTCTCGAGCATCCCGGCCAACCGCGTGGCCGGGCTGTCCTGGGCCCTCGGGTGTGGCCTGGCGGGTCTGACCGGCGTGCTGCTCGCTCCCCAGTTCGGGCTCGACCCGTTCCACCTCACGCTCCTCGTGATCGAGACCTTCTCCATCGCCGTGGTGGCCCGACTGGTGAGCCTGCCCGTGGCGGCAGGCGCAGGTGTCCTCCTGCTCGGTGTGTTGAACAGCCTCCTGACCGAGTACCACCTCGTGGTGTTGCCGGTGTTCGGCAAGCTGCCCTCCGGCATCACCACCGGCTTCGACCAGCTGAAGCCCAACCTCTCGGTGGTCATCCTGTTCGTCGCCCTGCTCGTGCTGCGCAAGCTCGACGAGGTGGGGGGCGCGTCGAGCGGGCCCGGGCTCCTGCTCCAGCAGGCGGGTCGACTGCGGCGCTCCGCCCGGGCCAGCGTGAGCACCCCTCGCGTGGCCCTTCTCGCCGTCGCCGCCGCCATCGCCATCGTGGCCCCCCTGCCCCTCGACACCATCAGGCTCGGCGACGCCCAGGAGGTGCTGGCCCTGGTCGTCGTCTTCACCTCCATCGTCTGCATCACCGGCTTCTGCGGCTACATCACGCTCGGCCAGGCCGGCTTCGCCGGCATCGGCGCCTACGTCGCCGCGCGCGTCGCGAACGCCCTCGGTTTGCCCGTCATCGTGGCCATGCTCATCGGCGCGCTGGCCGCCCTCGTCCTCGGGCTGGTGGCGGGCTACCCGGCGCTGAAGCGTCGCGGGCTCTTCCTCGGTCTCACCACCCTCGCCATCGGTCTGCTGGCGTACCAGTTCGTGTTCTCGAGCAACGTCTTCGCGGGCGGATCGGGCGGGCTGACGGCGCACCGGGCGAGCGTGTTCGGCCTTTCGTTCGCCGGCGACCGGGCCTTCTACTGGTTCGAGCTGTTCTGGGTCGTCCTGATGCTCGTGCTGGCGCGCAATCTCCGCAGCGGCCGTCTGGGTCGCATCCTGGCCGCCATGCGCGACTCCGAGACGGCGGCGCGCTCGGTCGGCATCGACCTGCGCAGGTACAAGCTGTTCATCTTCGCCGTCAGCGCGTTCATCGCCGGGATCGGCGGCACCCTGCTGGCCCAGCAGACCCAGGTCTTCACGCCTTTCGCCTTCGATCCGTTCACCAGCCTGACGTGGTTCCTCGTCGTGGTGGTCGCCGGCGCGGGCAGCCTCGCCGGAGCGGCCGTCGGTGCGGTGCTGTTCGTCATGCTCAACACGTTCGTCCACCAGGCCGGCTTCTCGGACCTCATCTTCGCCATCCTCGCCCTGTTCATCGGCTACCTCCCGGGCGGGTCCCTGGCCGGCATCGTCATGCAGCTCAGCGCACGGGTACGGGAGCCCCGCCGCCTCATGAAGGCGTTCGCCGAGGCTGCAGCCAGCGGCGCGTTGACTGCACCGCCCGCCCGGTCGGCCTCCCGCGCCGGCAACGGGACGCGACCCTCGCCCGCACTGGAGGCCTCGGCCGTCCTCGCCGGCGGGGCCACCAACGGCTCGGAGGGCGACGAGGACCTCGTCGCGTCGCCCTTCGCGGAACGGGTGCTGCAGGGCCAGCCCGCGAGGCCGTCCGGGAGTAGCAGCCGGCCCGGGAGTAGCACCCGATCCGGCGTCAGCCTGGGAGATCGGTCGGAGTGAGCCTCCTCGAGGCCACCGACCTCGTCAAGCGCTTCGGGGGCCTGCTCGCCGTCGACCACGTGACCCTGGCCGTCCCAGAGGCCGGCATCACGTCGTTGATCGGACCGAACGGTGCGGGGAAGACGACGGTCTTCAACTGCCTCACCGGTCTCCTCGAACCAGACGAGGGGACGGTGCGTCTCGCCGGCCGGGACATCACCCGCCTCGATACCCATGTGCGGGCCCGACTCGGGTTGGGGCGTACGTTCCAGCGCCTCGAGGTCTTCACCGGGATGACCGTGTTCGAGAACCTCCAGGTGGCGGCGGAGACGGCGCAGCCAGGCCGGACCTTCCGCGGCGTCTTCCAGTTGCGGCACCCGGACGAGCCTGCGGTCGTGGCCCGCGTGCACGACGTCCTCGACCAGGTCGGTCTGGGCGATGTCAGCGACGTGATGGCCGGCGACCTGCCCACGGGTGCACTCAGGTTGGTGGAGCTCGGCCGGGCCCTCTGCACCGATCCCACCGTGCTCCTGCTCGACGAGCCTGGCAGCGGGCTCGACTCTGCCGAGACCGACCACCTGCAGTCGGTGCTCGGCGACATCGCCAGCAGCGGTGTGGGGATCCTGCTCATCGAGCACGACGTGGACTTCGTCATGGCGGTGTCGGAGACGATCTACGTCGTCGACTTCGGCCGGGTCATCGCCGTCGGTGAGCCCGAGGAGATCGCCACCAACGACGCCGTGCGGGCGGCGTACCTGGGCACCGAAGCGGGTGCCGAGACGTCCGAGGGCGGCCCGGGAGGCCGGCCCAGTGGAAGCGCCTCGGGCGTGACAACGCCCGAGGGCGGCCCGGGAGGCCGGCGAGGGGAGACGGAGGGCGCCGGTGCCGGCACAGCTCGAGATTGACCACGTCACCACCGGCTACGGCAAGGTCGAGGTCCTGCACGACGTCAGCTTGGCCGTCCCCCCGGGCTCGGTGGTCGCCCTGCTCGGACCCAACGGCGCCGGCAAGACGACGACCCTCCGGGCGATCTCCGGCACCCTCCCGGTGTGGCAGGGGCGCATCAGCCTCGACGGACGGACGATCAGCGGCCGCTCCGCCTACGAGATCGCCCTCCGGGGGCTGACCCTCGTTCCCGAAGGGCGGGGCATCTTTCCCGGGCTCGACGTACGCGAGAACATCGCCATCGGTGCCAATGCGGCCCGCGGGCTGCGGGGCGCCGAGCGGTCCCGCAACATCGACAGGGTGCTCGAGCTGTTCCCCAGGCTGCGGGAGCGCATGGACCAGCGCGCGGGGACGCTCTCGGGTGGCGAGCAGCAGATGCTGTCCCTCTCCCGGGCATTCCTCGCCTCGCCCCGCGTCCTCATGATGGACGAGATCTCGATGGGCCTGGCCCCGACGATCGTCGAGCAGCTCTTCGACAGCGTGGCCACGCTCAAGGCGGAGGGCCTCACGATCGTGCTGGTCGAGCAGTACCTGACCTACGCCTTGCGCTTCGCCGACCTCTGCTACGTCATGGCCAAGGGAAGCGTCGCCTTCGTGGGCGAGCCGGCCGAGCTGCAGGGAAGCGACGCGCTCACGAGCTCCTACCTCGGCGTCGGTTGAGCACCCACCCACGCTCCGGACCATGACGACGCCGTCAGGTATTGACTATCGTGAGCCCGTGGCTGGGGCCGGCGGCGTACGGGGCGCGACCGGGCTCGTCGAGCCCGGCGTCCAGACATCGACGACAGTCGCCGTCGCCCGGAGCTACGGGTGGTTCCCGATCTTCGCCCTGGCCACGACCCTCGCCATCCAGAACGGGGAGATGTCCTCGCTGTCGCAGGCCATCCCCGGGATCGAGCACACCTTCGGCGTCTCCGACGTCGCTGTGGGGTTCATCCCGTTCGCCATGGCGGGCGTCGGCGTGGTCGGCGCCCTCCCCATGGGCATCCTGGCCGACCGGCTCCGCCGGACGCGACTGCTCGCCGGTGCCACCGCGCTGTGGACGGCATGCATGGCCTTCAACGGCGCCGCCGCCTCGTACCTGATGGTGTTCCTCGCCCGCCTCGGCGTCGGCGGTCTGGAGGCGACGAGCCCGGCGTCGACCTCCCTCATCGCCGACCACTACCGTGTGCAGGACCGGGGCCGCATGATGGGCTACTACCAGGCGGGCTCGCTGGCTGGTTCCCTCCTGGGCTTCGTCGGCGGGGGCGTCGCCGTCGCGGTCGGCGGGTGGCGGTGGGCCTTCTGGATGTGGGTACCAGCCGGGTTCCTCGTGTGCTGGTTCATGCTGCGGACCCCCGAGCCGGCGCGCGGTCATCAGGACGCCGACTTCCTGGCCGAGGCGGACGGCGAGCACCCGGTGGCGTCGGCGATCACCAAGAAGCTCCGAGCGCCGACGCGCGTGGGCACCCTCGACTACGAGCGGGCCGGCCTCCGTCATGTGGCGCGGGAGTTCCTCCACATCCGCACCATGTGGCTCGGCATCTTCTCGCTCACCGTCTCCCAGCTGCTGCTCGCCGGCCTCAGCTTCTGGGCCGTCCCGTACTTCCGACGCATCCACCACATGGGGCCGGCCCAGGCCGGTCTGGTCACGAGCGTCCTCGGCGTCAGCGCCATCGTGGGCATCCTCGGTGGGGGTTCGCTCGCTGATCGCCTCATGCGCCGAGGCGTGGTCTGTGCCCGAGTGTGGGTCATCGTCGTCGCGTCGCTGGCCGCCAGCCCGCTCCTGGCTGCCGCCTTCGCCAGCACCGACCTCCCCGTGACCGTCCCCCTGTTCGCCTTCGGCGGGGTCGCTGTCACCCTCCCGATCGCACCGGCCGAGGCCATGTTCACCGACGTCGTGGTTGCGGCGTTGCGTGGGCGGGCAGCCAGCGTGCGGTCGGTGCTGCGGTCCCTGTCGACCGTCGGGCCCCTCGTCATCGGCGCCGTCTCGGGCGTGATCGGGCTGCGGCTCGCCCTGGTGGCCCTCACCCCGATCTACGCCGTCGGCGGCCTCCTCATGCTGCTGGCCTTGCGGACCTACCCCCGCGACCTCGCCTTCGTGCTGGCAGAGTCGCGCCGCCGGCCGTCCTGACGGCGCCCGCCGGGCAGGGCGCCGGATCACCACCCGGTTCCACATTCGGTCGAAAGTGGGTGCGGCGACCGCAGATCACGGGGCCGCTTTCGACCAGATGTGGAACAGGACCTCGGCCGAGGGCCCGCGGCCGGTACCACATCTCTGACAGCAGCGTCATACTCCTGCCAAGATGACGTCCGTGAGCCCCGATCCTCGTCCGCGCGCCCTCGTCACCGCCCCCTTTCGCGGAGAGGGTCTCGACCGGCTCCGTGCCCTGGCCGACGTCGTGCTGGACCCCTGGATCGACCACGACCCGCTGCGCATGTACTCCGCCGAGCAGCTGGCCGAACGGGCTCGTCGGGAGGAGGCGTCGATCATCGTCTGCGAGGCGGACCGGTGCGCCGGCCCCGTCTTCGACCTCCCGCTGGCGGCCATCGGCTCGACGCGCGGTGACCCCACCAACGTGGACGTGGCCGGGGCAACAGCCGCCGGCATCCCCGTGCTGCGGGCACCAGGACGCAACGCCGACGCCGTCGCCGAGCTCGCCGTGGCGCTGCTCCTGGCCGCGGCCCGACGGGTCCTCCCAGCCGACAGGGACGTGCGGTCGGGCCAGACCTTCCGAGACGGCACCATCCCCTATCAGCGGTTCCGGTCCTGGGAGCTCAACGGGCGTACGGCGGGACTGGTCGGCCTGGGCGCGGTCGGGCGGGCGCTGCGCTGGCGCCTCGAGGGCCTAGGTCTGCAGGTCCTGGCCTACGACCCGTACGCCGAGGATGCGACCAGCACCCTCGACGAGCTGCTCGAGCGCTCCGACGTGATCTCGATGCACGCGGTCGTGACCCCTGAGACGACGGGCATCATCGGGCCCGACGAGCTGTCCCGGATGAAGGACGGGGTCATCTTCGTCAACACGGCCCGGGCTGCCCTTCACGACACTGACGCCCTGGTGGCCGCCCTGCGCTCGGGAAAGGTCGGTGCCGCCGGCCTGGACCACTTCGAGGGCGAGATGCTCGCCGTCGACCATCCGCTCGCGTCCATGGACAACGTCGTGCTCACTCCCCACATCGGCGGGGCCACCTACGACACCGAGACCAACCACTCCCGCCTCATCGCGGAGGACCTCGCTCGCCTGCTGGCCGGCGACCCGCCGCTCCACATCGTCAACCCGGAGGTCCTCAAGTGAAGCAAGTCGTCCTCGACACGGCGAAGGAGATGTACCGCAAGGGGCTGGTGGAAGGCACATCGGGCAACGTCTCCGCTCGCATGCCCGACGGCAACGTCTGCGTCACCCCGTCGTCGGTGCCCTACGAGACGATGGTGCTCGACGACCTCGTCGTCGTCGACCTCGACGCCAACGTGCTCGACGGCCACCGCATGCCGACGTCGGAGAAGGACCTCCATCTGGCTTGCTACCGGGCGTTCGACGAAGTCGGCGGCGTGATCCACTCGCACCCGGTCCATGGCTCGATGTTCGCCTGTGCGCGCCAGCCCATTCCGGCCGCGATCGAGGAGTTCGTCGTGTTCGTGGGCGGCGACGTCCCCGTCTGCGACTACACCCTCACCGGTACCGCCGACCTCGGCAAGGAGGCCGTCCGCAACCTCGAGCAGTCCAGCGCGGCGCTGCTGGCCAGCCACGGCATGATCACCATCGGGCCGACGCCCACCGAGGCCCTGCACGTGGCCCTGGTCGTTGAGCGCACCGCCCAGATCGTCCACGGGGCGCGCCTCCTCGGCGGCGAGCACCCGCTACCCGAGAAGACCAACAAGAACTTCCGCGGCGTCTACGAGTACCTCCGCAAGAACCCGATGTCATGATCTCCCAGTTGCCCGCCACCATGCCCGTCGCCGTGTTCGGCCGGCGCAGCGTGACCGTCGAGGACCGGCCCGTGCCGGCCCTGGAGCCGCACGACGTGCTCGTCGAGGTGGGCCACTGCGGCGTGTGCGGGAGTGACCTGCACTTCGTCATCGACGGGTGGGGCCGGCCGGGCTCGATCGGAGGCCACGAGTGGTCCGGCGTCGTCGCTGCCGTCGGCAGCGAGGTGACCCGGTGGCGCGTCGGCGACCAGGTCGTCGGCGGCATCCACTCCTGCGGCTCGTGCCGCTACTGCCGGGCCGGCCGACCCACGCTGTGCACCGGGCGCGGACGGGTGGGAAGCGGCGAGTGGCAGGGCGCCTTCGCCGGCTACGTGCGCGAGCACGAACAGGCCCTCAACCGCATCCCCGACGGCCTGTCGCCCCGCGTCGCCGCCCTGGCCGAGCCGCTGGCGGTGGCCCTGCACGGGATCACCCTCAGTGGGGCCCAACCGGGCCAGCGGGTCCTCGTCACGGGGGCCGGACCGATCGGGAGCCTCGTCACCGCCGCTCTCCTCGCCCGCGGCGTCACCGACGTGACCGTCAGCGAGCCCGGCGAGCGGCGCCGCCGCCTGGCCGCCGACCTCGGGGCGTCGACCGTGACGCCCGACCACCTCGTCGCACCGGACTGGCCCTCCTCGGTGGTCGAGGAGCCCTTCGACGCCGTCCTCGAGTGCAGCGGGCGGGCCAGCGCCATGGAGGCGGCCCTGGGCCAGCTGGTGCAGGCGGGGACCCTTGTTCTCGTCGGAGCCGGCATCGACCCGCCCCGGTTCGATCCCAACCGGATCATTCTCAACGAGCTGGTCGTGACCGGCTCGTTCTGTTACGACGCCGACGGGTTCGCGGACGCCCTGGAGCTGCTGGCCGGTGGCCTACTGCCGACCGACCTGCTCATCGAGGACGATGACGTCCCGCTCAGCGGCCTGCTGGACGCCATGGAGGGCCTGGCCGCGGGTGACATCGCCGGCAAGGTCATGGTGGTAGGTCCCATTCGACACCATCCCTGAGCGAGGGGGAGACATGACAGAAACCGCGCCGTCGACCGCCAACCGGCGCCAACCGCGCTTCAACCACGTCGCCATGAGCATGCCCGCCGACGCGCTCGACGAGACCGGACGCAAGGAGATCGTCGAGTTCTACCGGGAGGTCTTCGGGTGGGAGGAGCTGCCCACCCTGACCGAGGACCGCCATCGGCTCGTCCTCCAGGCGTACACCTACGAGCAGTTCGTGTTCCTCATCGCCGACGAGCCACACATGACCTGCCCGGGACTCGACCACTTCGGGATGTCGGTGGGCACCGGTGAAGAGCTCGACGAGCTCCTGGCCCGGAGCAAGGCCTTCGCTGCCCGAGACGAGCGGGTCGAGATCATCGACCGCAAGGTCGAGGACTACGGGATGCTCAAGCTCCACAGCTTCTACGTGCGCTACCTGCTCCCACTCATGATCGAGGTCCAGTTCTTCGAATGGACCGGGACCGAGGCCGCCGTCTGACGCACCCGGGGTGGAGGCTCCTGGCCCCCACCGATGCTCTACCCTCGGGAGCCGTGGGGGTGCGAACCAGGCTGGCTCGGACACGACTGTCCCGGGGGACCTCGCTCACCCGGGCCGGAGCCGGCGCGGCCATCGCCCTGAGCCTGCTGGGCCTGACCCTTCTCCTGGTCCCCTCGCTCGGGACCGAGCCCCCGCCACCTGGTGGGGTGGTCAGCAGCGACGCGGGGCAGCGGATCCAGGGCTTCGGGGCGTCCGGAGCGTGGTGGCCCAACGACCTCCAACACTTCAGTGCCGCCGGCCAGGAGCACGTCGCCCGCATGCTGTTCGACCCCAGCGGATTGGAGCTCAGCCAGTACCGGTACAACACCGACGTTCCTCACCGGCAGCGGGAGCTACGACTGGTCGGCGGACCCGGGCGGCACCGCCTTCCTCGCGATGGCGGCCCAGCACGGCGTGCGCACGCTGGTCGGCTTCGTCAACAGCGCTCCGGTCCCCTGGACGACCGACCACAAGAGCTGCGGCGGCGCCCTCGTCCCCGGCAGCGAGGTGGCCTACGCCTCCTATCTCGCCGCGGTCGTCGCCCACCTCCACGACGTCGACCACGTGACGTTGTCCTACGTGAGCCCCGTCAACGAGCCCGACGCCTCGCAACCGACGTGTCGCCAGGAAGGCATGAGGGTGCCCGTCAGCCAGCGCGCCGCGCTGGTGAAGGCGGTGGCCAGCGCGCTCGCCAAGAAGGCGCCCTACGCCCGCGTCATCGCCGACGAGTCGAGCACGGTGGCGTCTCAGTTTCTCCCCGAGGCGCCACATTGGCTCAACGCACATGGGGCCACGTCATCGATAGCCGCCATCGCCCACCACACCTACGACTACCCACCGCTCCCCGTCCTCCGTCAGGTGGCGCAGCTGGGCCAGCGGTTCGACAAGCCCCTCTGGGCCAGCGAGATCTGCTGTCGGAACGAACGCGGCTTCGGATACCAGTTCGACCCGACGATGACCAGCGGGCTCTGGCTCGCCAACACCATCTGGGCCGATCTCACCCAGGCCCACGACTCGGCCTTCGACTGGTGGACGGCGCTCTCGCCCCGGCTCGGTTGCAACCCGGTCGCCGACCCGGGCTGCACCAGCGGGGTGAACCCCCTCGGTCGCAACGACGCCCTGCTCTACTACGACCCCGCCGCAGCAACCGACCACAACGAGACGCTCTATCCGACCAAGCGGTTCTGGGCCCTCGGCAACTTCAGCCGTTACGTGCGTCCGGGAGCTGTCCTGCACCAGGTCAGTGGTGTTCCCGCGGGAGCCAGAGCCGTCGCGTTCGAATCGAAGGGGACCTGGTCGATCGTGGTCATCGACGACGCGCCGGTGGGCACCCCGCCGATGCCCCTCACGCTACGGATCCCGACCGGCCGCGCTCTGTCGCCGGTCACCGCGGTGCAGACCAGCGACAGGCTGGACCTGGCGCCGGTACCGCTGCCGCGGGTTCGGAGCGGGACGGTGACGACCTCGGTGGCCCCGCACAGCGTGACCACCTTCGTCTTCACTCCCTCGCCACGGCACGGGCGGCCGTCCACCGCCGCCCTCAACGGACCTGGTCGGGCAGCGGGTAAGTCCGGCGGGCGAGCCAACACGGTCCAGAACGTGAGGACGGCGAGAGCCTGACCGAGATGGCCACGTCCAACGGACACGTCCTCGTGACAGGCGGGGCGGGGTTCATCGGCGCGGCCGTGACGCGCCGGCTGGCAGAGCGGGGGGCGGAGGTGACGGTCGCCGATACCCGTTCCTCGCCCGATCCTGACCTCCGCTCGGTCATCGGTGATCTCCGTCGGCCCGAGATCCTCGACCGCGCCATGGCGAGGCCCCTCACGGCCGTCGTCCACCTGGCCGCCGAGACCTCCGTCCTGGCATCGGTGTCGCGCCCGGTGGAGGTGCACGAGACGAACGTCTCCCTCACGCTCTCGTTGCTCGAGCGCTGCCGGGTCGACGGCGTCGGCCGGTTCGTGCTCGCTTCCACCAACGCCGTCGTCGGCGACGTCGGGGACGCCCTCATCGACGAGGAGTCGCCGCTCCGACCTCTCACCCCCTACGGAGCAACCAAGGCGGCCGCCGAGATGCTCGTGTCGGCCTACTCGGCTTCCTACGGCATTGTCGGGTCGGCCGTGCGGCTCACCAACGTCTACGGGCCGGGGATGCAGCAGAAGGACAGCCTCGTGGCCCGGCTGATGCGCGCCTGCTCGGCCCAGGGATCGGTGAGCATCTACGGCGACGGCAACCAGCTCCGCGACTATCTCTACATCGACGACGCCGTGCAGGGCATCCTGCTCGCCCTCGACACGTCCCTGGTAGGACCCCTGACGCTGGGATCGGGGACATCGACCTCGGTGAACGATCTGCACCATTTGGTCCGCGACGTCACCGGCGTCGACCTGGCGCTCCCGCACGTGGCGGCCCGCCCCGGCGAGATGCCCGCCGTGCGGGTGAGCATCGACCGGGCCCGACGCCTCGGCTTCCAGCCCCAGACGAGCCTGCGCCGCGGGCTGCACGCCACGTGGGAGGCCTTCGGCCGTCCGGGCCAGGCTCCTCGGGCAGGGGAAGGGGGCCCTCACGGAGTACCCCTACGGTAGGGCTAAGCTGCCGCGGTTGTAACCAGGCTGCTGGGCCCCTGGGTTTAGCTTTGTGGCCCCTTGGTCACGAACGATATCGAGGCATCGACCGGCTAGACCTCACACCGAGAAAGGATCGGCCCCGATGAACGTTCTCGTCCTTGGGGGTGACGGATATCTGGGTTGGCCCACGGCGCTGCGACTGTCGGCGCGGGGACACGAGGTCGGCATCGTCGACAACCTCGTCCGCCGCCAGTACGACGAGGAGATGGGGGTCGACAGCCTCGTCCCGATCCGCGATCTCGAGACGCGGGTGCGGGCCTGGAGGCAGCTCTCCGGTCTCCGTGTCCGCACCTACATCGGCGACCTCGCCGACGCCGACTTCGTCGAGCGGACCCTGGCCGACGCGGCCCCGGCTGCCGTGGTCCACTTCGCCGAGCAACGGTCGGCCCCGTACTCGATGATCGATCGGGCCCATGCCGTCTACACCCAGGTCAACAACGTCGTGGGGACCCTCAACCTCCTCTACGCCATCGCCGAGGTCGACCCGGACATCCACCTGGTGAAGCTGGGCACCATGGGCGAGTACGGGACGCCCAACATCGACATCGAGGAAGGGTTCATCGAGATCACGCACCGGGGACGGTCCGACGTCCTGCCCTTTCCAAAGCAGCCCGGCTCCTTCTACCACCTGTCCAAGGTGCACGACAGCCACAACATCGCGTTCTCCTGCCGCAACTGGGGCCTGCGATCGACCGACCTCAACCAGGGCGTCGTCTACGGTCAGGAGACCGAGGAGACGGCGCTGCACTCCGACCTCGCCACCCGCTACGACTACGACGCCGTCTTCGGCACGGTGCTCAACAGGTTCATCGTCCAGGCCGTGGTCGGCCACCCGCTGACCGTGTACGGCAAGGGCGGCCAGACACGGGGAATGCTCGACATCCGCGACACCCTGGCGTGCATCGAGCTGGCTCTCCTCAACCCCCCGGCGGCGGGCGAGTACCGCGTCTTCAACCAGTTCACCGAGTCCTTCTCCGTCGGCGACCTGGCCGAGCGGGTGGCGGACCTGGTGCCGGGTGCGGAGATCGAGCACCTCGACGACCCCAGGGTGGAGCAGGAGAGCCACTACTACCGGGCGGCCCACACCAAGCTCCTCGATCTCGGCCTCGCTCCCCACCTGCTCTCGGACGGCCTGATGGCGTCCCTCCTCGCGCTGGTCGATCGGCATCGCGACCGCGTCGACCCGAGCGCCATCCGGCCGACGGTGGACTGGCGACGCACCCACAGCCACCTGGGCGCCACCGCCGGGCGTCCCTAGCCGTAGGGCGGGTGCGCCGTCGAGCGACCGCGGCCCACCCGACAGGCGGGGCCGGCGCGGGGGGCCGGCCCGACGACACGGCCTGGGTGGACGGAGCGGCAGAGGCGGACTTCGCCGCGCACCACGGATCACCGCGGCTGGCGCCGCTCACGGTCGTCATAGCCGCCTACGACGAGGCCGACAACATCGGCCGGGTCCTGGATGCCATACCCGACCAGGTCTGCGGGCTGGCCGTGTCGGTGCTCGTCGTGGTCGACGGTGGCCACGACGGCACCGAGGCGGTCGTGCGGGACCGGGGTGCCTACGCCTCTGTCGCGCCGGTCAACCGGGGTCAGGGTGCCGCCCTGCGACTCGGGTACCGGATGGCGGTCGACCGCGGCGCCCGCTACATCGCCACCATCGACGCCGATGGGCAGTACGACCCGGACGAGCTGGGCGCCCTGGTGCAGCCGCTGGTCGATGACGAGGCCGACCTCGTCAGCGGATCGCGCCGACTCGGTTCGTCGGACGTCGGCGACCGGGTGCGAGCCGCAGGCGTGGTGCTGTTCGCCGCCCTCATCACCGTCCTCACCGGCCATCGCATCACGGACCCGGCCTTCGGCCTGCGGGCGATGAAGGCGGAGGTGGCGGTGGCGCTGACCCTCGAGCAGTCCCAGTACCAGGCGGCCGAGCTGCTCGTGGCCGCCATCCTGGCCGGCTACCGGGTGGCCGAGCGACCGGGCGTCATGCGACGCCGCAGCTCGGGCACGACCAAGAAGGGAAGCAACCTGCGCTACGGCTACCGCTACGCCCGGGTCGTGCTGGCGACCTGGCTGCGGGACCGGTGACGTCTCGAGCTCGCCCCTCGCTGCGCGCCCTCGGGCGTCCGGGCCCGCTGGCCGTGACCGTGCTGATCATGCTGCCGGTGCTGACCTTCTCGGTGCCGGCCCTCGCCGGACACCCCTTCATCTCCGCGGACAACCTCATCCAGAACTTCCCCCTTCGGGTACTGGTGGCCCGCAACCTCGAGCACGGGCACCTGCCGCTCTGGAACCCCTACATCTGGAGCGGCACCGCGCTCCTCGGCGGTCTCAACGCCGGCGCCCTGTACCCCGGCACGCTGCTGTTCACCGTCCTGCCCGCCCAGGCGGCCTTCGTGGTCAACGAGATCGCCGTCTACGTGGTCGCCGCCATCGGGCTCTACGTCTTCCTCCGCCGGTCGAGCCTGTCGGTCGGGGCCGCCTTCCTGGGAAGCCTGTCGTTCACGGTCGGCGGGTTCATGAGCGCCCAGCTGGTCCACATCGACCTCGTCCAGGGGGCCAGCCTGGTGCCGTGGATGCTGGTGGCGTTGCAGCGGATGGCCGTCCCCCGGACGGCTTCGCCGCCGGGGGCGGCGAAGCCAGCCCCGGCGGCACGATGGCCGACCGTGCTGCTCGGGGTGTGCATCGGCCTGCTCGTGCTGACGGGGTCGCCCGAGGCGCTGATCGACGACTCCATCCTCGTGGCCATCTACGGCGGGTGGCTGATCTGGCGTCATCGCAGCGGCCGGATCCTCGTCCAGATGGCGATGGCGGCGGCGGCGGCCATGCTCCTGACCGCCATCCAGTGGCTGCCCGGCCTGGCCTTCGCGGCCCACTCCCAGCGCTCGGCGAGCTCGTACGCCTTCTTCACCTCCGGGTCCTTCTCGCCCAAGCTCACGGCCCTGACGGGGATGCCCTACCTGTTGGGGAGCTACGGCCGCTTCGGGCTACCGCCGTACCACGGCCAGTACAACCTGGCCGAGGTCACCTCCTACGTCGGCATCCTCCCCGTCTGCGCCGCCTTCGCCATGCTCACCGGGCCGTGGCGGGCGCGGCGCGCGTCCGAGGGACTGGGCGTCTGGTACGTCATCATCGCCGTCGGCCTGATCCTGTCCTTCGGCGGGTACACGCCCCTCGGCCATCTTCTCGTCCACATTCCCATCTACGGCCAGCAGCGGCTCCAGAACCGCAACCTGGTGGCGGTCGACCTGGGCCTGGCGGTCCTGTTCGCCTACTGGGTCGACGGTGTGCGTCAGCGGACCAGGACCGACGCCGGCCCCGCTCACCCCAGCCGGGCGGAACGGGCCGCGGCGCTGCTCCCCGTGGTCTGCACGATCTGCCTGGTCGGCGCGCTCGTCGCCAGTCCCGTGATCCTGTCCCAGGAGCTCGGGTCTCCCGTCCCGCCGGGCTCGTTCCACCGGCTCGAGGCCTACCTGGGCGTGGGCCTGGTCGTGGCCGTCGCCGGCGGCCTTCTCGCCGCCGGCTGGGACAGGATCCCGCGCCGCAACCTGTTGCAGGCCGTGCTGGTCCTCGTCGCCGTCGACCTCGCCATCTTCTCGGCCAACGAGTTCTGGCTGACGGCCCCACCGCGCCCCGCCCTCACCGACGCCACGGGCATGGCCACGGCGGTGGCCGCCCAGACCGGCTCCACGGGGCGCTTCGCGATCTACGATCCCGACCAGAGCGACACCGCCGCCCTCGACGATCTCGGTCAACCCGACCTCAACATCCTCCGATCGCTGAGCAGCGTCCAGGGCTACGGGTCGGTGGTGAGCGGAGACTACGACCGGGCGACCGGCTCCCACCAGCAGTCCGACCTCTCGGTGGCGGCGCTGGCCGGATCCACCTTCGACGACCTCAACCTGACGACGCTGGTCACGAGGCCCGGCTATTTCACCGAGCCACCAGGCTCGACCACGGCGCCGACCGGTCCGGTCCCCCAAACCGTGCCCGGCGGGGGCCAGCACGCCTGGTACGTCGGTTCGCCGCGCCGGCTCACCGCGGTCAGCGTCCAGGTCCGGGGAGATCCGGGCTGTCCCCTGTCCCCAGGCGGGCTGGGCCTCGCTCTGCTGACGGCGAACGGCGGCACCAGACCCGCACCGGCGTTGACCCCCGTCAGCAACGGGCCCGGCACCACCGCCGTCGCCCTCGACGGTTCGACCGCTGCCGTCGGGATCGTCGTCGCCAACGGCTCGTCCTGCCCGCTGACCGTCGACTCCGCCTCGGTGACCACCGCGGGCTCGGGCGTCCTCCTGCTCGCCGGCCCGCTGCAGGGCGCCGTGACGGCGCCCAAATGGCAGTTCGTGGAGACCCTCGGCAGCTTCGCGGTGTTCCACAACACCGGAGCAAGGGGACGGTTCTGGGTCACCGCGGCGGACGGCGGGCCCGCCCCCGCAGCCTCGGTGCGGGTCACCGCCGATCCCCTGACGGGGAACCAGACCGTCGTCGTCACCACACCCCGACCTGCACGGGTCGTGCGGAGCGTCGCCACTGCTCCCGGGTGGTCGGCCACGGTGCGAGCGACGCAGCCCGCGGGCGCGTCACGTCGCGTGGCGGTGCCCTCGAGCGGCGCCCTGGTGCAGTCGGTGCCGGTGCCGGCGGGGACGTCGACGGTCACCTGGAGCTACCGGCCGGCGAGCGTGACCGTTGGCGCCGTCATCTCGCTGGCCGGCGCGGCCGCCCTGGCGGCGCTCGGGCTGGCCTGGACGATCAGGAGACCTGTCGGGCGGGCGCGTCGGCGTCGGCGTGCCGGTGGGGTCGGGCGAACAGAACGTTGAAGAACAGGAACTTCAGCACCCAGAGCGACGCGTAGGTCCCGACGTAGGCCGCGGCGACGAGCGTCACCTGCAGCGTCTTGTCATCGGTCCACGCCTTCACGTGGCTCGAAACAGTGTCGACCGACCACATGGCAGCCACCAGCCCGAGCACGGACGCGGCCAGATACGGCAGGACCTCCTTGAGGAAATGCGATCGTCCCCGGCGACCCCAGGCCCAGTTGCGGTTCAGGAAGTACGCCGGCACCATGCCCGTCAGGCTGGCGGCGATGCTCGACTGGCGCGGGCTCAGCCCACCGATGACGCCGTACACGAGAACGAAGGTGACCAGGCTCACCAGGCTGGCGATCACCGAGCCGAGGGCGTAGCGCACGACCCGTGTCACGAGCGGACTGCGCCACCGACCGACGAGCGCCGCCCGCGCCGAGCGACCGTCCCCAGCGCTGTCCCCGCCGTGGTCCTCGGCGACGGCGGTGTCGAGCTCCAGGTCCATCACCGCACCCTACGCCCCATGCCCCTCGAACCGTAGCCGGACGCCGAAACCCGGCGAAAGGGACTCAGGCCGGGACGGGGCTACACGTGGCGGACGCGCCACTGCAGCGACGGCCCCGGCAGCGCTGAGGTCGACCGCACGGGCACCTGCTGCACCTGGCCGTTCGCCCGCACCGTCAGGTTGCCCACCACAGTCCCGGCGGGGAACGAGGAGCTGACCTGCCGGGGGTGGAACTGCGCCTGCACCTGCATTCCCGGCCATCCGAGGAAGCCGACCGGGGCGCCCGTCGACGCCGGGACGGCGCCGCTCACCCAGGCGGCGGTGACCGTGGCAGCCGGCTGACCGGCGGGGACCACCGTGACCGGCGTGAGCGCGGCGCCGGCGGCGTCCAGCAACGCCTTGCCGGCGTCCAGCGCCGGCTGGGGCGCGGACGGGCCCGGCTGGCCCAGGACCACGCCCAGCACGGTCACGTGCTGGTTGGCCACGACCCGGTCGGCCGCGAACACCCAGTTCGCCCCGGCGGCGCTCGTGTTGCCCGTCTTGACACCGATGACGCCGTCCTTGCCAGCCAGACGGTCGAAGTTGAACACCCTGCCGGCCACCGGAAGCGTCACCTCCGGCTGGCGAACGATGGCGGCGAAGGTCGGATTGGTCATGGCCACCTGCGCCAGCGCCAGCTGGTCGGTGGCGTTGCTGACCGTCGCCGCGTTCAGGCCGTCGAGATCGACGTAGTGCGTCGCGGACATCCCGAGGGCGGCCGCAGCCGCATTCATCTTGGCGACGAACGCGGCCTCGCCGCCGGCATCCCAGTTGGCGATCACGGGGCTGATGTTGTCGGCCGAGCCCACCAGGAGGGCGTCGAGCATCTGGCGCTCGGTCATGTTCTCGCCGGGGGCCACCTTCACCGCCGACTCCTTTCCGGCCACGGCGGCGTTGTACGCGGCGACATCGGCGGGGGTGATCGCCACCGGCGGGCCGGGGTCGGTCGGGCCCAGCGGATGGTCACGCAGGACGATCAGCGCCGTCATGACCTTGGTGACGCTGGCGATCGGTACCGATGCGTTCCCCCCCGACGAGCCGAGGGCGCCCTGGCCGGCGAGGCCCACCACGGCCTGGCCCTTGGCCGGCCACGGGAGCGCCGGCGGGGCGCCCGGTGCGCGCAGGCTCACCGGCACGGTGGAGTGGACGACGGGCGACGGGACGCCTCGCGCCAGCTGGAACCCGACGAAGGCCGCCGCGGCCAGGACAAGCAGGACGAGCACGATCACGATCGCACGCCGCAGGCCTCGCCGCGTCCGGGTGGGACCCAGCGGCTTGAGCAGTGGCGGCCGGGTCGATGCGCCAGTCATGCCCCCTGATCGAGCTCCTCCGGGGTCATGAGCACGGCACGGGCTTTGGAGCCCTCGGAGGGCCCGACGACGCCACGTCGCTCCAGCAAGTCCATCAACCTACCAGCCCGGGCGAATCCTACCCGCAACTTGCGCTGGAGCATCGAGGTCGAGCCCAGCTGCGATCGCACGACCAGCTCCATGGCCTGGGCGACGAGCTCCTCGTCGTCGCCCTCGTCGCCGTAGGAGCGGTCCTCCCCTGACGGGCCGTCACCCTCCACTCCGTCGACGTAGCTGGGCTGGCTCTGCCGGCGCCAGTGGGCGACAACGGCGCGGACCTCCGTCTCACCGACCCACGGGCCCTGGAGCCGCCGCGGGTTGCTCGACGACGCCGTGAGCAGCAGCAGGTCTCCCTTGCCGATCAGCCGCTCGGCGCCCGGCTGGTCGAGGATGACGCGGCTGTCGGCGAGGGACGACACCGAGAACGCCAGACGGGAGGGGATGTTCGCCTTGATCACGCCCGTGATGACGTCTACCGACGGGCGCTGGGTCGCGATCACGAGGTGGATGCCGACGGCGCGGGCCATCTGGGCGATCCGGCAGATGGAGTCCTCGACGTCGCGCGCCGCCACCATCATGAGGTCGTTGAGCTCGTCGACGACCACGAGCACGTAGGGCAGGCGGCTGACGGGCTGACCGTCGTCGCCCTCGTCGGGTCCCCCCTCGGCGACCAGCTCGCCGGCGTCGACGGCCCGGTTGTAGCCGGCGACGTCCCGCATCCCGGCCTCGGCGAGGATGTCGTAGCGGCGCTCCATCTCGTGCACCGCCCAGATGAGGGCGTTGGCGGCCCGCTTGGGGTTGACCACTACCTGGGTGAGGAGGTGGGGCAGGCCGTTGTAGTGGCCGAGCTCGACCCGCTTGGGGTCCACCAGGATGAGCCGCACCTCGTCGGGCGTCGACCGCATCAGGATCGAGGTGACCACCGAGTTGATGCACGACGACTTGCCGGCGCCCGTGGCCCCGGCGATGAGCACGTGCGGCATCTCGGCCAGGTTCACCATCACGGGACGCCCGGCGATGTCGCGGCCCAGGGCGACCTCCAAGGGGTGGACGGCGCGGCGCGCTTCCTCCGAGCTCAGGATGTCCGCCAGCGCCACCAGCTGGCGTTGACGGTTCGGCACCTCCACGCCGATGGCCGACCGCCCCGGGATTGGCGCGAGGATCCGCACGTCCGGAGAGGCCATGGCGTAGGCGATGTCCTTCGAGAGGCTCGTGACCCTCGCCACCTTCACCCCCGCGCCCAGCTCGAGCTCGTAGCGGGTCACCGTGGGCCCGACCGTCATGCCCACCAGCCGTGTGGCCACCCCGTGGGCGGCCAGCGCGTCCTCGAGCATGCGGCCGGCGGCCTCGATCTGGCGGCGGTCGACCTTCTGGGCCTGGCTGGCGCTCAACAGCCGCGACGGCGGCAGTGACCACGACCCCACCGTGGGGCCGAGCTCCATGCGCAACTGCTCGGTGGGCCCGACCCGTGCCCGGTCTCGGTCGGCGCCGA
>VAWP01000016.1:24554-31914 GCA_005888295.1 Actinomycetota bacterium
GGCTCGGCGTCCTCCGGCGACCCCGTGAGAACAGCGACGCCACCGTCGAGCGACGAGGCCTCGCCCTCGGTTGCGGCAGCCGCCTCGTGACCCGCGGCACCGTCGCGGTCGACGGCGACATCCGGGCTCGGCACCGCGCCCCGAGGCCGCCGACCGGTGGCGGCGCCACGTGCGTGCGCGCCACGCCCGCCCTCGCGGCCGTCGGCGGCCGTCGCCACCGCCTCCAGCAGCCGGCGTACCTGCTGGGCCAGGGCCGCCACACCGCCGACGAGCGCCGTCGTCGCCTCCCGCACCGAGGTCCCGGTCGCCGTGAGGAGCCCGAGCACCAGCGCCGTGGCCAGCACGATCGACGCACCCCAGTTCGCCAGGGCCAGATGGAGGGGGTAGCCGATGGCCGCGCCCACGTAGCCGCCGGCGTCACGCAGGGTGGCGGCGCGGTCAGCCAGACGGGGGGCGCCGGCGGCCAGGTCGACCAGACCGCTGACCGACACCAGCACGAGCGTCGCTCCGACGACGCTGCGGCCGGGCTCCGGCTCGGCCTCCTCCCGGTCCCGCACGAGCACCCACCCGACCAGCGCCAGCCCGGGCGGCACCAGGACGACGGCCCAGCCGATGGCGGACCGGCCGAGGTGGTCGAAGAATCGCCCGGCCGGTCCGAGGACGTCGCCGTACACGGCGAGGGCGGCCAGCACGCCAGCGACCAGCAGGACCAGACCCCAGACGTCGGCGGGCTGCCGCAGCAGGGGTCCGACCAGGTCGGCGGCGGCGCTCGCCGTCCGCGCCCCGAACGAGGGCCCCCGGCGTGGTGATCGCGGGCCTCCGGTGAGCAAGCGGCCGATCGAGGCGCCCAACCCCCGCCGGGTGCGCCGTGATCGGCTGGTCCTGCGCTTCGCGGCCCCGCTGGGGCGGCGCTTGGTGGTAGTCACAATGAGCACAACGGTAACACCAGCCCCACCAGCAACTGTGGCCCCAAGCACCTCAGAGGCGGCCGTCGAACCGCCCCCTCCCGGGTCAGTCGGCCGTCAGGCCTCCATCACCACCGGAACGATCATCGGCCGCCGCCGGGTGCGCTCACCGACGATCCGCCCCATGGCCGAACGGACGTGGCGACGAAGGGTGTCGTGGTCGGTGGCGCCTTCCTCGACCGCCTCCTCCAGGCTGGCCTTGACGGCGGCGCGGGCGTCCTCCAGCAGGCCCTCGGCCTCGGGCGCGTGCACCCATCCCCGGGTGATGATCTCGGGCCCGGTCAGGATCTCCCCCGCCTGGCCGTCCACGGCGACGACCACGACGATCACGCCTTCCTCGGACAGCGCCCGCCGGTCCCGCAGGACACCGTGGCCGACGTCGCCCACGGTGCCGTCGACGTACAGGTAGCCGGCCGGCACCTCACCCGTCCTGGCGATCCCGTCGTCGTCGAGGGTGACGACGTCGCCGTCCTCGCACAGCAGCACCTTCGACTCGTCGACGCCCATCCCCACGGCGAGCCGGGAGTGGTGGACGAGGTGACGGTACTCGCCGTGCACGGGAATGAAAGCTTCCGGCCTGGCCACAGCCAGCATGGTCTGCAGCTCCGCCTGCTTGCCGTGACCGCTGGCGTGGACCTCGGCCTGGTCGGAGTGGACCACCTCGGCACCCAACCGGTACAGGCCGTCGATCACCTTGGCCACCGCCCACTCGTTGCCCGGAATGGCGTTGGCACTGATGATCACGAGGTCGCCCTCCCCGACCCGCAACCACTTGTTCTCCCCCGCCGCCATCAGGGACAGGGCCGACATCGGCTCGCCCTGCGAGCCGGTCGACACCACGCACATCCGCGCCGGGTCCACCTCGTCCAGGCGCTCGATGTCGATCAGCCTGTCGTCGGGAAGGCGCAGGATCCCGAGCTGGCGGGCGAGGGCGACGTTCTTGGCCATCGACCGCCCGAGGGTGGCCACCGTCCGCCCGCTCCGCAGCGCGGCGTCGCACACCTGCTGGACGCGGTGCATGTGGCTGGCGAAGCAGGCCGTGATGATGCGCTTGTCCCGATGCTCCTCGAACAGGCTCCGCAGGGCCGCGCCCACCGCCGACTCGCTGGCCGTGTAGCCCGGTTCCTCGGCGTTCGTCGAGTCCGAGAGCAGCAGGCGGATGCCGTGCTCGGACGCGATGGCCCCGATGCGCGACAGATCGGTGAGGCGCCCGTCGACGGGTGCCAGGTCGAGCTTGAAGTCACCCGAATGCAGCACGACCCCCTGCGGCGTGTGGAAGGCGGTGGCGAAGCCGTTGGGGACCGAATGGGTCACCGGAATGAACTCGACGTCGAACGGTCCGATGCGGCGCCGCTCGCCGTCGGCGACGGGGATCAGCTCCGCCCGGGCCAGCATGCCGGCCTCCTCGATGCGATTGCGCGCCAGGCCCAGGGTCAGGGGCGAGCCGTAGACGGGCAGCGAGATGTCCCGGAGCAGGTAGGCCAGCCCGCCGGTGTGATCCTCGTGGCCGTGGGTGAGGATGCAGCCCTCGACCCGATCGGCGTTGTCGCGCAGGTAGGTGAGGTCGGGCAGCACCAGGTCGACGCCGGGCATCTCCAGGTTGGGGAACATCAGCCCGCAGTCGAGCAGCATGATGCGGCCGTTGAGCTCGATGCAGGCGCAGTTGCGACCGATCTCCCCCAGCCCGCCGAGGAAGGTGATGCGGACGGGGTCAGCCAACGGGCTCTCGGGCCCCACGGCCCGCCCGCGGCCGGGCGCGCAAGCCGGCCAGCACGTCCGCCGCCCGCTCGTCGAGCGACGGGGACGCCGGTCCCATCGGGAGCCGGCACTGGCCGACCGACAGGCCCAGGCGGCGCATCATGGCCTTCGCCGGCAGCGGGTTCGGTGCGTCACCGGAGCTCATGAACGCGTACGACGTCATCAGCTCGGCGTTGCGCGCTCGCGCCCCGTCGACGTCACCGGCCCCGAAGCAGGCGATCATCTCGCCGATCTCGGGGCCCGCCCAGTGACTGACCACGCTGATCACGCCCGACGCGCCCACCGCCAGCAGGGCCAGGTTGAGGGCGTCCTCGCCGCAGTACAGGTCGAAGTCGCGAGGAGCCTCGGCCAGGAGCCTGGCCGAGCCGGCGACGTCGCCTGCGGCGTCCTTGACGCCGACGACGTTGGAGACCTCACGGGCCAGCCCGAGCATCGTGTCGTGCCCCACCTTGCGCCCCGTCCGCACGGGGATGTCGTAGATGAGCACCGGGAGCGACGTGGCACCGGCGACGGCCCGGAAGTGGGCGTCCAGGCCGGCCTGGGACGGCCGGTTGTAGTACGGCGTCACGGCCAGGATGCCGGCCGCCCCCGCCGCCTCGGCCAGCCTCGTCAGCTCGACCGAGTGTCGCGTGTCGTTGGTGCCCGAGCCGGCGATGACCGGCACGGTCACCGCTTCGGCCACGGCCCGCCACAGCTCGGCCTTCTCGTCGTTGGACAGCACGGTCCCCTCGCCGGTGGTGCCCGCCACCACGAGGGCGTCGCTGCCGTGGTCGACCAGCCAGCGGGCCAGGGCGGCGGCCCCGTCCAGGTCGAGCGCGTAGCGATCGTCGAACGGGGTCACCATGGCCGTCAACACGGCGCCGAAACGGCCTGGACCGGCCATCTGCGCACCTCCTCCCGCGTGGCTCCCCTCCGCACCCTACTCGACGGGCGGCGTCCCACCCGGGAGGATGTTCCCCGTCAGGCGGAGCGCTTGTCCCCCTGGGCCAGGGCGAAGGCCTCGTACTCCTCGCCGGTGTCGGCCCAGCTCTCGAAGGCGATGACGCCGAGCTCGGTGAAGCGCTCTCGCAGCCACCCGTCGGCGGCGTCGAGCAGGCCGAGCTTCTTGCAGTTGGGGACGATCTTGGCGAACAGCATCGACTGGAAGGCCGCCCGGTCGGGCGCCTGCATCACGAGGGGCACGATCTCCTTCACCGGCACGCCCATGCGCTCCCACACCTCCTGCTGCAGGAAGCGGTCGCGCATGCGCACGGCGGCCTCGGAGGCGAACTCCTGGCGCTCCCGGATCTCCGCCGTGCTCAGCTGCTCGTAGAACTCCTGCAGGCTGAGGACACCGAACGCCACGTGCCGGGCCTCGTCTGCCATCACGTACTTGAGGAGCTGCTTGAGCAGTGGCTCGGTCGTGAAGCTGTGGATGAACCCGAAGGCGGCCAGGGCCAGGCCCTCGACCATGATCTGCATGCCGAGGTAGGTCATGTCCCAGCGGCTGTCGGCGATGATGTCGTCGAGCAGCATCCGCAGGTGGGCGTTGATCGGGTAGTGACCCGAGAGCTTGGTGTCGAGGTACTTGGAGAAGACCTCGACGTGGCGGGCCTCGTCCATCACCTGGGTGGAGGCGTAGTACTTGGCGTCGATCCAGGGCACGGACTCGACGATCTTGGCCGTGCACACGAGAGCACCCTGCTCCCCGTGCATGAACTGCGACAGCGTCCAGTTCTGGCTCTCGATGCCGAGCCGGAGCCACTCCGCGTCGGTCCAGCTGGCGAAGGGCGTGCCGGTGACGTCCATACCCTGCGCGAACCCGCCGGTGGCGGCGGCGTTGGCCATGACCACCGACTCCTGGTCGACCTCGGTGTCCCACGGGAGGTCCGTCTCGCCGTTCCACATCGAGGTCTTGGCCTTCTCGTAGAGCCGCGACAGCTTGGGACGGGCACCCTTCTCGTAGTCCCAGGTGAAGATGGCCTCGGCGTTGTCCCTCACGGCGTGGACGGTCGCGTCCACGTCGGTGTTGGTGACCGACAGGATCGCCTCGATGTCGTTCACGTCGCTACGGCCGATGAGCTGCTCGTTGGTGGCCATGTGACTTCCTCCTGTGGGTCAGCTGACGGGTCGGGCCCGCGCCTGGGCATCGACCGAGGCCCGGACGCCGGGTAGCACGAAACTGCGGACGAGCCTGCGCACCGAGCCGGCGTCGGCGATGGCGACGCTCTCGCTCGGCGAGGCGGCGTAGGAGATGACGATACGGGTCACCCACTCGCCCACACGGCGGGCCTCCTCTGGGCCGAGCCACCGGGCCAAATAGGGCGACGCGAAGGACGCAGCCCGGGCCAGGACCCGCTCCGCCCGGGCAAAGGAGATCTGCGGGAGGATCACCTCGGGCTCGTGGGTGACCAGGAACCGCAGCGCCGGGTGCCCGGTGATCCGAGCGCCCGCCTCGCTCATGCCGGCCACCAGGAGATCCTCCAGGTCCGGTGCCGCGCGCAGTCGTCCGTCGAGGGCGGCGAAGAACCGCTCCAGCTCGACCTCGACGACGGTCTCGAGCACCGCCTCCTTGCCGCCGGGGAACAGCCGGTAGACGGTCGCCCGGCTCCAGTCGGCCTCGCGAGCCACGTCGTCGAGCGTCGTCTTGGCCACACCCCAACGGGCGATACAGCGCAGGGCGGCGTCGACGACCCGGACCTCCTGGAGGCTGCGTTCCGGCGCACCGCCCGGCGTTGCGTCAGGGCGGTCAACCACCGCCTCTGCCGTCGCTTCCGGGAGCACGCCGGTCGCCGTCACTAGTGAGACATTCTTGCATAGTGCGTCTCATCGTCAAGATGGTCTCATTGTGTCATCCGTCACGGTGGGCCCGGCGGCCGGCCGGAGGGCGGCCAGCACCTCGGTCCGGACCAGCTCCGTGACCTGGGCCCGGTCGGACAGGTCCCAGCGGCCGGGCGAGCCGGTGAACGACAGCAGCATGCGGGCGACGAAGTCGGCCGCCTCCTCCGACTCCAGCCCGGCGGCGCGGGCCTGCTCTTCCATGTGGGGCATCAGGAAGGCACGGATGTAGCCGATGATCCGGGTGCTCTCCACCGTGAGCTGAGGCAGGAGACGGTCGGGCTCGGTCTGGAGAATCTTCTGCAGGACCTCGTGCTCGTCGACAGCCCGGTGGGCGAAGAACAACGCCTCCTCGAGCAGCTCCTCCAAGCCCTCGGTGTCGCCGACGGCGGCGGCCAGGCGCTCGAAGAACCGCTCCGCCTCCCAGGCGATCACCTCGGCGACGAGCTGGTCCCGACCGCCCGGGAAGTACCGGTAGATGGTGGCGCGGGCCATGCCCGAGACCCGGGCGGCGTCCTCCACCGTGGTCTTGGCCAGCCCGTAACGGGCGACGCAGGTATAGGTCGCTTCGAGGATCCGCAGACGGGCGTCGCCGGCCACGACCCACCCTACCGAGGGGTCGCGCCGGGACGGTCAGGCCGCGGTCCCGGCAGGTTGGTCCCGTTCCGCATTTGGTCGAAAGTGGTCGATGCGCCGGCAGCCACGGCGCCCACTTTCGACCCAATGCGGAACCACGAGAACGTCCGGGGCCCCACCCGGCGTACCGGCGTCAGCCGCCGCCCAGTCCCAACAACGCGTCGAGGCCGAGGGTGAGACCGGGGCGCTCGGCCACCGACTTCACCGCCAGCAGCACGCCCGGCATGAAGGACGTCCGGTCGTACGAGTCGTGCCGGATGGTGAGGGACTGACCGGCAGCCCCGAAGATCACCTCGTGGTGGGCGACGAGCCCCCGCAGCCGGACCGAGTGCATCCGGATGCCGCCGGGGCCGACGGCGCCCCGGCTCCCGCTCACCACCTCGGTCTTCGTGGGATCCGCTCCCCAGCCACCGGCCTCGGACGCCTCACGGGACTTGGACATCCCCTCGGCGATGCGCAGCGACGTCCCCGACGGGGCGTCCAGCTTGGCGTCGTGGTGCAGCTCCACGATCTCGGCGGTGTCGACATAGGGGGCGGCCAGCTCGGCGAAACGGGTCATGAGCGCCGCGCCGATGGCGAAGTTGGCCGAGAGCACGCAGTTCGACTTGCCCGAGAACTCACGGTCGAGCTCGATCACGTCGTCCCTGGTGAAGCCCGTCGTGCCCACCACCGCGTGGACGCCGTTGGCGGCGCACCAGCGGATGTTCTCCCGCGCCGCTCCGACCTCGGTGAAGTCGACCGCCACCTGCGCCTCGGCCCGGAGGAGGGCCTCGGCGTCGCCTTCCACCTGGACGTCGGAGTCCTGCACGCCCGCGACCTGGTAGATGTCGATGCCGGCCAACCTCGGGTCGACGGCCGCGACCAGCTCGAGCTCCGGGTCGTCGGCGACCGCCCGGCACACGGTCGAGCCCATGCGTCCCCCAGCGCCGAAAACGCCGACTCGCATGCCTGCACCCTAACTATCGGTGGCGAAGTCCGTCTCCTCGAAGGGGCCGAGCACCACCACCGTGCGCGGCGCGCCGAGCACCCGCCGAGCGGCGGCGCCGACCTGGTCGACGGTGACGGCGTCGATCCGGGCCAGCAGCTCGTCCACGGTCAGCACCTCGTGGTGGAGGAGGAGGCTGCGCCCGATCCGGCTCATGCGGGCCGCCGAGTCCTCGAGCGCCAGGAGGGTCTCGGCCCGA
>VAWP01000016.1:31979-35981 GCA_005888295.1 Actinomycetota bacterium
AGGGACCCCGTGTCCTCGTAGGCGACCCGGTCGGAGTACACCGAGTAGGCGAGGCCCCGCCGCTCCCGGATCTCCTGGAACAGCCGGCTGGACACGCCGCCGCCCAGGGCGTGGTCGAGCGCGGCCAGGGCCCAGCGGTCCGGGTCGTGCCGGTCGGGCGCCCGCGCCCCGACGACCAGATGAGCCTGCTCGGTCGCCCTGGGCACGACGACCGACCGCTCACCGTCAGCATCCGGTGGCAGGCGACGGGGCGGCGCCCCGCCGGCCTCACCGGCGAAGCGGGCCTCGATGCCCACCGCCACCGCGTCGTGGTCGACCGCCCCGGCTGCGGCCACCACCATGTTGGCGGGCCGGTAGTGCTCGCCGAAGAACCGACGCACGTCACCCGGCCCCATCGAGACAACGCTGTCCTGGGTCCCCAGCACCTCCCGGCCCAGCGGGTGCCCCGGGAACAATGCGGCCGCGAAGCGCTCGTAGACGAGGTCGGCCGGCTCGTCGCCGTGCATCAGGATCTCCTCGAGGATCACCTGGCGCTCGGCGTCGACCTCGTCGGGCCGCAGGGCGGGCGACCACATGATGTCGCACAACACGTCGAGGCCGAGATCGAGGTGCTCGGCCAACAGCCGCACGTAGAACGCCGTGTACTCCTTGGTCGTGAAGGCGTTCATGTCGCCGCCGACGGCGTCGACGGACTCGGCGATGGCTCGCGCCGTCCGTGTCGGCGTGCCCTTGAACAGCAGGTGCTCGAGGAAGTGGGAGGCCCCGACCTCGCCGGCGCGCTCGTCCCGGGAGCCCGTCCCCACCCAGAACCCGGTCGTCACCGAGCGGACGTCGGGCATGGCCTCGGTGACGAGGCGGAGCCCGCAGGCGAGTTGGCTGGTTCGGATCAACCGGTCAGCGCCGACCCCGGCGACGCCGGTTCTGACCGCCGCCACCGCCGGCCCCGCCGCCACCTCGACCTCCCTCGGGCCGGCGGGACCCGCCGCCCGTGCTGCTCGAGCCCTGGGGTCCGAGCTGGCCGAGCTCCGACTCGAGCTCCCGCTCGAAGGCGTCCTCGTCGAAGGCGACGTACCGGCCGCGGTTCTCGGCCGTCGCCAGCCCCGCCGCCGGCGTGTCGGGGGCGGCGCCGCGGTCGTCCGCGCCTCCGCCGGAGCGGCCCCTGCCGCCCGAGCCCTCGTCTCGCCGGCGACGCCCCTCGGGGGCATCGCCCGAGCTCGCCCTGTCCCCGGTGTCGGAAGGGGCGCCCGAACGTCCCGCACCCTCTCCGGCGCCGTCGCCCGCCAGCGACAGGGAGATCTTGCCCTGCGGGTCGATGTCGTCGACCCGCACGTCGAGCGACTGGCCCAGCTCGACCACGTCCTCGACCCGCTCGACCCGGCGACCCTGACCGAGCTTGGAGATGTGCACCAGCCCGTCGCGGCCGGGGAGGATGTTGACGAAGGCGCCGAACTTGGTGATGTTGACGACCTTCCCCGGATAGACGGCGCCGAGCTCGGCCTTCGGCGGCTCGAGGATGAGCCCCAGGCGCCGACGGGCCTCCTCGACGGCGCGGCCGTCCTTGGCGCCGATGGTCACCGTCCCCACCATGCCGTCGTCGTCCACGTTGATGTCCGCGCCGGTCTCCTGCTGGATGGCGTTGATGACCTTGCCCTTGGGCCCGATGACCTCGCCGATCTTGTCGAGGGGGATCTCGATGCTCACGATCTTGGGGGCGTGCTCGTTCACGCTCGGACGGGGCTGGGCGATGGCTTCGGCCATGACCCCGAGGATCGTCTGCCTGGCCTCGTGGGCCTGCTGCAGGGCCTCGGCGAGCACCTCGGCGGGCAGCCCGTCGATCTTGGTGTCGAGCTGGAGGGCGGTGACCACGTCGGCCGAGCCCGCCACCTTGAAGTCCATGTCCCCGAATGCGTCCTCCGCTCCCAGGATGTCCGTCAGGGTCGTGTAGCGCCCCTCGGCGTGCACCAGGCCCATGGCGATTCCGGCCACGGGCGCCTTGACGGGCACGCCGGCGTCCATCAGGGAGAGCGTGGAGCCACAGACCGAAGCCATCGACGTCGAGCCGTTGGAGCTCAACACCTCGGAGACCAACCGGAGCGTGTAGGGGAACTCCTCGACCGACGGGACCACCGGGAGCAGCGCCCGCTCCGCCAGCAGGCCGTGGCCGATCTCGCGACGCTTGGGCCCGCGCATGAAGCCGGTCTCGCCCGTCGAGAACGGCGGGAAGTTGTAGTGGTGCATGTACCGCTTCGACTCGTCGATCCCGATGGTGTCGAGCAGCTGGTTCATCCGGGGCATGCCGAGCGTGGTCACGTTGAGGACCTGGGTCTCGCCCCGCTGGAACAGCCCGGAGCCGTGGGCGGTCGGTATGACGCCCACCTCGGCGCTGAGGGGCCGGATGTCGCGCGGTCCCCGACCGTCGATGCGCACGCCGTCTTCGACGATGCGCCGGCGAACGAGCTGCTTGGTGAGGGCCCGGACGGCCGCCTTCACCTCGCGCTCGCGCCCACCGAGCTCGTCCTCCAGGGCGGCGCCGATCTGGGCGGCGGCCTCGTCGAGGGCGGCGTTGCGCTCCGCCTTGCCGACGATGGAGGTCGCCCGGGTGAGGCTCTCCGTTCCCACCTCGCCGACCCGGTCCCGCACGTCGTCCGCGAAGTCGAGCTGGGGCTCGTAGGGAATGGGCGGCTTTGCCCCCGCCTCGGCGACCAGGCGGCGCTGGAGCTCGATCGACTCGCGGATCCAGGTCTTCGCCGCCTCGAGACCGGCGGCGATGACCTCCTCGGTGACCTTGGGGGCACCGGATTCGTAGTAGCTCCAGGCGTTCTCGGTGCCGCCGGCCTCGACCATCATGATGGCGATGTCGGCGTCGCTCTCCTCCCCGCGGGCCCGACCCGCCACGACCAGCTCGAAGGTCGACTCGTCACCCTCCTGGTAGGTGGCGTGCGGTGTCCAGCTCCCGTCCTGGGTCCAGGCGACGCGGACCGCACCGATGGGGCCGTCGAAGGGAATGCCCGAGACCATCAGCGCCGCCGAGGCGGCGTTGATGGCCAGCACGTCGTGGGGGTTCTCCTGGTCGGCCCCGAGGATGGTGCCCACCACGTGGACCTCGTTGCGAAACCCGGCGGGGAACGAGGGCCGAAGGGGCCGGTCGATGAGCCGGCCGGTCAGGATCGCCTGGTCGGTGGCCCGTCCCTCGCGACGGAAGAACGAGCCCGGGATCTTTCCGGCCGCGTACATGCGTTCCTCGATGTCGACCGTCAGCGGGAAGAAGTCGATGCCCTCCCGCACGGTCTTGGCCGCGGTGGCGGTGACGAGCACCACCGTGTCGCCGAGACGGGCCACCACGGCTCCGTCGGCCTGGCCGGCCAGCTTGCCGGTCTCGAGGGTGAGCTTGCGGTCGGTCCCGCTGATGGGAGCCGACATTGTGATGGCGTCCGCCATGACACTCCTTGTCTGTCAGGCGGCTGCCGGGCCAGTTCCCAGTGGTCGGGCACCTGACGTTCTCCCCCGCCGGGTGGCCGGCCACTGGCAGCTGACAGCCGGCGCCGCCTGCTGTGTGATGTCGGGCGGGCTCACAGCCCGCCCGTCAGTTTCTCCTGATGTGCGTCTGATGTGCTTCGGGCGGCCGTACGGCCGCCCGACGTTGTCTCTGTCCTGCCCTCAGCGGCGTAGCCCGAGCCGGGCGATGATGCCCCGGTACCGTGCGACGTCGTTGGCCATGACGTAATCGAGCAGCCGGCGTCGGCGGCCGATGAGCTTCATCAGCCCCCTCCTGGTGTGATGGTCACCCTTGTGCACCTTGAGGTGCTCGGTGAGGTGGTTGATGCGCTCGGTCAACAGCGCGATCTGCACCTCGGATGATCCGGTGTCGGTCTCGTGGAGCCGGTGCTCGGTGATCGTGGCCGACTTGTCGGGCATGCTTGGGAATCCTCGGGTATCGCAAAAGGCTGCCAGGGCGCGAGTGCCCCGGCGACCCCGACTGTACCAGGACTCCGCCCAGGACGG
>VAWP01000017.1 GCA_005888295.1 Actinomycetota bacterium
GAGTTCGAGCTGGCCGACCCGAGCCACCTCGATTCGGTGATCGGGACCATCAAGCGGCTCGACAGCGTCTACGACGCCTACCGAATACTCCCAGGCAAGGGCGCCTGAGGCCTCACTAACCTGAGCGGTCGTGCCCCAGCAGCGTCAAGCCTTTCAGGCCCCGGCAGGGACCCGCGACGTCCTGGCCCCCGACTCGGCCCGCTGGGAGGCGCTCGTGGTGGCCTTCGGGCGCCAGGTCGAGCGGGCGGGCTACGGGCTGATACTGAGCCCCGTGTTCGAGGAGACCGGGGTCTTCGTGCGCGGCATGGGAGAGGGCACCGACGTCGTCAGCAAGGAGATGTACGAGTTTCGGGACAAGGGCGACCGTCACCTCGCTCTGCGGCCCGAAGGGACGGCGTCGGTGGTGCGGGCCTTCGTTCAGCACCGGCCGCCGGTGGTGTGGAAGGCGTGGTACGTCACGCCGGCGTTTCGCTACGAGCGACCCCAGGCCGGGCGCTACCGCCAGCACCACCAGTTGGGCGTCGAGGCGCTCGGCACCGAGGACCCCGACCTCGACGTCGAGGTGGTGACCCTTGCGTCGCGGTTCTTCGCCGAGCTCGGTCTGTCGCGCGTCGAGCTGAAGGTGAACTCGATGGGCGACGCCAACTGCCGGCCCGCCTACATCGAGTCGCTGCGCGCCTATCTCGAGGAGCACCAGGACGAGCTGTGCGACGAGCACCGCGAGCGCTACGCGGCCAATCCGCTGCGGGTCCTCGACTGCAAGGACGAGGCGTGCGTACGAGCCACGGCGAATGCCCCCCGTCTGCTGGAGTCCCTGTGCGGACCGTGCGCCGGCCATTTCGGACGGGTCCGGTCCGGGTTGGAGGCCCTCGGAGTCGAGTACACGATCGACCACCGGCTGGTGCGCGGATTCGACTACTACACACGCACGGCCTTCGAGTTCGCCGCCCTGGCACTCGAGGCGGCCCAGAACGGGATCGGTGGGGGCGGTCGGTACGACGGGCTGGTGGAGGCGCTGGGCGGACCTCCGACACCAGGTATCGGCTTCGCCATCGGCATCGAGCGCCTGCTCCAGGCGTGCGACGCGGAGGGTGCGTTCCCGACGCCGGCGACGACGCTGGACGCCTTCGTGGTCGACCTGACCGGCGGCGCCGCCGCCCGCGACATCACCGACGAGCTGCGGACAGCTGGCCTGCGGGCGGACCGCGCGTTCGACCGGCGGTCGGCCAGGGCCCAGCTCAAGGCGGCGGACCGGTCGGGCGCAGAGCTGGCGCTGATCGTCGGGCCCGACGAGGCGGCCGCGGGCACGGTCACCGTTCACTGGTTGCGCGCCGAGCGTGAGGAGGAGAGGGTGCCCCGCCACGAGGTCGCCAAGGCTGTTCGCGACGCGCTCGAGCGGGCCCGATCGTGAGCGCGCCGCCTGTGGCGACGCCGGCCGCGCTCGGGATGCGGACCGACTACTGCGGGACGCTGCGGGCGTCCGACGCCGGTCGGCAGGTGCGCCTCTGCGGCTGGGTGGCCAGCCGCCGGGAGCACGGCGAGCACCTCGCCTTCGTCGACCTGCGCGACCACACCGGCGTGGTGCAGTGCGTGGTCGACCACGCCCACGACGTGCGCACGGAGTACGTCATCGCCGTGGCGGGCACCGTACGGCCCCGGCCCGAGGGGACCGTCAACCCCGCCCTGGCCACCGGCGAGGTGGAGGTCGGCGACTGCCAGGTGGAGATCCTCGCCGCCGCCGACCCGCCGCCGTTCCCCGTCACCGATCGCATCGACGCCGACGAGGCGCTCCGGCTCCGCCACCGCTACGTCGACCTGCGCCGTGACCGGATGCAGGCCAACCTGCGCATGCGGGCCCGCGTCAACGCCGCCATCCGGACGGCCATGGACCGCCAGGGGTTCACCGAGGTGGAGACGCCGCTGCTGTGGACCCCGACGCCGGAGGGGTCCCGGGAGTTCGCGGTGCCGTCGCGCCGCCAGCACGGGTCGTTCTACGTGCTCCCGCAGAGCCCCCAGATCGCCAAGCAGCTCCTCATGGTCGGGGAGCTCGACCGCTACTACCAGCTGGCGCGCTGCCTGCGGGACGAGGACCTGCGAGCCGACCGCCAGTTCGAGTTCACCCAGCTGGACCTGGAGGCCTCATTCGTGGGCCAGGAGGACGTGATCGGGTTCGTGTCCGAGGCCGTCCTGGAGGCGGACGCGGCGGCTACGGCGCGGCCGCGGCCGTCGATGGACCGGATCACGTGGGCCGAGGCCATGGACCGGTACGGGACCGACAAGCCCGACCTGCGCTTCGGGATGGAGCTGGTGGACCTGGGCCCGGTGCTGGCGGGGACGGAGCTGAAGGCGCTCCAGGCGGCGTCGGTGAAGGCACTGCGGGTGCCAGGTCAGGGGGGCCTGGGCCGGTCACGGCTGGACGCCCTGGTGGAGCGGGCCAAGGGGCTCGGGGCCAAGGGTCTGGTCTGGGCCCGGGTGGTGGCCGGTGGCGACGGGGCGTCGGGCGGCGCACTGGAGTCGCCGGTGTCGCGGTTCCTCAGCGATGACGAGCAGACCGGGATCATCGCTGCCGCTGGGGCTGCGCCGGGCGACCTGGTCCTCGCCGTGGCCGACGAGCACCGCCGTGCGTGCTCGGTGATGGGACAGCTCCGCCTCGACCTCGGTCGGCCGCCGGTGGGAGAGGGACCGCCGCGCTACGTGTGGATCGTGGACTTTCCGCTCTTCGACGGGATTGGCGACGACGGGCGACCCGAGGCGGCCCACCATCCGTTCACCATGCCGAACCCCGAGGACCTCCCGTTCCTGGAGTCTGATCCGCTCCGAGTCCGCTCGCTGGCCTACGACCTCGTCCTCGACGGGTGGGAGCTCGGCTCCGGCAGCATCCGCGTGCACCGCGTGGACATGCAGCGGCGCATCTTCGCGGCCCTCGGTATCGACGAGGAGCAGGCCCAGTCGCGGTTCGGGTTCCTGCTCGACGCCTTTCGGTTCGGGGCTCCGCCTCATGGCGGCTTCGCCCTCGGGATCGACCGGTTCGTGGCCGTGCTGGCGCGAGAGGAGAACATCCGCGAGGTCATCGCCTTTCCGAAGACCCAGTCCGGCGCCGACCCGATGACCGGCGCGCCCAAGGCGCTCGACCGCCAGGCGATGGCCGAGCTGGGCATCCGGAGCGGGCCGGCGCCGCCCGCCAGATGACGCCGAGTGCCAGGCCGGACCGGCCCGAGCTCTTCGATTCCGCCCTGGAGGAACGCCTGGCCCGGCAGGCGCCGCTGGCGGCCCGGCTGCGCCCCCGCACGCTCGACGAGGTGGTGGGCCAGGACCACCTGCTGCGCGAGGGCGCCCCGCTGCGCGCCCTGATCGAGACCGACCGGTTGTCCTCGGTCATCCTGTGGGGGCCGCCGGGGACGGGGAAGACGACGCTCGCCCGCCTGGTCGCCGAGAGCAGCGAGAAGGCGTTCATCCCTCTCTCGGCCGTGACGGCGGGCGTGAAAGACGTACGCGAAGTCGTCGACGGGGCCCGCAGGCGCCTGGCCGAGCAGGGACAGGGGACGATCCTGTTCCTCGACGAGGTCCACCGCTTCAACAAGGCGCAGCAGGATGCGCTGCTCCCGTCGGTCGAGGACGGCACGCTCGTCCTGATCGGCGCCACGACCGAGAACCCGTTCTTCGAGGTCAACGCGCCGCTCATGAGCCGCTCGAGCCTGTTCCGTCTGGACCCGCTGGGAGCCGATCACCTTCGGGAGCTGGTGGGCCGGGCGCTCACCCGGGAGTGCGGTGAGGCCGACGACGACGCCGTCGAGCATCTCGTCGACCAGGCCGATGGCGACGCCCGCGTGGTCCTCAACTCCTTGGAGGTCGCCCTCGCTCTCGCCGGGCGTCGGGAAGCGGGCGCGGCCGGGGCAGGGCCGCGGGTGACGCTCGCCGACGCCGAGGCGGCCCGGGGGACCAGGGCGCTCCGGTACGGGGAGGACGACCACTACGACATCATCAGCGCCTTCATCAAGAGCGTCCGGGGCTCCGACGCCGACGCAGGCCTGTACTGGTTGGCGCGGATGCTGGAGGCGGGGGAGGACGCTCGCTTCATTGCCCGACGGCTGGTGATCCTCGCCAGCGAGGACATCGGCATGGCCGATCCCTTGGCGCTCGTCGTCGCCGACGCCGCGGCGCGGGCCGTCGAGTTCGTCGGCTTGCCCGAGGCGGGCCTCAACCTGGCCCAGGCCGTCGTGCACCTCGCCTCGGCGCCGAAGTCGAACCGGGTCACGGTCGCACTCGGCCGGGCCCGCGAGGACGTGCAGCGTGTGCCCGCGGGCGCGGTGCCGGCTCGGCTCCGAGACGGCAGCTACTACGGAGCGCGACGGCTCGGCCACGGCGAGGGCTACGAGTACCCCCACGACGACGAGCGCGGCTGGGTGCACCAGGAGTACCGTCCGCCCGAGGTCGCCGGTCGTCGCTACTACGAACCATCGGAGCACGGCGCCGAAGGCGAGGTCCATCGCCGGCTCGAAGCCCTCTGGGGCGCTCAGGGCGGGGATCTACACGAGACTGAGCAAAGACCCGGACGGGACCCAGACAGCGACCACCCGCCAGCCTAAGGAGTGCCAGCGCCTTGCAGACGACCGGGGCTGGCAGGTAGTGGCCAACTACGAGGACGTCGACCTCTCTGGCTACGACAAGCGCGTGGTCCGCCCGGACTTCGAGCGCATGCTGGCCGACATCAACGCCGGGATGGTCGACGCGGTGCTCGTGTGGCGCACCGACAGGCTGACCCGTTAGCCGTCAGTCGTCTCGATGCGGACCTCGACGGCCACGTCAGGCAGTTTCACCAGCGCCAACGATCGTTCGCCGCTCTCGCTAGCAGGGCACACACTTTGCGATGATCGGCAGAGGCGCCCCGTGGCAGACTGCTGTCTGCGTTCCCTTATTGCTGGGAATGAAAGGTATGTGACTTCCGGGTTGTGCCGAGACTGGTGCTGCGATAGCGACCGAAGCGCCAGCAAGCACGCTGGCGGAGACGCACAGAGCCAGAACCTTGTTCCTCATCGTTCCCCCTCATTCACGAGTCTCAACTTGTGAGTGTGAGCGGACCCGGTCTTGCTCGTCAACCCGCCAGATACGTGGTGAGAGCGGGGCATTCCGACCCAACTCCTCACTCACATCTGATGACAACCAGACGGACCAGCTCGGCACCGGTCAAGACAGTCTCCGCCGTGGCAGTCTGGCTACCACGGGGACCACGACCGCAGCCTGGCCCACCTCGCCCGCAGCCGCGCCCACTGGCGACGTATGCGCGCCCCAGCTCTCCTGCCCATCGGTCCCTTGACCTTTCTCGGGCTGTTCTACCCATTCATGCCGAGGCGTAGTGCTTCTCATCGGGGCGGCCGTCACACCCTCGGGGCATGCTGGAAGGCACGGGAGGTGTGACGTGAGCTACCGACGCCGGCAGTGGGGCTGTGGGACCGTCCTGGTCCTGATCCTCCTGCTCGGGCTTTCGATCGAGTTCTGGTATGTCACTTTGCCCGTCCTGGCCCTGCTCGTCGTCGGCGCCATCGCCGCTGAAGCGAGCAAGGAGCGTCAGCGCCAAGGGACGGTGAGCAGGCCGGCACTCCCTCCCCACGTGGAGGCCGAGCGGCAAGCTTTGCTCCGCCGGATCGACGCGCTGTCCGTACGGCGGTACCGAAGTAGGTGTGACAACTGCGGGGCGCCTCGGAGGTACCGAGCCGACAGCTGCCGGTACTGCGGCAGGTCATTGGTCGCTGGCTGAGGGATCGACAGAACGGCCTAGAGGCGCACACTCACCGTGAGGACGCCTCGGGTTGAGCTCCGCTGCCGGTTGCTCCCCCGGCTGGCGCTGGATTCGCTCGTGGAACGAAGCCACTTTCCGAGTTCGGGCGCGGGGGTAAGCCCCGAGAAGTTAGCCCGGGCGTCAGCCCAGTCCCCGTCGAGGCCAACGATTTGCCAGGCGACGAGGCTACAAGAGAACGAGTGGGACGACTAGGGGGGCACTGACGGGCATAACGCCCATCCGCTTAGTGGAGTGGCGACTCATGTGAGACCCAGGCGATGATCCGTCAGCGTGAGGACTGTCAGCGCCTGGCCGACGACGGAGGTGGGCTCGACGTCGTCGTCGACGAAGGAGGTGGGCTCGACGTCGTCGTCGACGAAGGAGGTGGGCTCGACGTCGTCGTCGACGAAGGAGGTGGGCGCGACGTCGTCGTCGACGAAGGAGGTGGGCTCGACGATGTCGGCGGGCTCGACGTTGCCAGTGGGCCCAATGGTGTCGTCGGTCCAGCGCCTGCCGCCCCTGGGGCGGTCGACGTGGTCGCGCTCGTTGGGCCGCCCGAACGGTGGGAGCGGATGGTTGACTTCGAAGACGTCGTCGATGTTGTGGAGACGACTGAGGACGTCGCAGAAGATGTGGTGGTGCGTGACGTTGACGTCGTCTGAGGCGCGCTGGTCGTGGGGCTCGACGCGCTGAGACGGTCGCTGCGGACCTTCTGTGCAGTCCCCCCGTTCATCCTGTCCAGCCCGACGAGGATCCCACCGGCGATGGCAAGAGCGGCGACGACCACGAACGGCACGTCCAGCCTTGGGTGTCGCCTTCTGCGGCTCCTTGCGGTGACGGCGGCGTGTACCTGATCATTCTTTGCGGTCACGCGAGCCCGTACCTCGCTGTGGACGCGACCGCTCAGGTCAACGTGATGATGTCGACCACGTCCCCCCGTAGTCGATCGAAACGGATCCGAGCTCGGTCGTACGGTGTCCATTGTCTCCGTATGGTGCGGTGATTGTCCCGAATTGTCGCATGCTGGGGCGATAAGGGGAATTCGAGAGGCGGGGATGTGGAACGGAGCCCGTGGCCGTACGAGCCTCACCCAGTCGTCTCACCCGGATGGGTGAGGACTGGACCCTGGGCACATACCGCGGCGCGCAGCGGGCGCGGGTCGCTCAGTAGGTCAGCAGCTCACGGCCATTTCGTAAAACATCGCCATCGGCCGCTATGACACCGTCTGACCGGCGGCGTTGACCGTCTGGATAACCTGATTGATTGCCGCCGTCGCCTGGTTAGCTTCGTAAACCAGTCGGGAGGCGGCCGTCGTATTTCCGGCGTTGAACGCCGTCGCGCAGTCGCGGGACAGCTGGACGAGCTGGGTCAGGCCGCTCTGGAGGTGTGCCGCAGCGGCGGCGTCGGGCGGCGGGGGCGACGCCAGCGCCGCCTGCGCCTGGGAGCCGAGCTGGGCGCATGCGAGCTTCACCTGGTCTGCGTCGCCCGCGCCGGCGAGGAGATGGGACGCCTCGTTGCTCAACGCCTGCAGCGTGGCGAGGTGCGCCGCACCCCACACCTGGAGGGCTCTTGTCGAAGGGGGGCGAGCGCCGCTCGACGTCGTCGTCGTGGGCGCGCTGTTGATGCCGCTGTTGATCCCGGCGCCGCAGCTGCCCGGGACACACGGGTTGCCCGGCGCCTGGGCGGGCTTGCCCTGGCTCGTCTTCGCCGGGCTGCCTCCGCAGGCGGCGAGGACCAGCATGCCGCTCAGCACCGTCGCCAACCAGAACCGCCTCGTCACCTCACCCCCCTGGGCCCGCCCCTCCGAAGGGTACCCCTCGAACGGGTGCGAGGGCCTCATGGACCACCGTCCTCTTCTCCCCCCGCGGCCGAGCTGCGCTAACCGGGTTCGGGAGAGGTCAGCCCGGCGTTCGCGTCGACGAACAGCTGCTGCAACCGGGCGCCGTCCGCCGGGCCCTCCTCGAGGGTCTCGGCGTCCCACAGGCTGCGGGTGACAGCGAAGTAGTCGCCGCCGTAGATGTGGATCGAGCCCGTGAAGTCGTGCCGGCGAGGGTTCGTCACCGAGTGGATCACGTCGTCGCCGAGCATCAGGGTCTCGCGTGTCCGCAGCTCCTGGCCGCCGGCGACGACGAGACGGCCGTCGGCGCGGCGGTAGAAGGTGTTGTCCTCGCCTCCGCCGTAGATGCCGATCACCGCCCACATCCGGTGGTCGTGGGGCGGGATGACCATGCCGGGCGCCCAGGCCACCTTGAGGATGGTGAGCTCCGGCGACCGATGGATGGCCGTCAGCTCGGCCCTGGTCGTCGGCATGGCCGCCTCGACCTCAGCCGGCGCCGCCATGGCCCGAGCCAGGACCTCCTTGACCGCGAGGTGGGGAGCCGGCTCGGTGAGGGCGTTCGTACAGTCGTCGATGAACTGGTCGGTGTCCAGCACGCGCGCCTCCTGATCGCCTGCCTCGAGGGTACGCCTCCCAGCGGCTCGGGGCTGGGCGCGGCGGCGCGATGCGCCGCTACGGTAGGGACCGCCGGGCGACGAGGGATCAGGCTGACGGGGACGGGTACGACATGAGCGGTTGGGGCGTGGCGGCAGTGGCGGGCGGCGTCGCCGCCGCCTTGGCGGTGACGGTCGTCCTCGCCCGCCTCCTCGCGGCGGTGGCGAGCCTGGACCGGACAACCCGTCAGCTGGTGCGTGCCATCGACGACGTCCGTCGCGAGACGGTGCCGCTCGGCAACGGTGGCGTCACGAACGGGAGCGCAGGGTCCGCTGACGCTGGCGGGGCACCGGCGCTGATGCCCGGCGACGCGAACGGGCGGGCGCGCCTGCGGCCGTTCGACCTCGGTCTCGTGAGCCCGGTGATCAAGGCCAGAGCCCTCGGAAGGGGCACGAGCCAAGCGGCGCGCCAGCTGCGCCAGCGAAGGGAGCGCTAGGTCGTGTTCAAGCGGCTGTTCTGGCTGATGACTGGCGCCGGGCTCGGCTTCGGGATGTCCTTCTGGATCATGCGCATGGTCCGGGAGACCGTGGAGCGCTACTCGCCGCAGCGGCTCTCCTCCGAGCTGAGCCAGGCCGCTCGTGGCGTCGGGCTGGACGTGCGCCAGGCTGTGGCCGAGGGGCGAGAGGCGATGCGCCAGCACGAGGCCGAGCTGCGCGCCCAGGTGGCGACCCGCCAGCAGCGTCGCTGACGGCGACACGGGCGGTGACCCGAGGCCGCCGGTCCTGAGGCCGCCGGTCCTGAGGCCGCCGGTCCTGAGGCCGCCGGTCCTGGGGCCGCCGGTCGTTAGCGCTGCAGGTTCGCCTCGAGCACCTGTCGATGGCCGTTCTCGTCGCGTTGATAGCGCGGATCTGCGGTGCAGTCGCTGCAGGGTCGTTCACTGACACACCCGGACGGTGAACTTGTCGCGATGAGGCGCGCAACCGAGACCGTTACCGCCGACGTCGCCGTGGCGAGGATCGCGGGACGTCAGCACGGAGTCTTCACCCGCCGGCAAGCGATGACCGCGGGCTCGTCTGCGGGCCAGCTCGACCGGCGCCGTCGCGCCGGCGTCTGGGAGCGGGTGGAGCCGCGGGTCTACCGGTTGGCGGGATCGCCGCCGACGTGGCAGCAGCAGCTGTTCACGGCCGTGTTGGCTGCGGGCACTGGCGCCACCGTGTCGCATCGCGCCGCCGCCGGCCTGTGGGGCCTCGACGGTGTGGCGCCCGGTGCGGTGGAGCTGTCCCTGCCCCGAGGACGTTCGTACGACCGCGTCGACGTCCACCTCGTGACCGATCTCGCGCGGGTGGACGTCACCACCGTGGAGCGGGTGCCCGTCACCACCGCGGCGAGGACGATCATCGATCTCGGGATGGTCGTGGACGACGGCACCCTCGAGGCGGCGTTGGAGAGCGTGCTGCGCGACGGCCGCACGTCCATGCGGCAGATGGAACGACGTCTCGAGGCACTGTCGCGCCGAGGACGACCAGGCCTTGCGCGGGTCCGCCGTGTCCTGGCGCACCGGTTGGCGGGAGGCCCGAGTGAGAGCGAGCTCGAGACCCGCGTCCTGCAGCTGCTGAGGAGATCGAGCTTGCCGGCGCCGGTGCGTCAGTACGAGGTGTCGGTCGGCGGCAGGGTCGTCGCCCGGGCCGACCTCGCCTATCCGCGGAAGCGACTGCTGATCGAGCTCGACGGCTGGTCGGCGCACGGGACGAGGGTGGCGTTCCACGCCGATCGACGCCGGCAGAACTCACTGGTTCTGGCCGGCTGGAGCATCCTCCGCTTCACCTGGGCCGACGTGGTGCACAGTCCGGCGGCTGTTGTCGCCGCCGTGCACGGCGTGCTGGCGGCCTGACGTCGGCGCGCATCGTCGACACCCAGGGAGCGTCCCGATCCGGCCGATAGGCTTCCTGTCCGTCATGGTCACCATGGACGCCAATCAGCTGCGCCAGGCCTTCGTGGGCTACTTCGTCGAGCGGGGACACCGCTACCTGCCCTCGGCCCCGCTGGTGTCGACCGACCCCACGGTGATGTTCACCGTGGCCGGCATGGTGCCCCTCAAGCCCTACTACCTGGGCGAGCAGGTGCCGCCCCATCCCCGGCTCGCCTCGGTG
>VAWP01000130.1 GCA_005888295.1 Actinomycetota bacterium
CGGACCCGGCCGACGTCGCCGCGTGCAGTGGGGTGACCGTCGTCGTCGACCACCTCGATCTCGACACCCTCGCTGGCGCCGCCGACCGTCGCCGAGACCACCTCGTCGGCATCGCCGACACGTGACCGTGTGGTGATGGCGGCCTCGGTGCTGGCGTAGGCCACCACCACCGGGCACCCGAGCCGCCGCCGCATCTCCTTGACCAGCTCGGGCGGCACTGTCGACGCACCGGTGCCGGCCACCCGCAGGCTGGACACGTCGGTGGCGTCGAAGCGCGGGTCAGCCAGCATCAGCGCCCACTGGGTCGGCACCCCCTGGGCGACCGTGACGGCTTCCGCCTCGATGAGACGCAACGCCTCACCGGCCTTCCACGGGCTGGGGACGATGACAGTGGTGATGACGTTGAGGAGCTCGTCCCAGGGCTTTGTCATGTAGCCGACGTGGGCGAACGGCAGTGGCGACAGGCGTCGGTCCCCGGGCCGGCTGAGGTCGCCGGCGCCGCGGGCTACCGCTTCGAGGTTGGCGTGGCCGAAGACGGCGCCCTTGGGCTCACCCGTCGTGCCGCTCGTCCAGACGATGGCCACCGCCTCCGAGCCATCGATCCTCGGCCGCCGTCGGATCGGGTCGCGCCGGCAGGCGTCGTGGAGCTCGTCTCGACGGATGGTCCGCCCGGCCCCGTGCGGAGGCTCGCGATCCGGGGGGACGACCGTGAGCTTGGGACGCGTCCGGCTGATGATGCTGGCCACCTCGCCCGGGCCCAGGCGGGGATTGACGCCAGAGGTGATGGCGCCGAGGCGCATCGCCGCCTGGTAGCAGACGGCGTAGTCGGCCGACGACGGGAGCATGAGGCACACGACGTCGCCTCGCCCGACCCCGGCCTCGGCCATCGTGGCCGCCAGCCCGTCGGCGGCCCGGTCCCAGCTGCCGAAGGTGAGCCGGTGGTCGCCGTCGACGAAGGCCTCCCGGTCGGGGTGGGCCTCGGCCGTGGCCCGCATGAGGTCCACCACGGAACGGAGCGAGCCTGTCCTTTTCCCGATCACGTCCGGGGATCGTACGATGCAGCGGCGTGACGCTGCTTCCGGTCATCGACGACGACTCGGCGCCTTTCTGGGAGGCGGCCCGGCGCGGCGAGCTGGTGATGCAGGGGTGCGCCGGGTGCGGCCGCCTCCGCTTCCCACCCCGGCCCATGTGCCCCGACTGTCAGTCCCTCGACGTCACCTGGTCGCCGATGTCGGGCCGGGGCACGATCTGGTCGTTCGTCGTTCCCCACCCGCCGCTCCTTCCCGACTACGCCGAGCTGGCGCCCTACAACGTCGTTGTGGTCGCCCTCGACGAGGACCCGACGCTCCGGCTGGTCGGCAACCTCGTGACCGCGGCGGACGGCCCCATCAACGAGATCCTCGACATCGAGATCGGCGCTCCCGTCCGCGTCGTGTTCGCCGAGGTGTCGGACGACGTGTCGCTCCCCCGCTGGGTGCCGGCGTAGGTTGCCATAGTCGAACGTACGTTCGACGTCAGGGAGCTGCGCCCCTGGACGAAACCGGGCACTATGGGTTCCGATCCACGCGCCGACGTGGGAGGAACCAAGGATGCGGCTGGGGAAGGTCAGGATCGCCCTCGGGATCCTCGCGGCGCTGACCACGGTGGTGGCGGCCGGCGAGGCGGTCCGGTCCTCCGGCGGCGCATCGACTCCGACCCAGCTCACCCCGCTGGCGCTGCCTCCCTCTTCGACCGCTCCCACCCGAACCGCTGCGACACCGGCCGTGGCGCGAAAGCAGAAAATCGACATCGGCTACCTACGCGCCCAGTGGCTCGACGCCGAGAGCCAGATCCGGGCTGCGGGCGCGACCATGAGCCAGCAGGAACAGCAGGCGTTGGCAGCCAAGAGCGGACCGGCGATCGCCGCTGCGCTCAATCAGGAGGTCGCCGCCGTGACCGCCCAGGACCAGCGGCTCGCCGCCCTGCCGTGGCCGTCATCGATGAAGGCCGACATCGACTCCTTTGAGTCGTCGAGCGCCGCCGCCCTCGACCAGTTGCGCAGCGCGGCATCGAACCCCTTCGGCTACGACGCCACCCAGATCAACGCGGCCATCGCCGCCTTCAACACCGCCGCCAACAACGTGCGCCACGATCTCGGACTGCCGCCCGGTTGACACCCGCTGGCGCACGTGATCGGCGAAGCCGCCACGGTCGCGCCCTGAACTGCCCGTGACGAATGGGTGGCCGAGAGGTAAACACCCCTGCTCATTCACCTCTAGCGGCGCGAGGTACGGATATGGGGCAAAAGGTGGGACTCATGGCCGGCGTGGCGCTGATCGGCTTCTTTCTCGTGACGGCGCCGGACAACGCGGCTGCGATAGTGCGGCACGCCTACGACAGTGTGGGCCACATCTGGCATCAGCTGTCGGTGTTCGTCCACGACGTCTGGCCGTGAAGCTCGAGCGGTACCTGATCCCTGGCGAACAGCGGTTCGTGGTGGTCAGGCGGCACCCGGCGATGTTCGCCCGCGTCGCGGCAGCAGCGTTGATCGCCATCATGGTGGCCCTCCTGGAGACCGGGCTGTCCTCCAGCGCCGCCCGGCTGGTGTGGGTGGTGGCCCTCGCGTTGGTCGCTTGGCTCGCGTGGCGCCTGCTCGAGTGGAGGGTCAACATCTTCATCGTGACCGACCAGCGGGTCATGCTCATCACGGGCCTGACGACCCGCCGGGTCGCCATGCTCCCGCTGCGGAGAGTGCAGGACATGACGTACAAGCGCTCGCCGTTGGGGCGCGCCCTCGGCTACGGGGAGTTCGTCATCGAGTCGGCCGGTGAGGCCCAGGGACTCCGGCGGATCACGTACGTGCCGACGCCCGACGCGATCTACCTCGAGATCTCCGAAGTGCTGTTCGCACAGGCCCGGCACAATCCTGTCAGCATGATGGACACTCCGCCGGGCGGAGGGCCCCGCGTCCTCGGACCCGACGCCTAGCCTGAGATCACGAATGGCCAGGCTCATCTACTCGTCCATCGCGTCCGTCGACGGCTACATAGCCGATCAGGACGGCAACTTCGACTGGGCCGCGCCCGACGAGGAGGTGCACCGCTTCGTCAACGACCTCGAGCGGCCGGTCGGGACCTATCGCTTGGGGCGCCGGATGTACCAGGTGATGGTCTACTGGGAGACCGCGGACAGCGTCGCCGACCAGCCGCCCGTCGCCCGGGACTTTGCGGAGCTGTGGCAGGCGGCTGACAAGGTCGTCTACTCCCGGACGCTCGACGCCGTCTCCAGCGCCAGGACGAGAATCGAACGAGAATTCGACCCGGCCGTGGTGCGCCAGATGAAGCCCCGGGCGGAGCGCGACATCACCGTGGGCGGACCGGACCTCGCCGCGCAAGCTTTCAGGGCGGGCCTGGTCGACGAGTGCCACCTGTTCCTCGCCCCCGTCGTGGTGGGAGGCGGCACACCGTCCCTTCCTGACAACGCCCTCCTGAGGCTCGAGCTGGTCGAGGTGCGGCGCTTCGAGAACGGCGTGGTCCACCTTCACTACCGCACGAGCACCTAAGGGAGGCGGGAGAGCCGCCGCGCCGCTACACGAACACGACCAGCTCCAACGCCTCGCGCACGGGGACAGGTGACGTCTCCGCCGCGGCGGCGGCCTCGAGGCGCGCCATCCCCGCGGCGAACGCGTCGTCGTTCAGCAGTTCGAGGGTGCTGTCGGCCCGGAGCCCCACCCGAGCCGCCAGCTCTCCCATGCTTCCGGCCGTCGTCTGCCAGATGACGTCGTGGGCCCTGGGTTGCATGCCCACGGCATCGAAGGCGGCCGTGATCTCCTCCAGCGTGGGGAACAGCTCGGTCGCGATATGCGCCGCTTCGGGGAAGTACCGGGCCCACGGAACGAGGGCACCCGTGGCCTCGAACGTACCCCGCACCATCACCGGTCCACCCAACCGGACGACGCGACGAAGCTCCGCAACACATCGGGGCAGGTCGTCCACGTGATGGAGCACCTGCGACGCCCACACCGCCACGAAAGCCCCGTCCCGCGCCGGCACCGCCTCTCCCCTGCCCGCGGCCATCGCCACCCCTCCCCGAGAGCCCGCCGGCGGCGCCTGCTCCCGCATGCCGTCCGCGGGCTCCAGCGCGACCACGGGCACGCCGAACCGCGTCGCCAGCGCGCTCGAGAACCTCCCGGTGCCGGATCCCAGATCGAGGATGGCGCCGCCCGCGGGGCCGAGGTGACGGGCGACGGCGTCCGTCCAGCTCGACACGGCCTCGGGCGGGAGCCGGCGGCCGGCCCGGTAGCTGCCGGCGATGCGGCCGCTGTAGTCCACCCTCGCCACCAAGCGAGCTTACGGCCGGGGCCCGCCTCCACACGAGGTGGCCATGATGTCCCGCCGCCGGACAAGATCTACCCGTGACGAACCAGGAGCCTCTCCCGCCACTCGACCCCACAGCGAGGAAGCTGATCGACGCCATGGAGCAGGGGTTCCCTCGAGTCGAGACGATGACCGGCGCGGAAGCGCGCCGGCGGGTCCGCGCCTTCCAGGAGTCCTGGCAGGTGGACCTCGAACCGATCGACCGGGTGGAGGACCGCCGCATACCAGGCCCGGCGGGCGAGATCCCCGTCCGGATCTACCGGCCCGCCTCACCCGGCCCGTTGCCGGCCCTCGTCGGTTTCCACGGCGGTGGATGGGTGATCGGCGACCTCGACGGCTACGAGGGGATGTGCCGGCACATCGCCAACAGCGTCGGCTGCCTGCTCGTGTCGGTCGACTACCGCCTGGCGCCGGAGCACCCGTTCCCTGCCGCAGCGGAGGACGCCTACGCCGCCACCTGCTGGGTGGCGGAGCAGGCCACCGAGCTCGGCGCCGACCCACGACGCCTGGCCGTCGCGGGCGACAGCGCGGGGGGCAACCTGGCTGCCGTGTGCGCGCTGATGGCCCGCGACCGCGGGGGCCCGGACCTGGTGTTCCAGCTGCTCATCTACCCGGTCACCGATTGCTCGTTCGACACCCCGTCCTACCGGGAAAACGCCGAGGGTTACTTCCTCGAGGCCGTCACCATGCGCTGGTACTGGCGCCAGTACCTGGGCGACAGCGCCGACGGTTCGGACCCGTACGCCTCACCGTTGCGGGCGCCCGACCTGTCCCACCTCCCACCCGCGCTGATCATCACCGCAGGGTACGACCCGCTCAGGGACGAGGGTGAGGCCTACGGCCGGCGTCTGCAGGCTGCGGGCGTGGACGCGACGGTGCGCCGCTACGAGACCATGTTCCACGGGTTCTTCGGCTTCGGGCTCCTGCTCGATGCGGCGCTGCCGGCCAACGAGGATGCCTTCGCCGCCCTGCGGGCGGCGTTCGGAACGGATTGACCACGGACGGACCGCCGGCCGGTCCACCAGTCGGTGGCCTCAGCCGTCGAGGGCGAGCATGCGGATGGCGTTGCCCCGCACGATCTTGGCGACCGCCTCGGGATCGAGATCCTGCATCTGCTCCTCGGCGATCTGGCGGGTGCGCGGCCAGGTGCTGTCGGAGTGGGGGTAGTCGCTCTCGTAGGTGACGTTGTCAACCCCGATGGCGTCGAGGGAGCGCAGCCCGTGGGCGTCGTCGAAGAAACAGCCGTACACGTGCTCGCGGAACAGCTCGCTCGGCGGGCGCAGCACGTTCTCGGCGACGCCACCCCAGGCCCGGTTGTCCTCCCACACGACGTCGGCCCGCTCGAGGATGTACGGGATCCAGCCGATCTGGCCTTCCGAGTAGGCGATCTTGAGGTCGGGAAAGCGGTTGAAGGCGCCGCACATCA
>VAWP01000018.1:0-14020 GCA_005888295.1 Actinomycetota bacterium
GCTGGACGTCACCGTCGACGGCCTTGGCCAGAGCGGCGGCCCGGTCGGGCTCGACCAGCGACTCGAACACCTCCTCCTCGCGCCGGCCGAACAGCTCGGGAAGGACCCGGTTGACCACAATCGCGGCCAGCGAGACGCTCGTCTCGGACCTCACCCGGTGTGTCAGCTCGATGGTCTCGTTGACCGGCATCTCCTCGGGCGTGGTGACGATGCACAAACCCGTGAGCAGAGGGTCGGAGAGAATGTCGAGGATCCAGCCCGTCTGCTGGCGCACCGGACCGATGCTGACCAGATCGTTGATCGCCTGCGGGGCCGCCAGCTGGCCGATGATGTGACCGGTGGGCGAGGCGTCGACGACGATGAGGTCCCAGTTGCGCTCGCGTACCTCGTAGCCGAGCTTGCCCACGATGAGGATCTCGCGAACACCGGGAGCGGCGGTGGCGACGAACTCGAAGGCCCGGGCCAGCGGACCGATGCGCCCCACGACGGGCACCCGGAGGAAGAGCCGCAGGTACTCGCGCAGCGATGCCTCGGTGTCCATCGACATGGCCCACAGACGCGGGTGCACCTCGGTCGGCTGGAACTTCGTCTTCCCCGTCTCGAGGGCGTCGGCGATCGCCCCCTTGGCGTCGATCTCACAGAGCAGGGTGCGCTTGCCCCGGTTGGCCGCCAGCAGGGCGAGTGACGAAGCGACCGTCGTCTTGCCGACCCCGCCCTTGCCGGTGACGAACAACAGCCTCCGGTCCAGCAGGTCGAGGCGTACCCCAGGCGCGGCCGACGCCCCCTCAGGGGGCACCGAAGCCAACCCTGCGGTCCTCGCTCGCCACGCCCACCTCGACGTAGGCCACCCGGGCCGCCGGCACCCCGACCCGCCGGCCTCGACGGTCGGTCAACCACAGGACGCCGTCCTGGCGACCCAGGGTCGAGTCGATGTCGTCCATCAGCTTGTCGCGATCGGAGTCGTCGGCCACCTCGACCTCGATCTCCTTGGTCGTGTGGATGACACCGATGCGGATGTCCACCAGCGTGCTCCTCTGGGTCGACGACGTCGCTGGGCGCCAGGCCCGGCGATGGACGGGCCCTGCCATCGTATGCCGGAGCGGGATGGGCGCACTCCCGAAGCCACGGCGACACCGTCACACGGGCCGGGCAAACTGGACGCATGGCGGCGATCGACCCGACCTCGACGGAGGCGAGCCCGACCGAGCGGGCCCAGCGCTGGGCCTCGACGATGGACGGCTACCCGGGCGGGGCGGCCGTCCGGAGGGCCCATCGCGACAGCAGCGCCGGCGTCGGCCCGGTGGGCACCCTGCGACGGGACGAGCGAGAGCACATCGAGGACCTGACCCTGGCACCGGGTGCCACCCGAGCCCGGGAGGCGGGCCGCCGGGCCAGCCCGGAGGAGCCCGACCTGCTTCGCACCTGCTTCGAGCGGGACCGCGACCGCATCCTCCACGCCACCGCCTTCCGGCGCCTGGCCGGCAAGACGCAGGTGTTCATCTTCCCCCAGGACCACCAGCGGACCCGGCTCACGCACGCCATCGAGGTCGCCCAGGTGGCGGTCAGCCTGGCCAAGGCGGCGCGGCTCAACGTCGCCCTCACCGAGGCCATCGCCCTGGGGCACGACTGCGGCCACGGTCCGGGAGGTCACGCCAGCGAGGACGCGCTGTCGCCGTACGTCGAGACCGGCTTCGACCACGCGGTGTGGGGAGCCGATGTCGTCCTGGCGCCGCTCAACCTGTGCGCCGAGACGCTGGACGGCATCCGGAACCACTCGTGGTCCCGCCCCGCGCCGACCACGCCCGAAGGGGAGGTCGTGAGCTGGGCCGACCGCATCGCCTACGTCTGTCACGACTTCGAGGACGCCGTCAGGGCGGGGATCGTGACCCCGGCCATGCTGCCGGCGCGGGTGCGTCGCTGCTGCGGCGGGAGCCGAGGTGGGCAGCTGGGCGCCTTCATCGGTGGCGTGCTGGAGGCGACGGCCGCGACAGGCGAGGTGGGGATGACCGAGGAGCTGGCCCTGGCCCTGGCCGAGTTCCGGGCGACCAACTACGAGCGCATCTATCTCCGGCCCGCGTCGGTCGCCCAGGGCCAGGCCGTGGCTCGGGTCCTCCGGGCCCTCGTCGAGCACTTCGCCGACCGGCCGAACCTCATCCCGGAGGCCGCCGAGCGCGGGGGCGTGGGCGCGGGGAGCGACGAGGCGCTGTCGGTCGCAGTCAGCTACGTGGCCGGCATGACGGATCGCTACGTCATGCAGTCGGCCGCCGCCCACCTGGGCTGGGACGCCGATCGGCTGCCCGGCGGGTGAGCGGTCACGGCAGACCGATCTGACGACACGAGCCCCAGCCCCAGGAGGCCGGGCCTCAGTGCCCGATCCGGCGGCCGTGCCACACGCCCAGGCGCCAGCCCAGCCATCCGGCGGCCGCCGCCACCAGAGCCAGCTCGACCACTCTGAAGGTGGTCCACAGGGCCGCCACCACGACCCAGGCGACGACGATCGTGGCCAGCACCAGGGCCACGGCACCGGCGACGCTGAAGCGACGGGCGGGCCGGTCGGGGCCCCGGTCCTCGGGGCCCAGAGTGGGCAGGCTGCGCGGGCTTCGACCGCGGCGATCGCTCTTGGCCGGAGGCGACGGCTTGTCGGCGAGGGTCTGACAGATCAGGCAGGTGTCGGGCTGGAGCCCATGGAGACAGGTGGCCGTTGCCACCCCTCCATGGTCGCGCAACCAACGCCGGTCGGCCGCAGGGAGGGCGACCGCCGCCCGGGCGCCGTCAGTGAACGGCGAGCTCGCGGCGGTAGATGCGAGCTGGGCCCAACGCCTCGATGCGCTTGGCCGTCTCCTCGAAGGCTCGCGACACCTCTCCGGTCGGGTCGGTCACCGTCACGGGCCGGCCCTCGTCGCCTCCGGCGCGCAGCGCGGGCACCAGCGGGAGCTGTCCGACGAGGGGCACGCCGAGCTCCTGGGCCAGCGAGCGACCCCCACCAGAGCCGAAGATCTCGTACCGCGTGCCGTCGTCACCGGTGAACCAGGACATGTTCTCGACGACACCGCGCACGGCGAGCTTGAGCTTCTTGGCCATCAGCGCGCTGCGCTGGGCGACACGCTGGGCGGCGGGCTGGGGCGTGGTGACGACGAAGATCTCGGTTCGGGGCAGGTACTGCGCCATCGACATGGCGACGTCGCCCGTGCCGGGCGGCATGTCGACGACGAGGATGTCGAGCGGCCCCCGCCACATGACCGGCTGCTCGTCTCCGACGAAGAAGCCGATCGACATGCAGCCGACGCCGTAGGCCACGGGGGGGACGAGCAGGTCGTCGATGACCATGGGATCGTGCTCGATGCCCAGCATCTTGGGCACCGAGAACCCGTAGACGTCGGCGTCGAGCACCGAGACCTTGTGCCCGAGCCGGGCCAGCGTGAGGGCCGTGTTCACGGTGACCGAGGACTTCCCCACGCCTCCTTTGCCGGACGAGATCCCCAGCACCCGCGTCGGCGAGCCCGGCCGGGCGAACGGGTTGGACCTGTCGCTCGCCGCCCGCTCTCCCCGGAGGTGCCGGCGGAGGCCGGCCCGCTCCTCCTCGCTCATCGGGGTGAGCCCGACTTCGATGTCCCGGACCCCGGGGAGTGCCTCCAGAGCGCCCCTGACCCGCAGGAGCAGCTCGTCCCGCCCGGGGTGGGCCGCCACGGGCAGCGCCAGCGTCACGCTCACCCGACCCCGTCTCACCCTGGTCGCCCGCACCATCCCGAGCTCGGTGATCCCGCGGCGGAGCTGAGGGTCGGCCACCGAGGCCAACGCCTCCCGCACCTCCGAATCACCTGCTGACATGGGCCGCCTCCCCGGCGGCTGCGGGGCAGTATCTCGACAGCCAACGGAATTTTCCCTACAGCCGTAGGTACAATACCGGTCGTGCAGACCAGCGCAGCACCGCCGGCGGCCCAGACCGCCGAGCACGACCAACCCGGGCGCCGGACCCTCGGCGACGAGGAGTTCTCCGCCGCCGTGGCCGCCGTGACCTCTGCCTTCGGCGACCCGACCCGGCGCGACATCTACCTGTTCACCCGGGAGAGCGAGGGCGTGACGGCCGGGCAGGTGGCCTCCCACTTCGACCTCCATCCCAACGTGGCCCGGCACCACCTCGACAAGCTCGCTGCCGGGGGGTACCTGGAGGTGCTCGTCGAGCGGTCCGGTTCGGGCGGGGCAGGCCGCCCGTCCAAGCGCTACCGGGCCTCGGCCAAGGACATGGCGCTCGAGTTCCCCGCCCGCCGCGACGACCTGCTCGTGCTGCTGCTGGGGCGGGCGCTGTCGCTCCTGTCACCCGAGGATGCCGAGTGCATGGCGGAGTCGGTCGGCGAGGAGTACGGCGCCGAGCTCGCCGCTCAGATGGCGCCGGGCGAGGGGCAACGCTCGCTGCACGCCGCCATTCGCACCGTAGCCGACGCCCTCACGGCCCACGGTTTCGCGGCCCACGCCGAGGCACGGGGGACGTCGGTGTCCGTCGTCGCCGAGCACTGTCCCTTTGGTGAGACCGCCTCCCAGCACCCGATCATCTGCGCCGTGGACCGGGGCATGGTCCGGGGCCTGCTCGCCGGCCTGTACGGCGACAGCACGCCGGTCGTCATCTCGTCCCGAGCGCGGGGCGACGACACCTGCGTCACCGCCCTGTAGTGCGGGGCCGAGCCCCGTGAGCGGCGCGTGAGCAGCCCATGAGCCGTCACTATCTCGATCACGCCTCCACCTCCCCGTGCCGCCCCGAGGTGGTCGAGGCCATGCTCCCCTGGCTCGCCGGCGACGGTTCTGCCGACCCCGGTCGGGTGCACACCGAGGGCCGCATCGCCCGGGTGGCGATCGAGGATGCCCGCGCCCGCGTCGCCGGGCTGCTCGGCACGCGTCCCCGCCAGGTCGTCTTCACCAGCGGAGGAACGGAGGCCATCAACGCCGCCGTCTGGGGTGCGGTTCAGGCTCGTCCCGGCGGGGCCGTTGTCGGCACCGCCGTCGAGCACTCCGCCGTCAGGGACGCGTCGGCACGCCATGCCGAGGTCATCGAGGCGGGCGTCGACGGTCTGGGTCGGATCGATATCGGCGCGTTCGGCGCCGCCCTCGACCGGGCCGGGAGGGCGGGGAGCCCAGCGGCGCTGGCCCACTGCCAGCTCGGCAACCACGAGGTCGGCACCCTTCAGCCCGCCGCCGAAGTCGTGGCCATGTGCCGGGACCGCGGGATCCTCGTCCACGTCGACGCGGTCGCCGGCGCCGGCCATGTCCCCCTCGACCTGTCGCGATTGGACGCCGACCTCGTGTCGCTCAGCGCCCACAAGCTCGGCGGCCCGAAGGGCGTGGGCGCCCTGGTCGTGGGCAGAGGTCTGCGGCTGGCGCCCTTGATCCTCGGCGGCGAGCAGGAGCGGGCTCGGCGAGGAGGGATCGAGAACACGCCGGCGATCGTCGGCTTCGGCGCGGCGGCCGAGCTGTTGGCCGACGGCCGGTTGGACGAGGAGCGGGCACGGGCCCGCCGCCAGACCGATCGCGCCCTCGATCTGGCCCGTTCGCTCGACGGCGTCACGATCTACGGCGACCCGGCCGAACGGCTACCGCACATCGTCTGCCTCGGCGTCACCGGGGTGGAGGCCGAGGCGGTCCTCCTCGGACTGGACCAGGCGGGCATCGCCGCCCACTCGGGATCGGCGTGCTCGTCGGAGTCCCTCGCCCCGTCCCCCGTCCTCGAGGCCATGCGGGCCGACGCCGAGCGCTCGCTGCGCGTGTCCGTCGGGTGGTCGACGACCGACGCCGATATCGACGCCTTCGTCGAAGGTCTTCCCCGTGTGGTGGAGCGGCTGCGGGCTCTGCGGGTGTGAGGCGCGTGCGAGGCGGGTGGGACCGCGCCCGTCGCCGGGCCGCCTCCGGGCCCGGCCTCAGGCCGGGTTGGGGCCGAGGAGCTGGCTCACCGTGACGGGCCGGAAGCCCCGCGCCCGCACGGCGGCGACGATGGGCTCGAACGCCTGCACGGTTCCCGCGTGCCCGGTGTGCAGGCTGACGATCGACCCTGGCTGCAGACCAGCCTGGACGCGGGCGATGACCCTCGAGGCTCCGGGGTCCTGGTAGTCGAGCGGGTCGACGTCGTAGCCCACCGAGGTGGCGTAGCCGGCCAACCCCGCCTGCTGGAGGATGAGCGGTGTCGGCCGGTCGAGTCCCGAAGGCCGGAACCAGCGCCCGTTGTTGCCCTGGACCCGGGTCAGGACGTCGGCGCAGCGCGAGATCTCGCCGGCCACGGCGCCCGCTCCGAGACTTCCCAGGTCGGGGTGGGTAAATGTGTGATTGGCCAGCTCGTTGCCGTCAGCGAGGATGCGGTGCCCGATCGCCTGGTCGGCCGCCAGCCAGTTGCCGACGGCAAAGACCGTTATCGGGGCCCGGAGAGCTTTAGCCTGGTCCAGCAGGGCGTTGGTGAGGCCGAGATCACCGGACCCGTGGAACGTGAGGGCGACCGCCGTGCCGGTCCGTGAACCGCTGGGAACGTACGTGGCCGGGCGGCCCGTCGGGCTGGTGGGAGCGGGCGTCGTCGGTGCCCCCGAGCCTGGTACGCCCGCCCCGGGGCTCACCGTGGTCGCCGTCGACCGGCGGACGGCTTGGCTGCAGCCGGCGAGAGTCACCGCTGCGCCCGCCCCAGCAAGGAATAGTCTTCGGGAGACGCGGGGGGGCATGGCGTGAACAACGCTATCGAAGGGAAGGACCGGAGCCGTGACACGCGTTGATGAGAGATCCCGCGCCGGGCGCCCGGCCGGGAGCGCCCGTCGGCGCCGACCACCTCCCGGCGTGCTCGTCCGGCGGTGGGCCCTCGTCCTCGGCGGGATCGCCACCATCGTCGTGCTCTTCGTGTTCGCCAGCGACCCCGGTGGCCGGTCCTCTCTGCCATCGGTGCCGAGCGCTGGCACGGGTACCACCTCCACCACCAACCAGGGTCCCTCGGCCACCTTGGCCGGGCTGCCGGGCATGCCGCCCGTCCTCAATCCCAACGACATCTACTCCGCCGACCGGCCAGGCCAGCTCAGCCCGGTCGTCAAGGGCTTTCCGCCGCTCGTCTACGTGCCGAACTCGGAGTCGGACACCGTCGACGTCGTCGATCCGACCACCTACAGGGTGGTCGGCCACTTCCCGGTAGGGGGTCTGCCGCAGCACGTCGTGCCGTCATGGGATCTGAGGACCCTGTGGGTGACCAACGACCAGGGCAACAGCCTGACCCCGATCGATCCGGCCAGCGGCAAGCCCGGTGCGCCGGTCCCGGTCGAGGATCCGTACAACATGTACTTCACGCCCGACGGCAGGTACGCCGTGGTCGTGGCCGAGGCGCTCAAACGGCTCGATTTCCGCGACGCCCACACCATGCAGCTGGTCCACTCGCTCCCGGTGCCGTGTGAGGGCGCCGACCACGCCGACTTCTCGGCCGACGGGACGTACATGATCGTGAGCTGCGAGTTCTCCAGTCAGATGCTCAAGGTCGACGTGGCGCACCAGCAGCTCGTCGGCACGCTGACCATACCGGGAAGCTCGCCGCAGGACGTGAAGACCTCGCCCGATGGCAAGGTCTTCTATGAAGCCGACCTCAAGGCCAACGGCCTCTACGAGATCGACGGCAACTCGTTCAGGGTCATCGGGTTCATCCCCACGGGCAAGGGCGCCCACGGCCTCTACGTCAGCCGCGACTCGAGGTACATGTACGTCTCCAACCGCAGCGAGGGGTCGGTCTCGGTCGTGGACCTGAACAGCCGCTCGGTGGCCACCACCTGGCGCATCCCCGGTGGCGGGAGCCCGGACATGGGCGGCGTCTCGAGCGACGGAAAGGTCCTGTGGCTGACGGGCCGCTACAACTCCGAGGTGTACGCCATCGACACGACCGACGGCCGCCTGCTGGCCCGCATCCCGGTGGGCCATGGCCCGCACGGGTTGTCGGTCTACCCCCAGCCGGGGCGTTACTCGCTCGGGCACACGGGCGTCTTCCGCTAGCGCCCCGACACGGGGCTCGCGGGGACACTGTCCCGTGCGAGATCTCGATTGTGTCGCGCCGGCAACGGCATATGTGTTGTTACATAACTCAGAACTTCGGTGAGAAGATCTGTGGTCAGGGTCCGGACGGTGACGTCGCCGGCGGCACGGGCTGGCCCACCGCAGCGAAGGCCTGGGCGACGACGTCGCGGGTGAGCGCGACCATCTGCGCCTGCGGGTGGTCCGCCAGGAAGGCTCGAAACTGCTCGGACGCACCCACCGGGTCCCGCGCGTCCTGGAACAGGATGAAGCCGAGGAACGCGCGGGCGTCGGGATAGCCCGGGTCGATGGCGACGGCGGCGCCGACCGACGTCCGCCCCTGCGCCACGAGCGACTGGTCGTGAGCGGCCACACCGGCCAGGCGGAGGAGCCATCCCCGGTAGGCGAGGGCCTCGGGCTGTCGGGGCGCCAGGGCCAGCACCTGGTCGTAGAGCTTGATGGCGTCGAGGTCCTTGCCCTGACCGGCCAGGACCCGGGCCTGGAGCAGCTGCTGGGCCAGGCGTTGGTCGTCGCTCAGCGTCACCGACCCGCTCGACGTCTGACCAGGGAGGCGGTGGGTGGCGCCGGCGACCACCAGGGCGCCGGCGGCGACGACGACACAGAGGACGACCACGGCCACGAGCCCCCGCCGTCGGCGACCCGGGTCGCGGCCGACCCGATGACGGCGGGGCCGGCGCGCCGCCACCTGCACGCCGGCCGGGGCGGGCGTGGCCGAGCCGTGCTCAGCAGGCTCCGGCCTGCCGCCGGCGTCGGCGACCGCATCCCGGTCGGAGCCGGGATCCCGGTGGGTATCTCCAGCCGCGTCCAGGCCAGCCAGCTCCCGTAGGACGACCGCAGCGCGCGCCGTGTAGCCGTCCCGAAGCCGGCGGTAGTCAGTCTCCGTCAGGTCGTTGGCGGCCCATTCGCGGTCGAGGTCAGAGATCGATCGGAGCAGGAAGTCACGCTCCTCCTCCATCTCCCGGAGCGAAGCCGTGCGGGCCGCGCTCATCCGAGTGCCTGCTCGACGAGGGCGCGGTCCTCCTCGCTCACCGTTGACGCCGGGCCTGCCCGCAGCCGGCGGCGGCGGAAGACCACGACGAGGCCGACCGCGGCGGCGGCTGCGGCGACGAGGGGCACCACCCAGACCACCGCCGCCACACCGCCGGCGGGCGGCCGCAGCAGGATCCCCGACCCGTAACTGTGCACGAGCTCGGTCTCGATGCTGCTGTCGCTGCGCCCCGCCTTCACGCGGTCCGTGATGAGCTGCCGGACCGCCATCGCCGTCGGCGCGTCGGACTCCGCCACCGACAGCCCCGAGCAGCTCGGGCAGCGCACGTCCCTGGCGATGCGGTCGACCCGCTGGCTGACGGTCGCGGAGCCCGGTCGGGTACCAGAGCCGATGGCCAGCGCCACCGCGAGCACGACCGCCAGCACGATCCACGACAACCAGCGCCGGTGCACTCAGGCCCCCTCGGCGCGGGCTCGCGCCAGCACCTCGTCGAGATTGGCGGCCGTGACCGCGCCGAGCAGGCGGGCCACGACCAGGCCGTCGGGCGCCACCACGAAGGTCTCGGGAGGCCCGCGCACGCCGTAGGCGAGGGCGATCTGGCCGCCGGGGTCCGCCACCGCCGGCCACTCGCCACCCGTTGAGGCCAAGAAGCGCGCCGCGCTGGCGTTGCGGTCGGAGAAGACGACGCCGAGCACCTGGGCGTCGGCTGCAGCGCGGTGCTGGAAGGCGAACTGGACCAGCTCGGGCTGCTCGACCTGGCACGGGGGGCACCAGCTGGCGAAGAAGTTCACCACGACGAAGCGGCCCCGCAGGGAGGACAGGTCGACGGCACCGCCGGTGAGCGCCGTGCCCGTGACCACAGGGGCGGGCCTGCCCAGCAGCGGGCTGGCCGCCTCCGTCGAGCTCGCCGGCGGGCGGGTCGCCAGCACCGCCACCAACGCCCCGACCACCACCGCCACGGCGAGGGCGGCGAGCATGACGGCGCGGGGCCGGCGTCGCTTGGGGGCGTCCGGTCCCGGTGCCAGCGGCGCCACGGGCGTGCTCACCGGGGGCGTCACGACCCACCAGCCCGGACGACGACGGGCGCCGGCTCGGGCCCGGTCACGGGCGTCTCGGCCCCGACGCTGGTCGGCTGCTCCAGCCGGGTCCCGCGGGCGGCCCGTCGGCGACGCTCGGGCAGGGCGGCGATGACGGTCCCGAGCGCCATGACCGCTCCACCGATCCACAGCCACGCCACCATGGGTTGAACCACGACGCCGATGACCGCGGCTCCGGCGGGACCGGGGCCGGCCGTCGGCCCTGCCGGAGCGGTGCCGGGCTGGCCATTCACGATCGAGGGTCCTGGACCACCGCCGACGGTGGCGCCTTCCGGCGGGGTGTCGAGGGTGAGATACACGTCGCTGGTGAGGCCACTGGCCACCGAGGGCGTGCCGATCCCCTCGGCAGCCGAGCCGAACTGGCTGACCGCCGGGCGGTAGACGGCGCCTCCGTCGACGCGAACGGCCGCCTCCAGCTCCCGCCTGTTGGGGTGGAGGACGCCGCGGGTGCCGAGATACGTGAGGGTGTGGCCGGCGAAGCGGGTCTGCTGTCCGGGCGCCAGCCGCACCTGGCCCCGGTGCCCGAACGAGAGGCTGGCCGACAGGGCGACAGCGATCAGCACGACGCCGAGATGGACGATCATGCCTCCGTTGGCCCGGCCCACCAGCCCGGTCCACAAGGGCATACCCCGACGGCGGGCCGAGCCCGTCGACAGCACGAGCTGGCGCAGCGCCGATGTTCCTGCGAAAGCACCCAGCCCGAAGGCCAACAGCGCGGCCAATCCCCTGATCCCGGCCGCGACGCAGCCGACGACGACCAGCGTGCCCGCCCAGGCCGGCCACTGGAGCCGGCTGCGCAGCAGCTCTCCGCCCGCCTTTCTCCACGGCAGCACGGGAGCCACCGCCATGAAGAACAGCAACGCCAGCCCGATCGGCCTGGCCATGGTGTCGAAATACGGCCGTCCGACCGACACCTGCTGGCCCCGTACCGCCTCGGAGAGGAGCGGGAAGACCGTACCCAGCAGCACCACGAGGGCGAAGCCCGCGAACAGGAGGTTGTTCACGAGGAAGGCGCCCTCGCGCGACACCGGCGCGTCGATGCTGCCCGGTGAGCGCAGGCGGTCTCCCCGCCAGGCGATCAGGCCGATCCCGACCGACACCACGAGACCGAAGAAGCCCAGGATGATGGGGCCGAGGGTGGACTGCGAGAACGAGTGCACCGACTCGAGCACGCCCGAGCGGGTGAGGAAGGTGCCCAGGATGGTGAGGCTGAACGTGGCCACGAGCAGCGAGAGGTTCCACACCCTGAGCAGACCTCGCCGTTCCTGGGTCATGACCGAGTGGAGGTAGGCGGTGCCGCAGAGCCAGGGGAGGAACGAGGCGTTCTCGACCGGGTCCCACGCCCAGAAACCCCCCCAACCGAGCACCTGGTACGACCACCATGCGCCCAGCACGATGCCCACGGTGAGCAGGCCCCAGGCGAACAGGGTCCACCGCCTGGTCTCGACCAGCCATCCCTCGCCCAGCCGGCCGGTGGCGAGGGCGGCCACCGCGAACGAGAACGGGATCGTGAAGCCCACGAAGCCCAGGTACAGCAGTGGCGGATGAAAGGCGACCAACGGATGGTCCTGGAGCAGAGGATTGGGACCCAGTCCGTCCGGGGGCACGGGCCCGGTATGGAACGGGTTGGCCGGCCCGAGCATCAGCCCGAAGAAGAACGCGGCCACGACGAAGCACGTGACCGTCGCCCACCCGACCACGGGATCCTCGGCCCGGCGGCGGAAGCGCCACGCCATGGCGGCGATGTAGCCCGAGAGGATCAGCGCCCACAGCAGGATCGATCCCTCCAGGGCCGACCACATGCCGGTCACCGTGAACAGCAATGGGGTCTCGCGGCTGTTGTTCTGGGCGACGTAGGTCAGGGAGAAGTCGTGGGTGAGCAGACCGTGCTCCATGGCCGCTGCGGCCACGACGGCCGCCAGCAGCAGCAGCCCGGCGTAGACGACGCCGTTGCGCAGCGCACCGGGTCGGCGGCGGACGAGACCGACGACGAGCGTCACCGCACCGATGACGGCGGCCAGAAAGCCGAGCAGCACGGCGTCGCGCCCGACGGCGGCGTTCATCGCGCGCTGCCGTCGGGCGCCGTCACCCGGCCGGGGTGCTGACCGATGTACACCGCAGAGTGCTTCACCATGATCTGGTCGCTCAGGAACTGCTGACCCGAGAAGTGACCCTCGAGGACGACCGGGATGTTGGGTTGGAACAGCTGGGGCGGCGATCCCTGGTGGGTCACCGGCACCTGGACGCCCTTGCTGGCGATCGCAAAGGTCACGTCGGCACCTGCGGATCGCACGGACCCGGGTACCACGACGCCCTCGATCCGGAAGTCGCGGCTGCCCAGCTGAGCGCGGGACGCCACCGCCTCGTCCGCCGTCTTGAAGTAGACGATGGAGTTGCCGAGGCCTCGGAAGACGAGGAAGCCGATGGCACCGAGCACGACGATCCCCGCCAACCACAGCCGCCGCGAGCTGTGGGTCCGGGGCCGTGCTCTCGTCAGGGCCATCGGCGACGCGCTCCTGCTGCGGGTTCGTCGCCCCGGCCGGGTCGTACCGCGCGTGCGACCGACCGGCTCCGGAGCAGGATCCAGACGGCGTAACCCGAGAGCGTGACGCCGATCGCCGCATAGCCCGCTTCGACGTAGCCGTTCATCGGCTGGCCACGGGCTCGTCGGCGGACCGCTCGACCTGGTCCGGCGCGGCACCGGTCCCCTCGGCCGCCTCTGCCCGGCGCTCCGCCAGCGCCACGGAGAGGCCCTCGGTCTCGAGCCGTTCCTGCAGGGTCTCCAGGCGGTAGCGATGGACGAGGAGCCAGGTGTAGACGAGGGTGAAGGCGACGAAGCCCAGGAGCATCGTCCACGCCATGGACCCGTGGACCGTCGGCTGGAGACTGGGCGCGAGCACGGTGGCCGATTGGTGCAGCGTTCGCCACCACACCACCGACAAGTGCACGATGGGCACGTCGACGACCGCCACCAGGGCGGCGATCGCCGAGCGCTTGGCCCGCGTGTCGGGCTGACCGGGCACCCGGCGGAGGGCGAGATAGCCGAGGTAGAGCACGAGCAACAGCGCCGTGGTGGTCAGCCGGGCATCCCACGTCCACCACACCCCCCAGGTGGGACGGCCCCAGATCGAGCCGGTGACAAGGGTCAGGGCGGTGAACACGACGCCGACCTCTGCGGACGCGCCGGCCAGGCGGTCCCATGCGAGCGACCGGGTCCGCGGCCAGAGGTACAGCACGCTGGCCAGGGCCGTCACCCCGAAGGCGAGGTACGCGACCCAGGCCACGGGCGGATGGACGTAGATCAGCCGCGCCAGATCACCCTGGACGACATCCGGAGGCGTGACCCACAGCCCGAGGTAGACGGTGGCCGCCACCGCAGCCAGCGCCGCCAGGCCGAGGGCGCGGGCGGCGCGCGCCGAGGTAGGTACACCACGGCGAACACACCGAGCAGCTGCAGCCAGGGATTGCCCTCGGCGGTAGCCCCCGAGAGCGCCGCCTCCCAGGACCGGGTGGCCGCCAGCAGCACGGGCGCCACGACGGGAAGCAGGAGCAGCGGCAGCAGGGTCTCGCGCACCCGAAGGCCGGCGGCGAGCATCCCGTAGACGGTCCCTGCCGCAGCGAGGCCGACCGTCGCTGCCGAGGACGAACCGAGCAGCAACAGCGCCCCGTGCAGGTGAGAGCCGTAGAGGACCACGATGCCGACGGCCAGGAGCGCCTCCAGCACCAGGAGCTGGACGAGGACGGCGGCCGCCTTGCCGAGAAAGATGCCGGCAGGATCGAGCCCCGAGAGGCGGAGGCCGTCGCGCGCCGAGTCCGCCGCCTCCATGGCGAAGCTGCGTTGCACCGCCAACAGCGTGCAGAGAAGCACCGCGACCCAGAAGAGCCCCGCCGTCGCCCGTGCCAG
>VAWP01000018.1:14304-16218 GCA_005888295.1 Actinomycetota bacterium
CCGGCGTGCGGCTCGTCGAGCAGCCAGAGCTCGGGCCCGCGAGCGACCACGGTCGCGATGGCGACGCGCCGTCGCTGGCCGGCCGACAGCCTGCCAACCGCGGTGCGGCGGAGGCGCCCCCCCAGACCCAGGCGGGCCAGCGCCGGGTCCACGGCGCTCGGGTCCCCCCGCGCCGCCCGCACGGCGAAGCGGACGTTGTCCGCCACGGTCAGGTCGTCGTACAGGAAGCTGGCGTGCCCCAGCATCGCCACCGAGCGCCGCACGGATCGCCGGTCGCGACGCAGGTCGTGACCGAGGACGTGTGCCTCACCGGCCGACACCGCCAACAGACCGGCGCACGCCCGCAGGAGGCTGGTCTTCCCCGCTCCGTTGGGACCGGTGACGAGCAGGACTTCGCCCGCGGCTACGTCGAGGTCGACGCCGGCCAGAGCCGGAAAGCGCCCGACGAGGGCGACGGCAGCACGGAAGCGAACGGCGACGGCCATGAAGTTCGGGACGACATGCTACGGGTGAGTCCCGTCGCGCTTCCAAAGCACCCCCCGTCCCACCTGACCTGGGACGCCCCCGCGGGGTCACGAGGATGCCCGCGGCCCCCGGGCGGTCTCCGGGGGCCGCGGGTGGTTGGGGGAGGGGTCGCTCAGCCCGCCTTGAAGCCGGTGTCGAGGATCCGCTTGGCCGCCACGCCGCCCTGCTGGTTCTGCAGGCCGGCCTCGATGACCTGGTACTTCCACGCCCTCGTCGAGCTGGTCACGCTGAACGTCGTCTGGTGGCCGTTCGGCTCGACCACGGTGATCGTGCCCTGGTTCGCCAGCCCCCCGGTCGGGGTGACACTCGTGACCTTGCCGACGACGTGGGGATGGCGTTGCCTCACGGGCTTCGCGCCCTGGTTCGGCGCCGGGGTGCTCGGGGTGGCCGAGGGCGAGGTCGACGGCGTGTCGGCCAAGGCGACGGCTCCGCCCAGCACGCCGCCGGCGAGGATGGCTGATGCGACACCGACACGAAGTGGGTGTCTGAGAAGGATCTGCTTCACGGTCTGGTCCATGTCCTTTCGCGATTGGTCCCCGACATGCTCACCGAGGGGTATGTGGGGCCCGATAGGAACATGTGAGCGCCCTGTGATGGGATGCGGGGCCGGTACCCTCGCGCCGTGGCAGAGGTGAGGGCCGAGATCACGGCCAACGTTTGGCAGGTGCACGTGGAGGTCGGCCAGGCCGTCGGCGTGGGCGACACCATCGCCATCCTGGAGTCGATGAAGATGGAGATCCCTGTCGAGTCCCCGGCCGGAGGCACTGTTGCCGAGGTCCGGGTACGCCCGGACGACCAGGTCCAGGAGGGCGACGTCATCGCCGTGATCCAGTAGGGCCGCGGACGCCATCATGAGCGTCATGGACGCCGAGGCGATCATCGAGCTACTCCAGCTCGAGCCCCACCCCGAAGGCGGCCGGTACCGGCAGACCTGGCGAGCTCCAGCCGGAGCGGGCGAACGGGCCGCCGGCAGCGCCATCTACTTCCTGCTGCGACGGGGCGAGGTCTCGCTCTGGCATCGGGTCGACGCCGCCGAGACCTGGCATTTCTACGAGGGAGCACCGCTGGAGCTCCGGGTCTCTGCCGACGGGGAGAACGAGCAGGTCGTGGGGCTCGGGCCGGACCTGGCGGCAGATCAGCGACCCCAGTTCGTCGTACCGGCCGGCGCCTGGCAGAGCGCTCGCAGCCTGGGCGAGCACACCCTCGTGGGGTGCACGGTCTCGCCAGCCTTCGAGCTCGACGGTTTCGAGGTCGCCGAACCCGGCTGGTGCCCGGGTCGACGATCCACGGGGTAGACCGGGGGGGTGGCAGGAAAACCCCACCTGGGTAGAGAAAGGAGAAGGCGACAGGAGGGGTGCCGGATGCGTCGAATCGGTCTGCTGGCCCTGC
>VAWP01000018.1:16548-17725 GCA_005888295.1 Actinomycetota bacterium
CCAGTGTGACCATCGGCGACATGCCCATCCGCCCCGGCGACCACATGCACGCCGACATCGGCGCCGCGGCGCCGGGGGTGTGGTCGATGAAGCTGAAGGACGTGACGACGGGCAAGACCTTCAGCCAGACCGTCCCCTACCCCTCCACCGAGGGCACGGCCGAGTGGATCGAGGAGACGCCCCTCATCATCGGCACCAACGGCGGATTCGCACCGCTGCCCAACCTGTCGACGGTCAACTTCGACCTGGCCACCGTCAACGGCGCCAACGCCAAGCTGAAGTCCTCCGAGGAGGTCCAGCTCGTGGACTCCAACGGCGCACCGCTGGCGACTCCCTCAGCGCCGGCCTCTGACGCCGACGGGTTCAACGTCTGCGCCTTCGCCAAGACCTGCCCCGTGCCGTCGGGCTCCCTGGCCACGACCAGCAGCCGCACCACCACGCACCACCACGCGGCCCGCAAGCACTGACCGCCGCATCACCCGCAGTCGTAGTCGTTGTCGAAGCCCCCGGCCTGGTATTGCACAGAGCGAATGTGCCCACCCGGTGACGCCCGGACCGTTCGTACAGATAAGGGCGGCAGCGCCAGCGCTCGTGGCGCCCGGAGCCCAGAACGGATATCCGCTGAACTGCCTCGTCGATCTCGTGATGGACGATGGAAGCGGGATGGAACTCACCACCCGTGGGTCGGACGGCCGTGTCGCGCGGCACAGGGCTAGCTCGGTGCCCGACTCGCCTGCCTGGTGACGGATGCGCCTCCTTTCCGAGTGGAGCCAATGCTCAGCGCCGATCAGGACGTGCTGGTCCGTAGCGAGCTGAGGCGCTGTCGCCGCCTCGACCAGAGGACGAGGAGGCCGCCGACTCCGAGGAGCGCCAGTGCCAGCAGGACAAGGCTCGAAGCGGCGATGCCGGTGAAGGCCAGCTGACCGGTCGTCAGCTGATTCGCCGTCGACGGGCTTGCGCCGGAGGCGATGGCCGCCTGGCTGCCCGACCCTGTGGCGGCACCGAGGAGTGCCGCTCCAGGTGAGGACTCGAAGGCAACCAAGAGGGCGCCGGGCGATGGCATCCCCGAGGTCGTGGGACCACCCGGGCTGCCGGAGCCACCCGGATTACCAGAGGAACCTGGACCACCAGGGGAACCTGGACCGCCAGGGGAACCTGGACCGGGGCCGCCACCTCC
>VAWP01000019.1 GCA_005888295.1 Actinomycetota bacterium
GCCCTCGCCCGTCTTCATCTCGGCGATCCAGCCGAAGTGAAGTGCCATCCCCCCCATCAGCTGCACGTCGAAGTGGCGCTGGCCGATGACCCGCCGGGCCCCCTCCCGCACCACCGCGAACGCCTCGATCAGCAGATCGTCGAGGGCCTCCCCCCGGTCCAGGCGCTCCCTGAACTCGACGGTGCGGTGCCGCAGGGCCTCGTCGTCGAGGGCCTCGACCTCGGGCTCGAGGTCGTTGATCATCGGCACGATCTCCTGCAGGCGACGGAGCTTCTTCCCCTCGCCCGCGCGCAGCATCTTGGTGAGGACGCTCATCGTCGCCCCAGTGTACCGAGGGTCCTGGCCGCTTCCCCGCCGCCACTGGGCCACTCGGGCGATTCGGCCCGGTCGAACACCCTGTGCCATCGGCCGTCTCCGAGAAGACCTTGGCCGGCCACCGAACGCAGGGCCCCCTCGGGAGCTACCTCTGGTTCCACATCACGTCGACAAAAGGCGCTGGACCGACGTCCGTCGAGCACCATTTCGACGAGATGCGGAACCGAGGGACTTCGCAGCTCGCCCGCGCTCGCTGGCGGGGCACGAGGGGGGGCGGCCGGCAGCGAGTGCCGCCGCCTCGCCGCCCGTCGGCACGCCAGAGCGACTTAGCGGTCCTCAGCTTCGATCAGGCGTTCCCGGACGGCGTAGATGACCGCCTGCATCCTCGAGTGGAGGTGGAGCTTGTCGAGGATGTTGTGGACGTGGTTCTTGACCGTGTTCTCCGAGATGTACAGGGAGTCGGCGATGTCCCGGTTGCTCATCCCCCGGGCGACGAGCTTGAGCACCTCGAGCTCCCGCCCCGTCAGCTCCGGCGGGGGGACCTGGGGCCGCTCCTCGGCCCGCCTGACCAAGGAGTTGAACTCGGTGAGGAGCTTCGAGGCCATGGAGGGCGAGATGAGGCTCTGGCCCTGGACGACGGCACGGATGGCGTCGGCGACCTCCTCGACCGAGATCTCCTTGAGGAGGTAGCCGTTGGCCCCCGCCTTCACGGCTTCGTAGAGGTCCTCCTCCTCGTCGCTCACGGTGAGCATCAGGATCCTGGCCGACGGGGTGACGGTGCGGATGGTGCGCGCCGCCTCGATGCCGTTCACCTGGGGCATCCGCACGTCCATCAACACGACGTCGGGAGCGAGCTCCTCAGCCTTGGCGACCGCCTCGGCACCGTCCTCCGCCTCGCCGACGACCTCGATACCACCCTCGGTGCCCAGCACCACGTACAAGCCCCGGCGAAACAGCGCCTGGTCGTCCGCGATCAGCACGCGGATGACCTGCCCGTCGTCTCCCGAGATCTGGTTGTCGACCAAGAGTCCCCCGTGTCAGGTGGTGTCGATTAGTCCGATTTGACCGTCCTTACGCCGGTATACCACCGCGGCGCGGCCGGTTTCAGCATTCGTGAACAGGAAGAACCCGTGGCCCAGCAGGTCCAGCTCGAGGACGGCCTCCTCCGGGGTCATGGGCTTGGTATCGGATTGGACCGTCCGGATGATACGCGGCGCATCCTCGTCCGAACCTTCGCCTTCGCTCTCCCCCTCTGCCACGGCCGTCACGGCTTGGGCCCCGGGGGGGACACCGGTGTGCCTGCGGGGGTGAGAGCGGCCGATCAGGCGACCTTTGAGCTTCTCGAGCCGGTGCTCCAGCTTGTCAACGACACGATCGACCGCCGCGAACGTGTCACCGGCCGCCGCCCGGGCCCGCACGACGTGGCCGTGGCCCACCACGGTCACCTCGCAGACCTCCTTGTCCGCGATGCGGGGGTTTCGCTCCTCCAGGAAGCGAACCTCGGCCCGCTCCATCGATTCGAGGTAGCGCCCGAGGCGGGTGATCTTGTCCTCGACGGTCGCCTTGAGCAGCTCGGACACCTCGACGTTGCGGCCTTGGATCGAGATGTCCACGGTGCTCTCCTCCTGTGTCAGCGGGCGGGCCACGAGCGGCTGACCTGGTCTTTGACCCCACACTCGCCTGCCGAGAGGGTGGCGAGCCGGGCGCTGGCGGCCGGTTGGCCCCACAGCGCGCCCCGTGGCCCGCGTCGCCTCTTCGCCGCCGGTGCCGACAGCCGGCACGTCGGCGGGCAGGACTTACTCCTAAGCCGCACCATGCTCAGCAACCACGGGTTGCCTTACGTGGGTCGTTTCGCCTACGGCTGGCCTCGACTTGCAACCACAGACCCGCACGCAGCCCATACGAGAGTGTAGGACCTGCCGGCCCGACGCGGCCTAGTCCCTACGTGCCAGTCGTCCACGAAGCCAGGTACTCGTCCTGGGCCGGCGTCAGGCGATCGATCGACACCCCCATGGTGTCGAGCTTGAGACGGGCGATCTCCCTGTCGATCTCGGGCGGGACGGGATGGACCCGGGCAGGGAGCCCGCTGGCCCGCCGGACCGCCCACTCGGCCACGAGCGCCTGGTTGGCGAAGCTCATGTCCATGACAGCCGCCGGGTGCCCCTCGGCCGCTCCGAGGTTGACCAGGCGGCCCTCGGCGATGACCAGCACCCGCTTGTCGCCCCGTGGACCCCCCGGGACGAGGAACTCCTCCACCGAGGGCCGCACCTGACGGCGACGCTCGTCACCGGTCATCTTGGCAAGGGCATCGAGGTCGATCTCGATGTCGAAATGCCCGGAGTTCGCCAGGATGGCGCCGTCCTTCATGGCCCGGAAGTGCTCGGCCCGGAGGATGTCGCGGTTGCCGGTCACCGTGATGAAGATGTCGCCTTCGGCGGCCGCCTCGTCCATGGGCTCGACCCGGAACCCGTCCATGACCGCCTCCAGGGCGCGCAGCGGATCGACCTCGCACACGATCACTTGGGCGCCCATGCCCCGAGCCCTGCTCGACACCCCCTTGCCGCAATAGCCGTAGCCGGCCACGACGATGCGCTTGCCGGCGAGGAGCACGTTGGTGGCCCGGATGATCCCGTCTAGGGTCGACTGGCCGGTGCCGTAGCGGTTGTCGAAAAGGTGCTTGGTGTCGGCATCGTTGACGGCCACGATCGGGTAGCGCAGCGCGCCCTCACGCTCCATGGCGCGCAGGCGGATCACGCCGGTCGTCGTCTCCTCGGTCCCGGCCAGCACCTCGCCCACCTTGTCCTGGCGAGACTGATGGAGCCGGGAGACGAGGTCGCAGCCGTCGTCCATGGTGACGTTGGGTCCCGCGTCGATGACCGAGTCGATGTGGGCGTAGTAGCTCTCGGAGTCCTCGCCACGGACGGCGAACACGGCGATCCCCTCGTCACGCACCAGCGACGCGGCCACGTCGTCCTGGGTCGAGAGCGGGTTCGAGGCGCAGGCCAGCACCGTCGCCCCACCGGCCTTCAGTGTTCGCAGGAGGTTGGCGGTCTCGGTCGTGACGTGGAGGCAGGCGGCCGCGGTGACCCCGTCGAGTGGCCGCTCCTTGGCGAAGCGCTCCCGGATCGTGGCCAGGACGCCCATGTGGGAATCGGCCCAGGCGATGCGCTGACGCCCCAGATCGGCGAGGCTGGCGTCGGCGATGTCGAACTCCATGTCGGTCATCCTTCCGGCTTGGCGATGTCGGCTCACTGGCCTCCCGGGCCAGTCGTGAGGCGGCTCTTGATCTCGGTGAGGGCGGGGACCGGTCCCGGGTCGAGTCCCTCCTGGGCGGCCAGGTGCAGCGACACGAAGTCACCGAACATGACGAGGTCCAGGAGCTGGGCCAGGCGCCCCTCCCCTTCGGCCCGGACCTCCTCGATACCTGCCACGACCTCTCGCACGATGTCGTCCACCAGCCCGAAGCGGCGGGCGACCCGGGGATGCTCGCCCTCGTGGCGGAGGTTCACGAGGGTGAAGACCTGGCGGGTGACGTCCCCGTGCTGGCCCCACCCGGCGACCTCGTTGTGGCACAGCTCCGGATGGCTGGCCGCGAACGCGGGCGCCTTGGCGTTCTCGTTGACGTCCGCCTTCCAGCGCCGGGCGGCGACCGCCCCCACGCCGGCAGCGCCGTAGACGAGCGGAATCGTGCGCCCGATGCGGCGGGCGAGGGCCGCCGCCGGGCTCGCCGGTCCCACGAGCTGGTCGCGGCGGTGCCGCAGCTGGGCCACGGCCTGGTCGACCCGTTGCCGCGCCCCGGGGAGCAGCCCCAAGTCCTCGGTCACCAAGAGGAGCGGGACCGTCATCGCTCCGACGGCGGCCCGAGGCTGGGGGATCGAGTCGGGCACGTACGGGGCAGGTGCACCCCAGTCCTCGGCCAGCCGGGCCAGCTTGCCGCCGCTCGTCACCACGACCACGCGCGCCCCTCGCGCCACCGCGGCCCGGGCGGCCTCCACCGTCTCTTCGGTGTCACCGGAGTAGGAGACGGCGAAGACCAGCGACGCCGGGCCGACGAAGCCGGGAAGGCAGTAGGACTTGACGACCGAGACCGGCACGCGCAGGTCCGACCCGGCCGCGGCCTCGAAGACATCCCCCGTGATCCCGCTGCCACCCATCCCGAGCACGACGACGTTGGCGATCGACGCCCCGCTCGGCAGCCCGGCTGTGCCCGCGGCCTGACGGGTCGCCGCCGTGAGCTGCTCGGGGAGCTGCGCGGCCGCATCCCACATCCCCAACGTGTCGAGGACCTGGCTGTTCACGCCGTCGCGCCGCCCGAAGGGCTCTCCCCGGGATCGAACGTCGGCCTGATGCCCTCCGCCTCGGCCTTGGCCACCAGCCTGCCGTGCTCGGCGTCGTCCACCGTCTCGGCCTCGTCGATGAGCATGATGGGGATGTCGTCCCGGATCGCGTAGCGCCGATGGAGGCGCGGGTTGTAGAGGCTGTCCTCGTCGGGGAAGTACAGCAACGGTCCCTTGTCCTCGGGACAGGCCAGGATCTCGAGCAGCAGGGGGTCGAGTGCCACCTCAGCTCTCCCTTCGGTGGGTGGGACCGGCGCCGGCCGTGTCACCGGCAGCGCGGTCGATCATCGACAGGATCTCCGCCACGTGGTCGTCGCGCGCAGACGGCGTGGGTGCTTCGAGGTTCAGACGGAGGAGCGGCTCGGTGTTCGAGGGGCGGATGTTGAACCACCAGTCACCCCAGTCGACGGTCAACCCGTCAGTGCGGTCCAGGCTCGGACCACTCACCGAGCCGAGCTCGGCGGCGATGGACTCGACGACCCGCGCCGGATCAGGAACCTCGGTGTTGATCTCGCCCGAGTCGGCGTAGCGCTCGAAGGGCCGTCGCAGCTCGGACAGAGGCTGGCCTGACGTGGACAGCAGCTCGAGGACGATCACCGCCGCGATGAGGCCCGAGTCGGCCCGGTAGTTGTCACGGAAGTAGTAGTGCCCCGAGTGCTCGCCGCCGAACACCGCTCCCGTCTCGGCCATCACCGCCTTGATGAAGGAGTGGCCCACGCGGGTACGGACGGGCACACCCCCGTTCTCTTCGATGACCTCGGGCACAGCCTTGGAGCAGATGAGGTTGTACAGGATCGTGGCCCCGGGATGCTTCTCGAGCATCGCCCTGGCCACCAGGGCAGTGGTCAGAGAGCCCGAGAGGGGCTGGGCCTGCTCGTCGACGAGGAAGACCCGGTCGGCGTCGCCGTCGAAGGCCAGCCCGACGTTCGCACCGGTCGCCAGGACCCGCCTGTTCAGGTCGACGAGGTTCTCCGCCTGGATGGGATCGGCCGGGTGGTTGGGGAAGTTGCCGTCGAGCTCGGGGAAGAGGATCTCCAGTTCGAAGGGCAGAGGGGCCATCACGCTGGGCACGACGAGCCCTCCCATGCCGTTGGCCGTGTCGGCCACCACCCGCAGCGGCGCCAGCGCGTCCACGTCCACGAAGGAGCGCACGTGGGCGGCGTATTCGTCGAGCAGGTCGGCGTGCTCGACGCGCCCCCGCGCCGCCGCCCCGTTGCCCCTGGAGGCGCCAGCCATAGCCTTGATCTCACCCAGTCCGGTGTCTTGGCCGACCGGGCTGGCTCCGGCCCGGCACATCTTGATGCCGTTGTAGCGGGCCGGGTTGTGAGATGCCGTGAACATGGCAGCCGGCGCGTCCAGACGCCCCGACGCGAAGTACAGCAGGTCCGTCGATGCGAGGCCGAGGTCGGTCACCGTGGCCCCCTCCGATGCGGCACCGTCGATGAAGGCCTCGCTCAGCGGCCGGCCGGACTCGCGCATGTCGCGGGCCACCACGACCCGTGGCGCCCGGGTGAATCGGGCGAAGGCCGACCCGACGGCCCGGCAGACCTCTGCGTCGAGCTGGTCGGGCACGCTGCCGCGGACGTCGTACGCCTTGAAGATGGGATCGAGTGGCAACATCAGCGGTCCGAGCCTAGTTCGCCGTTTCCCGGGTGCTCCCGGCTCCGTGGTTAGCGAGGGGGAGGCGGGCTCGGCGTCGTGTGGGTCGTCGCCGTGGGGCTCCAGGGCAGCGGCGAGAGGGCGCCGATACGGTTGAGGGCGGTCTCGAGCTCTGTGGCGTCCCTGCCGCGCCCGTCGCCCTCCCCAGGCACCTCCTCGTCGCGTCGGACCCCGCGGCCGCGCCGCGGGCCTCGGGTGACGAGGGGGCGTCCGGCCATCCACGCCACTGCGAGGAGCCCTCCCGCGGTGACCGCCCAACCCAAGCCGTCAACGGGCGTGAAGCCGTAGTGCAACGACACATGATGGCTCGTCGGGATGACGACCATCAGGTTGGGGGCCACCCGCCAGGGACCGTTGGCCCCGGTGGCCTGCCAGTTGGGGAAGTACGACGTCTTCACAAGTACCGGCGATCCCGTCTGGTCGACGTCGAAACTGATCCGATCGTCGGTGGTCTTGATGCCGCTCACCTGCACCGGGGCCACGGCCTTGGTCGGCGGGTTGGGATCCGAGCCCCGGACCCGCGCCCACTGTGACGGCCCGCTTGCAGCCAGCATGACGTTCCACCGGCTGGGGTCGTCGTACCACGAGACAGCCGCGTTCAGCCACGACTTGCCGCCCTTGGCCACCCCCGTCATGACGACCGGCTGCTCGGAGAGCGGGGCGACCTCCGCCGCGCCCCGCACCGCGTAGATGTTCCAGGTGCGCTGGATCACCGTGGAGCCCGACGTCACCGGCCACGGGCCGCTCGTCGCCACCAGGCTCAGGTCCGGATCGGCCGCCGCCTGTGCTTGCGCCTGCGGGGAGAAGGCCATGTAGTAGCGGACCCCGAGCAGCTGCATGTGGCGCACGCCCGCGGCGACGTCGAGGGGCCCGTAAGGCAGGTTGCGCATGGCCTGCGAGGGCGTCACCGACAGCTCTGACTGATCGATGAAGTGGTACGGGGTGCTGGCGGCCGATTCGAAGAACAGCCCCTCCATCGACTGGATGCAGTCGTTGGTCCAGTAAGGAAGCAGCATGAGTGCCATGGGCGTGCCGAGCTGATCGAGGTCGGGTCCGTACTCCCACATGGCTCGACCACATCCCTGCTGCTGGCCCAACCTGGTCATCGTTCCGATGAGGGCGCGGTACTGCGGGTAGGACGGCTTGCCCTCGTAGCCGGAGTAGTTCCAGCGCACCCAGTCCGGGACGAAGCTGGCCTGGGGCTTGACCGGCGACCACGAGGGAAGGTTCACCAAGGGAGCGGCGACGAAGCCCGCCGCCGCCAGCAGAGCCAGCACGGGCGTGAGGAAGCCCACCAGCCCCTCGGTGGTGATCCGTCCCCCGCCCGCCGAGGCACGGGCTCGCCACAGCTCCCCTGCGAGCGTCCCGAGCTCCGCGACCGCCACCCCAGCCAGCAGGTAGAGGCACAGCACCCAGAACGGCAGCAGGCGTGCGTTGTAGAGCCTGCCCTGGGGAGCCAGCACGAACCCCGCCGCCGAGAGCACGGCCATGACGGCGAGGAACATCCCGATCCGCCGACGGCGCACGAGCGAGAAGAGGACGCCGACGATGGCGAGCACCAGCACCCATCGCTGCCCGGAGGGGAAGAGGTTATGGGCGTACTCGGTGACCTTCTCCCAACCCATGTCCGTCGTGTACGGAAGTCGGAACAGGAACGGGATGGACCAGAAGCCGGTGATGGCGAGCCCCGCGACCACGACGCCGACGATCCATCGCAGCCGCCGGCGGTCCGCGCCCATCAGCAATAGGACGCCCGCACCGACGAGCACGAAGAAGGTCGGGATCATGTGACAGAGGGCGGTGAGCGCCAACAGGCCGGCCGCAAGGGCACGGTGCCGGCCAGTGCGCAGTCCCCGCGCCACGACGCCGAGGAAGACGAGCCCCAGCGAGAGGCTGATCGAGAAGGCGAACTCTCCCGCGAGGGTCGACGCCACGTTGCCGCCGTAGATCGTGAAGCTCCGGTCGAAGACGAAGGGCAGGGTGGCCACGCCCAGGCAGGCCGGCCCGGGACGGGCCATCCCGGACAATCGCCCGAACGCCCACGCCGCGACCGGCAGGGTCAGCAGCCCGAGGACCGTCACCAGCTTGAACGCGACGCCGTACGGCAGGACCAGGCCGAAGACGACCACGATGAGGCTGGGCAGTGGGAAGTAGAACGTCAGCGCCGGGTAGCCGCCGTACCAGTCGGGGCTCCATCCCGTGAGCCGGCCGTGGGGCAGGAGGTGGTCGCGCAGGAACGCGGGTACGGCGACGTGCGCGCCGGTGTCGCCGCCGGACGTCGTCGTGTTGAGCAACAGCAGCGACGGGTGCAGCTGCCACAGGACGAAAGCGACGGCGCCGCCGACGGCGACGAAGGCTCCCAGGGCTGCGGCGGACGGGCGGCGCATCTGCGCTCTATGTTGCCCGACGGGCCCCCGGGGCACTGTACGGGGGGATGGGACCTCCCCTATCGGGCCAGGGCGATCACGATGACGGTGACTGCGTTGAAGGTGGCGTGGGCCACCATGCCGGGTCCCAGGCGACGCCACCGCTCCGCCAGCACGCCGAGGACGACCCCGAAGGCGGCGAGCCCCAGGAGCTGGAGCACCTCGAGGTGGGCCAGCCCGAAGGCGACGGCCGAGACCAGGACAGCAACGGCCGGACAGGCACGGCGGCCGAGCGACGCCAGTCCCTTGGTCTTCTCGAGCGAGCGCAGGAGAAGCCCGCGGAAGAACAGTTCCTCGACGAGTGGAGCGCCGAGGACCACGAAGATCCCGAGCACCACCAGCCCGCCGGTGTCCGCCCCTCCCGTCAGGTGCTGGGCGGGCTGGCCGAGCTGCTGGTCCAGATGCGGGACGAGCACGCGAACCGGGATGTACAGCACCGGCAGCAGGATCAGCTGCGAGCCGAGCCCGACTCCGACCCCGAGTGGCACGTCAGGCCAGGCACGCAGCCGGAACCCGAAGTCCAACGCGAGCCGCCCGGCTCCCTTCAGCCGGCTCGCCAGCACCGGCGCCCCCGCCAGGCCGACCCAGAGGCCCACGAGCCCGGCGACCGTGGCCCCGACGGTCGAGGTCGAGGCGCTCGTCGACGACGATCCTGTGGCCGCGACCCAGATCACCACGGCCAGGCTCGAGGCGATCACGCCGACGACGAAGCCGAGTATCGCGTCGCCCAGTCCCCACCGACCCTGCACCGGTGGAGCGGGCCTGCCGTCGGCGTCGGCCGGTGGCGACGGGCGCCCCGCCCAACCGACAGGCGGGGGCGGCCGGACGTCCGGAGGCGGTTGGCGTCCGTCTGTCCCTTCGCGCGGCGGGATCTCCCAACTCGGCTCGGGTCGACCCCACGCCGGTGGCGAAGGGCGCTGACCAGGCGAACCCCAGGGCTCGGGACCTGTCACGTCCTGGCCGGGCCCCTCACCCCGACCGACGCTCACCCTCGGGATGCGGCAAGAAGCCGGCGCCGGCCGCAGAGCGAGGAGACGTCCATGCCTCGCGACGTTACCGCCGGGCCTCGACGTGCGTGCCCCCTGGGCTTCGGAACGCCGCCCGGACCTCTAGCATGGGTGCCATGAGTCGCCAACCTCCGGATCCCCGGCCGGACCGTCCTTCGGGTCGTCCAGGCCGCTCCGGTGCCAGTGGATCGAGCGGACCGGACCAGAGCTGGCGTTGGGCGGTCATCGTCCTGCTCGGCCTGGTCGTGGCGGCTCTCGTGATCCCGCCGTTCTTCTCCCACAGCCCGAGCCAGCAGCTCAGCTACACGCAGTACATCACCGACGTCAACAACAGTCAGGTGTCGACGGCGACCGTCGACAACAGCAACGGCCACATCTCGGGCAAGCTGAGCAACGGCTCCGAGTACACCGTCAACGGCCCTTCGCCCCCCATCCAGAACGACGTCACCACCATGCGGACCAAGGGGGTGAAGCTCAACTTCAACACCCCTCAGCAGAGCATCTTCTCGTCCGTGCTCATCTACCTCCTGCCGATCGTGCTCATCATCGGCTTCTTCATATGGATGAACCGGCGAAGGCCAAGCTGTACACGACCGAGCGACCCCGCACGACCTTCGGTGACGTCGCCGGCTACACGGGCGTCAAACAGGAGATCAGCGAGGTCGTCGACTTCCTCAAGAAGCCCGCCCGGTTCAAGGACATCGGGGCCCGCATCCCCAAGGGCGTGCTGCTCGTGGGCCCGCCCGGCACCGGCAAGACCCTGCTGGCACGGGCCGTCGCCGGCGAGGCGGGGGTCCCGTTCATGTCGGTGAGCGGCTCGGACTTCATGGAGATGTTCGTGGGCGTCGGGGCCAGCCGGGTGCGGGACCTCTTCCAGACGGCACGCAAGCAGGCGCCGGCCATCGTCTTCGTCGACGAGATCGACTCGATCGGGCGCAAGCGGGGTGCTGGCCTCGGGGGCGGTCACGACGAGCGGGAGCAGACGCTCAACCAGATGCTCAACGAGATGGACGGCTTCGACACGACCGAGGGCATCGTGATGATGGCCGCCACCAACCGGCCCGACATCCTCGATCCCGCCCTGCTGCGCCCCGGCCGTTTCGACCGCCAGATCGTGGTCCCGCTTCCAGACCTGGAGGAGCGGCTCCCGATCCTGAAGGTCCACTGCAAGGACAAGCGCCTGGCCCCCGACGTCGACCTCGAGCTGGTCGCCCGCGGGACGCCCGGGATGAGT
>VAWP01000020.1 GCA_005888295.1 Actinomycetota bacterium
GCCGGCAGCGACACCGCCTCGCTGCGCTGCCGGGCCCGGCCCGACGGCGACACCTACGTGCTCGACGGCACCAAGATGTGGGTCACCAACGGCGAGCGAGCCGGGATCGTCGCGCTGGCCGCCCGGGCGCCGGAAGGTGTCACCTGCTTCATCGTCGAGAAGGAGCCTGGGCCCCGCTCTGGTGGCATCACCGTCTCCCGGCAGATCGGCAAGCTCGGTTACAAGGGCGTCGAGACGGTCGAGATGTCCTACGACGGCCACACCGTCTCAGCCGACACCGTGCTCGGGGGGGACGCTGGGCTGGGCCACGGCTTGGGCCAGATCCTGGGTGGCCTCGAGCTGGGGCGGGTGAACATCGCGGCGCGGGCGTGCGGCGTCGCTGGGGCGGCGTTCGACGCTGCTATCCGCTATGCCCAGCAGCGTGAGGCGTTCGGTGTGCCGATCGCCCGCCACCAGGCCATCCAGTTCAAGCTCGCCGACATGGCGACGAAGCTGGAGGCGGCCCGTCTGCTGACCCGGTCCGCCGCCGAGAAGCTCGACGCCGGCGAGCGCGCCGACGTGGAGGCGGGCATGGCCAAGCTGTTCGCCTCCGAGGCGGCCCTCGAGATCGCCACCGAGTCCATGCGCATCCACGGCGGCTACGGGTACAGCACCGAGCTGCCCGTGGAGCGGTACTTCCGGGATGCCCCGCTCATGATCATCGGCGAGGGGACGAACGAGATCCAGCGCATGGTGATCGCCCGGGGCCTGCTCCGCCGTCACGCCCTCTGACAGCCGGCGCGGCTGGCATGCGCGAGAGCGGTTGAGGGACCGGCACCCTCGGCTGGCCCCCGTTCTTGCGAAATTGGGGCCAGCCGAGATGCCGCTCCCTCCGGCCCCGTACGGGGGCGAGGCCGGAGACATGCTCGGTTCCACATCTTGTCGAAATGGCCCTCGCGATCACCGAGCGCTTCGCCGGTTTCGACGCGATGTGGAACCGTTGTTGTCTCGCGAGGAGCTGCCCGGCCGTTCGGCGCGACCAGGCCGACGGGACAGGTGAGCCGGGTGAGCGCATCGGCCCGGATTTCGGAGAACCGGGCCGATGCGCCCGGCCGGGTCGCCCGAGGGGCGACTAGGCACTCCCGGGCGCCGGTTCAGGGCGGCGTGTTCCGGCAGGTCGCCCGCGGTGGCTACGGTGGCCGCTCGTGAAGGTGACCATGCTGCTCTGCGACTCGGCCCAGGTGGCAGACGGAAAGCTGTTCATCCTCGGCGCCGGCTGGAGCATGATCGGCCCCGAGCCCGCCCCCTCGGCCGTCGCCCTGAAGATCGAGGTCGGCTGGCACGAGGCCCTCCAGCCTCACCACTGGGAGCTGTACCTGGTCGACGCCGACGGGCGGGACGTGAACATCGACACCCCCGAAGGGCCCCGTCCCGTCGAGGTGCGCGGCGACTTCCACGTGGGACGGCCGACCGGCGTGCCCGAGGGCAGCCCGAGCGACGTCGCCCTGGCCGTCAACCTCGGTCCCGTGCCCTTGGCCGCGGGCTCCCGCTACACCTGGCGGCTCAGCATCGACGGCGAGACCGACGAGGGCTGGGAGCTCGGGTTCAGCACCAGGCCGTCGGTGCCCACACCATGACGGTCCACGAACGCCCCTTCGGCGGCTACCTCGAGGACTTCGTGGTCGGCGATGTCTTCCGGCACTGGCCGGGAAAGACGATCACCGAGTACGACGACCATCTCTTCTGCATGATCACGATGAACCACCACCCGCTGCACACCAACGCGTGGTTCGCCGAGTCGGAGACGGTGCACGGCCGGAACGTGGTCGTGGGCAACCTCGTCTACTCGCTCGTCCTCGGCATGAGCGTCCCCGACATCAGCGGTTCGTGCATCGCCAACCTCGAGGTCGAGTCACTGGTCCACCGCTATCCGACCTTTCACGGCGACACGATCTACGCCGAGACCCGGATCCTCGACGTGACGCCGTCGCGCTCCAAGGACGACCGGGGGGTCGTGATGGTCGAGTCGAAGGGGTTCAACCAGCGCGGCGAGGAGGTCTGCTACTTCCGTCGCAAGCTTCTCGTGTGGAGGCGCGAGCACGCTCCGGCTCGTCGCCGTCCCTACGGCGAGGACGTGTGGGACTGAGCCTCGCCCGCAGCGCTGGTCGCCGGCGAGCACGCTGTGAGACATTTGTCACAGTGAGTTCGCCCCGCCGACACACCCGGGTAACCTCCTGTTCAGTCCAAGGGGGGCAGTGCTGAAGGTCACCTTTTACGGGGTGCGAGGCTCGTGCCCCTGTCCGAGCGAGGCGAACCGCCGCTACGGCGGCAACACCGCCTGCGTCGTCGTCGACGCCCCCGGGGAGCCACCGGTCATCTTCGACCTCGGGACCGGGTTGCGACAGTTCGGGGAGCACCAGCCGACCGACGGCTCGTTCCGGGCCACGGCGTTCCTCACCCACATCCACTGGGACCACGTCCAGGGTCTGCCGTTCTTTCCCCCGATCGACCGCGTCGGCGCCGAGCTCGACGTGTACGGGCCGGCCCAGGAGGAGGGTTCGCTCCACGACGTGTTCGGTGACTTCATGCGCCCGCCCTACTTCCCCGTGCACTTCAGCGAGCTGCGGGGCGACATCCGCTTCCACGACGTGCTGGACGAGGACTTCTCGGTCGGAGCGGCCAAGGTGAGGATCCGGCCCGTCCCGCACTGCGGGCCCACGCTCGGATTCAGGGTGGAGACGGGGGGCTACAGCGTCGCCTATGTCAGCGACCACCAGGCTCCGCTATCGCTTCGGGGCGTCGCCGACAGCGTGCTCGAGCTGTGCGACGGCGTGGACCTGCTGATCCACGACGCCCAGTACACCCAGAGCGAGTTCCGGGAGAAGTCACACTGGGGTCACTGCACGGTCGAGTACGCGCTCCTGGTGGCCAAGGAGGCCGGCGCCCACCGGCTTGCCCTCTTCCACCACGATCCCGCCCACGAAGACGACGAGCTCGACCGCCTCCTGTGGGAGGCCCGCTGCATCTCCAGCGGTGTCGGCGGCGTGGACGAGGTGGTGGCCGCTGCGGAAGGCTTGGTCATCGACCTCCATCGCCCCTGAGCGCGGCGGTGGGCCCAGGTCGACGGCCGGCCCCGGAGGCCGGCCCGAAGAAGTTGCCGCCGGCTAGGAAGGCCGGCCCAGGGAGTCGGAGGGCGTGGACGTGACCGAGCTCGGTGGGTTCGCTGCCGGCGGCAGACCGGTCGGCCCGGGAGGCCGGCAGACGGACGAGCAGGACGACCTGCAGCGACGATCGGCGCCGACGATCGACACGGCTCGGTATCGCGAGGTGCTGGGTCACTTCGCGACCGGCGTCGCCGTGGTGACCACGGCCGACGACGACGGCCCGGCCGGGTTCACCTGCCAGGCGTTCAACGCCCTGTCCCTGGAGCCCGCCCTCGTCGTGTTCGCGCCCTCACGGATGTCGCTCACCTGGCCGAGGATCGAGACGACCAGGGTGTTCTGCGGCAACATCCTCTCCGAGAGCCAGGAGGCCCTCGGTCGGGTGTTCGCCACCAAGAGCGACCGGAAGTTCGAGGGTGTGGGTTGGCGTCCCGGCACGACGGGCTCACCGATCCTTCACGACGCCCTGGCGTGGGTCGAGTGCCGTCTCGAGGTGGCCCACGACGGTGGCGACCACCTCGTGGCCATCGGCCGCGTCCTGGACATGGGCGTCGGCAAGGGCCACCCGCTCGTGTTCTACCGGGGCGGGTTCGGCCGCTTCGAGGCCTGATCCCGCGTGCCCACCATCACCGCCTCCGAACGGATCGTCGACGTCGTCGTGGTGGCACCGGACGTCCACGGCGACGAGCGGGGCCGCTTCCTCGAGACCTACCGCCGCTCGTGGTTCCCCCTGGGACGCGAGATGGTGCAGGGGAGCTGCTCCGACAAGCGGGCCGGCGCGCTGGTCGGCCTCCATTACCACCTCCATCAGGCCGACTACTGGTACGTGGTGCGCGGCCGGGCCCGGGTGGTCCTGCACGATCTCCGCCAGGGTTCGCCGACCGATGGCGCCACGATGCTCCTCGACCTGGGCGAGCAGAACGCCCTCGGCGTGTTCATCCCACCCGGGGTGGCCCATGGCTTCGCCGCCCTGGCCGACATGACCCTCACCTACCTGGTCGACGGGTACTACAACCCGGCCGACGAGCTGGGCGTGGCGTGGGACGACCCCGAGATCGGAGCCGATTGGGGCGTCACGGCCCCCGTCGTCTCGGACCGGGACCGGGCCAACCCCCGGCGCTCGGACGTCCCGTCCCCCCTGCGGCCGACCCTGGGGTTGCGCACATGAGCGGTGGCCGCGAGCTCGGCGTCTAGGCTGAAGGAGGCCTTGGCGGGTCTCCCCGGGGGGCCTGGCGGTCTGTTGACACCAAGTGACTCCGATTATTCGGTTCAATAGAGTCTCGTGTACGGCAACGGGAACGACATCCCGCAGGGGTCCCGGACCCCGCGACGGGGAAGGTGGGCACTAGGGCAATGAGCATCTTGCTGCTCGTCGTGGTCCTGCTCGTCATAGCCATCGTGCTGTCCCGTCTGACCTGGGCGTCTCAGTTCGGAGAGCGGCGGTCGATCAAGCACCACGAGCAGGCGATGGATGTGCTGCGGTCGGTGGCCGGCCGCCCCGAGGACGCCGAGGAGAGGGCCTACAGCGCCCAGGGCGCAGCCCACGGAGGTAACCACGTCCGGTCATCGGTGGAGGACAGTGCGAGCTTCCCCGCGCCCGCGCCGTCGCCCGTGCCGGCGGTAAATGCGGGCGGGAGGGCCGTGCCGGAGGCGTCGCTCCACCGAGAGGAGACCATCCGGATCCTGCGGTCCGAGCGGACCGGGGCCGAGCCGCCCAGCGCCGAGCCGCCGAGTGCCGAGCCGCCCAGCTTCGAGCCACCCAGGGCCGAGTCAGTGACGACCGAGCCACCGGGATCGGAGGCGCCCGGGGCCGAGCCGACCGAGGCACGTCCCGAGGAGCAGCCGGCCCACACGGCGGAGGGCCAGCCCGACGGAAACGGCGGGTCGACCAGTCCGAGGGTCGCCTCTCCGGACGATGACACCAGCGGCTCCGGTCCCGTCACGCTGCCCCCGGGTGTGGCCGACGCCATCCGGGGTGCCCGCGGTCGTCGGGCGAACGGCGGTGGATGGAGTGGTGATCAGCTGACGGCCGGCGGCGACGGATCGGGGAACGGACATGGGTGGGAGGACGATCCTGCCCTGGCCTCGTCGACCCTGCCCAAGCCGCCCTCGATCGATTGGACGTCGTCCCGGTCGGAAGCCCGCTCGCGGTCGAGAGCGCGGACACGATCGAAGCTGTGGGGTCGGGTGCTGGCGCCGTTCGTTGCCACGGGGCGGGCTGCGTCAGGTGCCCGAGATCGGCTCGGTGCTCGTCGAGCGGCGGCGGACGCCGACACGCTCGACAGCGGTTCCGGCACCTCGTCCGCCGCTCCGGTGGCCGAGACGACGCCCGCCGAGGGCGTCCACGTGGTGAGCGACGACACGGCAGAGGTCGCGGTCCCCACCGAGCACCGGGACGCGGACGTCACGACGGCCAACGGCGACGAGGGGAACGGCGTCAGCACCGCTCCCGTCGCCCAGGTGCCGCCGGCGCCATCGGATGGCGACGACAATGTCCTGGTTCCCGAGGCCAACGGGCCCACCGCCATCGATGCCGCTCCCAGGGGACCGTCGTGGGGTGGGAAGGTCAGCGAGCGGCCGCGGTGGGCTCTCGCAGCCGGCCTCGCCGCCGTCGTGGTCGTCGTCTGCGTCGTCGTCGGCGTCCTGGTCGCCACCTCGTCGACGTCGTCCAAGAAGGCCCCGCCGGCCAGCCAGGCATCACCTCCGGCGAGCACGGCCCCGGCGCCGCCTCCGCCACCGTTGACGTTGGTCTCCCACGACGACCAGGGCGCGGTGTGGAACGTCAACGCCAACCGGCTCTCGGTGTCGGCTGTGGCCACCGGCCGGGTATGGCTGGAGATCGTCGCCAGCTCGGGGCCGTCCGGCCCCGTGCTGTGGCAGGGCGTCCTGACGAGCGGTCAGAGCCAGACCATCACCAACGACGCGCCGGTCTGGATGCGTATCGGCGCCTCGTCGAACGTCACCGTGACCGTCAACGGCAAGGGCGTGCTCTTGCCGCAGGCGCCGAACACCTACAACCTCACGTTCCAGCACGCCCAGGCGTAGGTCAGGCGCTGATCCCGACCGAACGCAGGACGAAGGCGAGCACGAGTGCCTCGTCCCGCCAGGCGTCGTAGCGGCCCGACGGGCCCTGGTGACCGGCGCCCATCTCGGTCTTCAGCAGCACCCGTGCATCGGCGTCGGTCGCGCGCAGCTTGGCCACCCACTTCGCCGGCTCCCAGTAGCTGACCCTCGGATCCGTCAGTCCCGCAGTGACCAGCATGTCCGGGTGGGGACCTGAGGTCACGTTGTCGTAGGGGGAGTAGGACTTGAGGTAGGCGTAGGCGTCGACGTCGTCTCTCGGGTTCCCCCACTCCTCCCACTCGAGCACGGTGAGCGGCAGCGAGTCGTCGAGGATCGTCGTGAGGCAGTCGACGAACGGCACCTCGGCCACGACGGCCCTGAACAGCTCGGGCGCCAGGTTGGCCACCGCACCCATGAGCATCCCGCCGGCGCTGCCCCCACGAGCGACGAGCCTGTCCGCCGACGTCCACCGCTCGGCTACGAGGTGACGGGCGCAGGCGACGAAGTCGGTGAAGGTGTTGGTCTTGTGCAGCAGCTTGCCGTCCTCGTACCAGCGCCGGCCGAGCTCGCCTCCGCCGCGCACGTGGGCGATGGCGTAGACGAAGCCGCGGTCGAGCATGCTGAGACGCAGCGACGAAAAGAACGGGTCGAGGCTGTGCTCGTAGGCGCCGTAGCCGTAGAGGAGGGCGGGAGCGCCTCCGTCCCGCACCCGGTCCTCTCGGTAGACCAGCGACATGGGGACCCGCGTCCCGTCGTCAGCGGTCGCCCAGGCCCGCTCGGTCCGGTACCGGGCCGGGTCGTAGCCGCCGAGCACGGGTTGGCGCTTGAGCAGCCGCGCCGTGCGGCGCTCCATGTCGTAGTCGTAGACCGAGCGGGGTGTGACGAGCGAGCTGTACTCGTAGCGCAGGACCTGTGACCCGAACTCCGGGTTGGCCCCGCCCCAGGCGCTCGACACGCTCTCCTGCTGGGCGACGGTGTGGGACCCGCCGTCACGCACCCCCATCACCCGGATCCGCCGGGTGGCCTCGGACCGCTCGTACAACACCAGGTGCTCGGCGAAGACGTCGACGTCCTCCAGCCGCACGTCGGGCCGGTGGGCGACGACGTCGCGCCACGCCTCCCGCCCGGGCCGCTCGACCGGAGCCTCGACGAGCCTGAAGTTCTCGGCGTCGGCGTTGGTCACGATGAGGAAGCGGCCGTCGTGGTGCTCGACCGCGTACTCGACTCCCTGGCGCCGGGGCTCGACGACCCGCAGCTCGCCGTCGGGATGGTCGCCGGACAGCACGCGAGCCTCGCTGGTCACCTTGCTCTCGAGCTCCAGCACGACGAAGGCGTCGTCCTTGGTCTTCGAGACGCCGACGTAGAAGCGCTCGTCGTCCTCCTGGTGGACGCAGACGTCGGCGTCCGGACCGGTGCCCACCGTGTGCCGCCAGAGCTGGTGGGGGCGCATGGCGTCGTCCGGACGTGTGTAGAAGACGGTGGCCCCGTCGTTGGCCCAGGCCAGGCCGTAGTACACGTCCTCGACCTGGTCCGACAGGTCCTCAGCCGAGGCGAGATCGCGTACCAGCATGCGATGCCGCTCGCCGCCCGTCGTGTCGATGGCGTAGGCCATCAGCCGGTGATCGGGGCTCACGGCCAACCCGCCCAGGGAGAAGTACTCGTGGCCAGCGGCGAGGTCGTTCTCGTCGAGGAGGACCTGCTCGTCGGCATCGGTCGTCGTGTCGCCGGGGGAGGTCGGAGCAGGCTCGGCGGGCTCGGCGGGCTCGGCCGGGCGCCGGCAGTGGATGGCGTACTGGCGGCCCTCGACGGTCCTCGAGTAGTAGCGCCAGGGGCCCTTCCTCACCGGCACCGACAGGTCCGTCTCCTGGATCCGGGCCACGATCTCGGCGTACAGGGCCTCCTGCATCGAGACGGTGTCCGCCATCATCGCCCTGGTGTAGGCGTTCTCGGTCTCCAGGTAGGCGATGACCTCCGGGTCGTCCCGCTCACGCAGCCAGTACCAGTCGTCCACCCGCTCGTCCCCGTGGGCCCGCAGGACCGTCGGCCGGCGGGGCGCCACCGGGGGCACGGGCGTGGCGTCGGTCAGCCGGTCGGGGATCGACATCGCCTGGAGAGGATAGGAGCGCCCGGGGGCGGATCGGATCGGGCGAAACGCCCATAGGCTGGGCGTCGACGGGAGGTTTCTCCCGCCCCTGGGAGTTGTTACTATGGACGTAGGAGAAATTCGGACGGCAGACATTGATTGCGCCGACCACGACTGAGCCGACCACGAAGGGGCTGATCGCCTGATGGCAACCACCGATCTGGACCTCGGCCGGTACAAGCTCGGGTGGAGCGACGTCGAGGACTACATCTTCAAGCCCAAGAAGGGCCTCAACTCCGACATCGTCCGGGAGATGTCCTGGATGAAGGGGGAGCCCGACTGGATGCGGGACATGAGGTTGAAGGCGTTGCGCCACTTCGAGCGCAAGCCGATGGCGTCCTGGTTCGCCGTCAACATGCCGAACATCGACTTCGACGACATCTACTACTACATCAAGCCCACCGACAAGCAGGTCGATGCCTGGGACGAGCTCCCTGACTCGGTGAAGGCGACCTACGACAAGCTCGGCATCCCCGAGGCGGAGCGCAAGTACCTGGCCGGGGTCACCGCCCAGTACGAGTCCGAGGTCGTCTACCACCGCAACCGGGACAACCTGGAGAGCCAGGGCGTCCTGTTCTGCGACATGGACACCGCCCTGCGGGAGTACCCCGAGATCGTCAAGCAGTACTTCGGGACGGTCATCCCGCCCAACGACAACAAGTTCGCCGCCCTGAACTCGGCCGTGTGGTCCGGTGGCTCGTTCATCTACGTCCCGCCCGGCGTCAAGGTCGAGATGCCGCTCCAGGCCTACTTCCGGATCAACGCCGAGAACATGGGCCAGTTCGAGCGGACCCTGATCATCGCCGACGAGGGCGCCCAGGTGCACTACATCGAGGGCTGCTCGGCGCCGGTCTACACGTCCGACTCGCTCCACTCGGCCGTCGTCGAGCTGGTGGCCAAGCCCAGCGCCCGGATCACCTACACGACGATCCAGAACTGGTCGAACAACGTCTACAACCTCGTCACCAAGCGAGCTCGCTGCGAGACCGAGGGCCACGTCGAGTGGATCGACGGCAACATCGGCTCGCGCCTGACCATGAAGTACCCGTCGGTGTACCTCATGGGTCCCAAGGCCTCGGGCGAGGTGCTCTCGGTGGCCTACGCCGGGCCCGGCCAGCATCAGGACGCCGGGGCCAAGATGATCCATGCCGCCCCCGAGACCAGCTCCACCATCGTGTCCAAGTCCATCTCCAAGGACGGGGGCATCACGACGTACCGGGGCCTGGTCCACGTGGACGAGGGCGCCAGGAACGCCAAGAGCTTCGTCCGCTGCGACGCGCTCCTCCTCGACGAGATGAGCACGTCGAACACCAAGCCCTACATGGAGGTCGAGGAGCGCGACGCCCAGATCGGGCACGAGGCCACGGTGTCCAAGGTCGGCGACGACCAGCTCTTCTACCTCATGAGCCGCGGGCTCTCCGAGCAGCAGGCCATGAGCATGATCGTCAACGGCTTCATCGAGCCGGTGACCCGGACCCTGCCCATGGAGTACGCGGTCGAGTGGAGCAGGCTCATCGAGCTCCAGATGGACGACGCAGTCGGCTGAATCTGCCTGGCGCGCCGGCGTGTGGCGCACCGCGCCCGATGTAGACTCGGGTTCCCCTCGGGGCGAGGATGGCTCGTGGGACGAGCCCGCCGGGTTCAGGGGGAAACAGCTCATGCCGATGCGCGAGGAATGCAAGCACTTCCAGAGCCGGACCTACGCATCCGGCGAGGTGGCGCGCTTCTGTGTGCTCGATCTGGCCCCCGAGGCGCCGTGGCGGTGCCCCGACAACTGCCCGGCCTACGAGCGGCGGATGGCAGATGCGGGCTGGGCCCACGGCAGCCTGGTCGAGCCGGCGATCGAGGAGGAGCCCGGCCAGGTCCCTGGTCCCGAGGCGGCCCACCTGCTCGATGAGGCGGAGGACATCGTGAACTCGGTCGGGGCCTCGGTGGCGGCCGAGGTCGAGCGGGAGCGCGAGCGTCGGGCCGCGACCGCCGCCAGTCCCTGGTGGCGCCGCTGGCGTCGCGGGCGCTGACGCCCGCCCCACCGGGCGGCGCTCGAGCCGCGAACCGGTCCTACTGGCCGCTGAAGGTCGGCGGACGCTTCTCGACGAAAGCGAGCATCGCCTCGCGCAGATCGTCCGAGGGCAGGAACGCGGCGTTCCAGGCGGCGA
>VAWP01000139.1 GCA_005888295.1 Actinomycetota bacterium
CGGAACGAGGCCGACGAGCCTCACACGGGTATCGCCCAAGCCATCGGTGATCGAGGTGGCAGGCTGCGGGACACGTTCGTCGAGCCTGTGATTATCGAGGTGGCCCCGGATGGAGAGGTGGTCGGCACATACGAGGTGGACGACGAGACGCGGCGGATGAGGGGCCCAACAGTGCACCCGCTCGCCGAGTACCGGAGCCCGGACGCTCTACTTCGGCACCTGATCGACGCACACGGCTTTCCCACGGTGACGCAAGAGATACCGACCGGCGACAAGCTGGTCGAGCTACACGCCAAGCTGCACGAGATAGACGACGACGCCTAGATCGAGGGCGCGCCCCGCCGGCACGGACGACCGTGCCTGCGTGTTCGAGGGCGGGGAGGTAGCAGGGGAAGGGCGTTCCCCAGTTCACCTCGGAGACAGCAATTCGCCATCGCCTTCGCGACTGTCACGGAACGGCACCTTGGGGATGCCGACCGCGCCAAAGCGGTCGCGCGACGACGGCATCGTGGTCGACCCCCCGCTCCTGATGACAGGGATCTCAACGAGGCTGTGGCACACCAGCTCGCCCACCTGGTACATCCCCGCTAGATCGCCCCGCCCCGGGGGATTCCACCGAGACCGAAAGATTCGCCTGTGCGTTCGGCCCGGTCTGCAAGCCCAGTCGGCCGACCACTCACGCGCGATCTCGCGCCATTGAGGCCTGTGCACCCGAGTAGATGGCCGATCCAGGCGCCGTCACGATCGGGACGAGCGAGGGCAGTTCATTGTGCACAACAGGTGTAGTTCGGGACCAAGCTCGCGGTGCTGATATGACCAGCGAGGTCGAGCTGGTCGGTCGACCGCCCGGCGGCAGTAGCTGGGCGGGAGCAGGTTGCCCGATGGGAAGTGGGCCTAGTCTGCAGAGGAACGGATGGGGGGGTCGAGATGCCGTGGTTACCGGACTTCACCAATGCCGTGGAGCTGGCCAGACTGCAGACTCGTGCCGCGGGTCGCCCGCCGAGGGTGGTCGTCTCCGACCCCCGCTCTGGCGAGGTCCGTGGCCACAAGCGGCTTCGGGAGTTCGTCAGCCGCAGCCAATTCTTGCTGACGGAACGCCACGCCCGTACCGAGACCGTGGCGTCGACGGTCGTCGGCGGGAGGGCCGTGGTGGAGCGGCTGGTCCACCTGGTCGGGGACAAGGGGGAAGTAGCTTGGCCGGTGGCGGTGGTGGCCGAATCCCCCGACGATCGGTCGGTGGTGTTCCGCAACTACTTCAGCCAGTTGCCAGTCTTTGGACGGCGCGACGTCAGGCCCCCCATACTCGAGCCCCGAGACTCCCACTTCGGTGGCGTCGTGGGTCGCTACCACTCCGCGCGCGACGCCGGCGACACCGATGCGATCGTGAGCACCTTCGCGGCAAATGGGTACCTCCGCGAGCCCATCGGGCCCAGTTGCACGCACCGCGGCACCCATGAGCTCCGCTCGTTCTTCGACGCCTGCTTTAGCGCAGGCGGCGGAATCGGTCTCCAGCATTGTGCGGTGACCGACGACGGGCTGAGCTGCGTACTGGAATACAACTGCGTTCGGTGGGGCAGCCACGACCTGGCCCCCCAGGCGGGGCTCGGGGTCTACGAGCGTGGCCCGGACGGCCTGCTGGCTGCAGCCCGAGTTTACGACGACGTCGAAGCACCGGTCGACAAGTCCTGAAGCTTGGCCTAGCGCGGGAGGCACAGAGCTCAGAGTGTCTTTTTCGTTGCCACGCAGCAGTGAACGCGCGAGCGTGATCTATGGCAGAACTAAGGGAGGGTGCCATGACTACGACTCGGGACCACAGGAGCGTCGACGAGAAGCTCGAGGTGGTCACCATCCCCGTCTCGAACGTAGACCGCTCGGAGAAGTTCTATAAGAGACTCGGGTGGAGGCAGGACGCCACGCCACCCGGTTCGGGCGTGATCCAGTTCACGCCGCCCGGCTCCGGGTGCTCGGTCCAATTCGGGACGAACCGCACGTCGGCCGCGCCTGGGTCGGCCCAGGGCCTCTTTCTGGTCGTCTCCGACCTCGAGGCCGCCCGGGACCAGCTGGTCGCCGCCGGCGTCGAGGTGAGCGAGGTCTATCACCCCGGCAAGGACGGACCGGTCGGCGGTCCGGATCCCGAGCATGGCAGCTATAACTCGTACGCCTCGCTCAGCGATCCGGACGGAAACCGCTGGCAGCTCCAGGAAGTCACGACCCGGCTTCCCGGGCGCGTCGACCCCTCGGCGACGTCGTTCGGCTCCGCCAGCGACCTCGCGAGCGCCCTTCGGCGTGCAGAGGCCGCGCACGGCGAGCACGAGAAGCGCACTGGCGAGGCTGATCCGAACTGGCCCGACTGGTACGCCGAGTACATGGTGGCAGAGCAGTCCGGCGCGGTACTGCCGGCATGAGCGACTCTGACGCGATCGTGCCGGTGAGAAGGACCGTATGGATTTCTGATCGCAAGCGCGGCCGCGATTTGGTCATCGCTCGCCCGCATTATCAATCGGAGGAATCATGAACACCGCAACCACGCAGGCTTCAATCCGGCGCGAACCGGAGCTGCTCGGACAGACCGTCGTCCTCATCGGCGGGAGTGCAGGCATCGGATTCGAGACGGCTCGCCGCGCACAGGCCGAGGGTGCCAATGTCATCCTCACCGGCCGTAATCCCGAGCGCCTACAGCGCGCCGCAGGCGAGCTCGCCGCGCTCAGCAGCGCTGCGTTCGACGCCAGCGATCCGGCTGCGCTGGAGCGCTTCTTCAGAGACCTGTCGACACATATCGACCATGTGATGGTCACGGCCGGCAGTCCCTCCTACGGGCGCCTCGTCGACCTGGACGTGGCGCAGGCAAGCGCCGCCTTCAGCGACCACTTGGTGGTGGAACAGCAGGTCGGTCGCTATGCGGCCGACAAGGTGAGACCGGGAGGCACGCTGCTGTTCATGGGAGGCACTGGCGGCCGCCGCGTCGGCCCAGGGTCCTACTCCGCGGTCACCGCCGCGCTGCCGGCCCTGACAGCCAGCTTGGCTCTCGAGCTGGCGCCGGTCCGCGTCAACCTGATCGCCGCCGGCTTCGTCGATACGGCGTTGTCGGCGTCGCTGCTGGGCGACGATCTTGACAAGCGGCGTGATCAGCTCCAGGAGACGCTGCCGATTGGGCGCGTGGTCGGACCGGCCGACGTCGCCGCGCTTGCCGTCCACATCATGGCCAATACTGCGCTTACAGGAGCGACCTACGACATCGACGGCGGCCAGCAACTGGTCAGCTGACAGCCGAGGGAAGACAAGACAATGGAATTCCTCGCCGACGTGCCGATCGGCAGCCTCGCCCAGGCTGTCGGTTCGCACTCTCGACGGCCGGTGCTCGTCCTCCATCGCCATCGCTAAAGGAGCTCGCTTGACATGACCAACCTTGGGCAATTCCACGTTGACGAGGTCTCTCCGTCGTACTGGCGCGTGACCTTCGCCAACGGGCCAGTGAATCTCCTCGACCCCGACACCATCGATCAGCTCGGCGCCCTGGTCGATCGCATCGAAGGCGATCAAGGCCTCACCGTCGTCGTCTTCCGCAGCGACAATCCGGAGTATTTCATGGCGCATTGGGACGCTCTCGCCGACAAGAGCCGCGTGGCGGCAATGAAGCCGGGACCGACCGGCCTCCATCCCTACCTCGACAACTTTGTGCGCCTCAGCAAGGTGCCCGTGGCCACGATCTCGGCTCTTCGGGGCCGGGCGCGGGGCGCGGGGAGCGAGTTCGTTCTGGCGACCGACATCCGCTTCGCATCGGATAAGGCGATCCTCGGCCAGCCTGAGGTCGGCCTGAGCTCCGTGCCCGGTGGTGGCCCAATGGCTCGACTGGCACGGCTGGTCGGTCGTGGGCGGGCGCTAGAGATCCTGCTCGGGGGCGATGACATCCCTGCAGCTCTGGCCGCCGAGTACGGCTACGTCAACCGGGTCCTGCCGGACAACGAGCTCGACGGGTTCGTCGACGGCTTCGCCCGACGCATTGCAAGCTTCGACAAGGTCGCTGTCTCCGGCATCAAGCAGCTTGTCGATGTCGCCTCTCTCCCCGAGGACGCCGAGTTCGCCCCTGGGCTGGCTGCGTTCTTTGCCACCTCCGGCCGTCCCGAGAACGCCATGTTCACCCACGCCCTCTTCGAGCACGCCTTCCAGCAGCCCGACGGCATCGAGCTGGACCTCGGCACAGCCATCGGTCGGCTCCGTCAGAAGGACAAGGCCTAGGCCACATTAGACAACGCAAGCGCCGACGCGTTCGCCTGCGGTGGTGATCTCAGGCGCAGCAGACGCCATAGTCGGCTTGGTGGCAGGACGTCTCGAGGAGGAGGCGGCAACCGCGCAAGCCGTGCATATCCTCGGGGATTTCCGACGGGTCGCTCAGCTACGCCAGCGAAACTGGCTCCGCGGGCCCTACCTGTCGCCCTGGGGTGCACGGACTATCTCGCCCCCGAGTCCGAAGCGTTGGGGTGACCCGC
>VAWP01000140.1:0-528 GCA_005888295.1 Actinomycetota bacterium
ATCCGACGACGAGATGAGCGAGCGGCTCCACCGGCTGACGGTCGAGCTCCCCCGAGTCCATGGCCAACTGGAGGCCTGCCGACACGGCGCCGAATGCGTACTGGGAATCGATCTCGTGCCACGTCGTCCAGCCGAGCACGGCCGGCCCCTCCTGCAAGATGATCCGCCGCAGCGTCGGGTCCAGACAAGCGTCGAGAAAGGCGTCGATGGCCACCTGCAGCTGCGCCAGCGGTGTCGGGACATCGGCGGCGACTCCCAACACGCGTTCCAACATCTCGGCCTCGGTCGCCTCGAAGACGGCGCGGAACAACTCTTCCTTGTCGCTGAAGTGGTGGTAGAGCGCTCCGCGGGTGACCTTGGCCGCCCGCACGATCTCCTCGGTGGCGGTGGCTCCGTAGCCCTTGCGGGTGAAGAGCCGCTGGGCCGCGCGTACCAAGGCGGCGCGCGTCGCCTCGCCCTGCTCGACGCGCCGGTCACGCACAGGGTCTCGTGCACCGTGCGTGGCCCTCGCCCTTCCTACCGCTCTTG
>VAWP01000140.1:563-4055 GCA_005888295.1 Actinomycetota bacterium
AACCGCCGGGCACTGTCAGTTGGTCTCGGAGGCGCCGACCAGCTCGATGACCAGCTCCTGAACTCGCCGGTCGATCTGGTCGCGTATAGCTCGGACCTCGTGCAGTGCCCTCCCGGCTGGGTTGGGCAGCTCCCAGTCCAGGTAGCGCTTACCGGGATAGACCGGACAGGCGTCGCCGCATCCCATCGTGACGAGAACGTCTGCAGCGCGGGCGATCTCGTCGGTCAGCGGCTTGGGGAACGCCTTGGAGAGATCGAGACCGACCTCCTCCATGGCTGCTACCAGGCGTCTCGCGTGACAGGCCTGTCGGGCCGGTCATGGGGAACGATGAGGTCTCGGGCGACCTCGGCCACCGAGGGGTAGAGGAATCGGATCACCCCGACGGCCAAGCCCCCGCCGAGCAGCTCGAAGCCGACGAACGCCGGCGCAGACGAGGGAGCGATCCCGGCGAAGGTGTCGGACAGCATCCGCGCCGCGGTCACCGCCGGGTTGGCGAAGCTGGTGGACGAGGTGAAGAAGTAAGCGCCACCGATATAGGCACCGACCGCGAACGGAGCAACAGACCCCCGCCCCGAGCGAACCACTCCGAAGATGACCAGCAACAACCCGAAGGTGGCCACCACCTCGCCGAGCCACAGCCCACTGCCGCTGCGCACCTTGGTCGACAGCTCGAAGGCCGGCAGGGAGAACATGAGGTTGGCAACGACCGCCCCAGACGCCCCGCCGGTGAGCTGGGCCCCGATGTAGCCTCCCGCCTCCCGGGTCGAGACGCCCCCGAAGAAACGATCGGCGAGCGTGACCACCGGGTTGAGGTGAGCCCCTGACACCGGACCGACGGCCAGAATGACGGCGATCAGCGCCGCAGCCGTGGCCGCCGCGTTCTCGAACAGCTGCAGTCCGGTGTCGTGCGGTGAGAGGCGGGCCGCCGCGATCCCTGAGCCGACGACTGCGGCGACCAGAAACCCGGTGCCGAGGAACTCGGCCAGGATCCGTCTGCCGAGTGGTTGCTGCAACGTCACCCGGCGGTCGGCGCCTGGCCGGCCAGGTCGGGGCGAGCGGCGCAGCAGGCCGCCACCGACGGCTCCGCCGGCTCCGCTGGCCGGAGCTGGCCGGCGGGCATCTCCGCGTCCTCCAGCACCGTGTAGATCTCCCACGGAGCACCGTCGGGGTCATCGACCCAGACCTTGTCCTGCACCGCGTAGCAGCAGGTGACGCCCTCCTCAGTGGCCGTCGCCAGATCCTCTTCGGCCAAGCGGGCCTGAGCCGAGCTGACGGCCGCGGTGGTCTCGACCTCCACGCCCAGATGGTTGAGCGAGCCCGGCTGCCCGGATCCCTCGATGAGGATGAGCTTGAGCGGCGGTTCGGTCACAGCGAAGTTGGCGTAGCCGGGCCGGACCTTGGCTGGCTCGGCGGCGAAGAGCTTGGAGTAGAAGCCCACCGCAGCGTCGAGGTCCGACACGTTGATCGCCAACTGGATCCGGGACATCACGCCTCCTGCTAGATTGAAGTTCGTCGATCAGCAGCATGGACTATTGATTGACGATTGTCAATAGGAGTGGTGCGGGTGACGACGAGACAGGCGACGAAGGCGGCAACGGTCGAGGGCGACCTGTGCTGCGCCTCGGTCGTCGAGGCGCCGCTCTCCGAGCCTGAGGCGGTCGAGCTGGCACGCGTGCTCGCCGCCCTCGCAGACCCGGTGCGGCTCCGTTTGCTATCGCTCGTCGCGGCCCAGGACGAGGTCTGCTCCTGCGATCTCGAGGGCCCCCTGGACAGAAGTCAGCCCACCGTGTCTCACCACACGAAGATCCTGGCTGACGCCGGCCTCATCGTCGGAGACCGCCGCGGACGATGGACATGGTGGAAAGTCGTCCCCGAGCGCCTCGGCGCGCTGCAGCGAGCTCTCGGCGCGTAGTCGGGATCATCGGTCAAGGACCTTCGACGAGAGGATCACGATGGCCAAGCGCCAGACCCCGTTGGCGAACATCATCACCCTCGGCGTGAAGAACTATGAGGCCCAGCGCGACTTCTATCGGCGCCTCGGCTGGCAGCAGGCGTTCGACTCGGACGACTTCGCCGTGTTCGAGTTGGGCGGCGCGTTGCTCGCGTTGTTCCCGGTGGACAAGCTCGCCGTCGACGCCCGCGCGGAGCCTGAGCTCGGAAGCGGCGGTATCCGTTTCAACGTGATCATCTCGGTGGACGAGCCCCACCATGTCGACGAACTGGCCGACCGGGTGCGTCAGGCTGGCGGGCGACTGACGAAGGAGCCAGTCGACGCTGAGTTCTTCGAGGGCCGCGACGCCTACTTCTCGGACCCCGAGGGCAACTATTGGGAGATCGCGTGCGCACCTCCCGATAACCCGGTCGTCATTGCGGCCCGCCGCGCCGCCGGCATCACGGAGTGACCTGGCGACCCGCTCAGGACATCCTCGTCCGATATTCTCCCTGCCCGCCACCGAGAAGGCCGACCTCGCCCCCCACCTCGAGCAGGTTCGCCTCGAGCTGAAGGACGTGCTGCTCGACCGCGGCAAGCACATCTACAGCGTCTACTTCCCCCTCAGCTCGGTGGCATCGCTGCTCAACATGGTGGAGGGCAGCGGTGGGGTCGAGATCGCCACCGTCGGAAACGAAGGACTACTCGGCCTGTCGGTCTCCTGGGGCATCGACACCCTCAATCCCCAGGAGTTCGTCCAGTGTCAGGTTCCGGGCGACGCCCTGGTGATGGACGCTGAGACCTTCGCCGCCAAGCTCGCCGCGGGGGGCGAGCTCAGCTGGCTCGTCCATCGCTACACCCAGGCCTTCGTCACCCAGATCGGACAGCAGGTGGCGTGCAACGGTCTCCACTCGGTCGAGGAGCCGACCGACCCGAACCTGGACATCGTCGACCTCAACAAGCAGCTTCGCAAGGTGCGCCAGCTCCGATCGGACCTGGCGGAAGGCCGCGGCGTCTGGGCCGACACCGAGGCCGGTCGGGCTGGTCGGGAACTGACCGAAGCCCGTCGGCGGGCCGCCCGGTCATCCTCGATGGCCGAGAACGCCGGCGGCTGGCGGGAGCGGCGCTACCACCGAAAGGAGGCAGCCGCCTGGACCGACCGGATGGCTGAGGCGCTTGGGCGCTGGAAGGTCCACGGAGCGCCCGAGGCCGGCCGTCTCGACGGCCTGCTCGCCCAGGGCGAGGAAGCGGTACAAGAGCTGACGACGCGGCGCGACCACCGCGTGGAGAGTCTCGCCGAGCTCGACGCTCGCCGAAACGGTGCATCCCGGATGCTCGGCACGTTCGAACGGGACATCGACGCTCTCAGGGATCGCCTGGACGGGATCGACCGACCGTTTGAGGCCAAGGGTCAGGCCGAGAGATCCTTCCTACGTGCTCGCGCCGGCCTGGACTACAACCCTGACCATGGCATCAGGCGCGACCTCGGCCACGGGCTCGGGCGGTGATCCTAGGGCGCGGTGTCGCCCTTGACCACGGGATATTGTTTGTCAGGTCGATCG
>VAWP01000141.1:0-1979 GCA_005888295.1 Actinomycetota bacterium
TGGCCTCGCTGGAGAACCTCGTGGAGGTGGTGGCGCGATGAAGGACGTGCTCGACGACATCGAGCGGTGGCGCGCTTCGGGACGGCGGGTCGCCCTGGCCCGCGTCGTCGGCGTGGAGGGGTCGGGTCCCCGCGGGCCCGGTGCCGCCATGGCGGTGAGCGAGGACGGCGAGGTGGCGGGCTCGGTGTCAGGCGGCTGCGTCGAGGGTGCGGTCGTGACGGAGGCCCTGGACGTCCTCGCCGGCGATCGCAGGGCCCGGCTGTGCACGTTCGGCTACTCCGACGACGAGGCCTTCGCCGTCGGCCTCACGTGCGGAGGCACGATCCACCTGCTGGTGGAGCCGCTCGACTGGTGAGCCTGTACGAGACGCTCCGTGACGCGCTGCGGGCCGAGGAGCCGGTGGCGCTGGCGACCATCGTCGAAGTGGCGGAGGAGGGCACCGACGGGGGTGCGGGTCCCGAGCTGGGGCTGGGAGCCAAGTTGCTCGTGCGCCCGGACAGTCCGGTCCTGGGCTCCCTCGGCGACGAGGCCCTGGATCGGGTGGTGGCCCGCGACGCCCTCGGCGCCCTGACAGCGGGGCACACGTCGACCCGCCACTACGGCCGTCACGGCGAAGCCCGTCAGCGCGAGGTCGCCGTCTTCGTGGAGGCGTTCGCGCCCCCGCCGAGCATGGTGATCTTCGGCGCCGTGGACTTCACCGCCGCCCTGGCCCGGGTGGCGAAGCTGCTGGGGTACCGGGTGACCGTGTGCGACGCCAGAGCCGTCTTCGCCACCCAGGCCCGGTTCCCGATGGCCGACGAGGTCGTGGTGGACTGGCCCGACCGCTACCTGGCGAAGGTCGGGCAGAATCTGGGTCCGCGCGACGCAGTCTGCGTGCTCACTCACGACCCCAAGTTCGACGTCCCCGCCCTCATGGCCGCCCTGTCCACCGACGCCGGCTACGTCGGCGCCATGGGCTCGCGGCGCACGCACGGCGAACGGGTCGAACGGCTCCGGGAGGCGGGTGCCACCGACGATGACCTGGCCCGGGTGATGAGCCCCATCGGGCTCGACATCGGCGCCCGCACCCCGGAAGAGACGGCCGTCTCGGTCGCCGCCGAGATCATCGCCCTGCATACCGGGCGCCGGGCGCCGTCGCTGCGCGACGCCGAGGGCCCGATCCACCCACGCGAGAGAACCGCTCGTATCGAGGCCCGGGCTGCGACAGACTGACGGCATGGAGAAGCCGCCCTCCGACGAGGGGTATCCGGTCGTGCGCATATCCGACGCCGACCGCCACCAGGCCGTCGAGCTCCTTCGGCTCCACACGGCCGAGGGGCGCCTCACGCTCGACGAGTTCTCCGAGCGGGTAGGGCTCGCCTTCGCAGCCCGCACGCACGCCGATCTGCAACAGGTGATGGACGATCTGCCGGCGGTGCAGGCGCCGGTGCCGGAGACGGCTCGACGTCCGGCGACAGGGTGGACGGTCGCCATCATGAGCGGGTCTCGCCGCACCGGGCGCTGGCGTCCCCGGGCCCACACCAAGGCGGTGGCGTTCATGGGAGGCTGCGAGCTCGACCTGCGCCACGCCGAGATCGACGGTCCGGAGATCGTCATCACCGCCGTGGCCTTCATGGGCGGGATCGACATAGTCGTGCCCGAGGGCATCGAGGTGGACCTGACCGGCGTCCCCATCATGGGCGGCAAGGACCTCAGGGTCCGCGACGTCGCCCCGACCCCTGGCGCCCCACGAGTCAGGGTGCGCGCCTTTCCGATCATGGGCGGGGTGACGGTTCGTAGCAAGGGTCTGAAGGAGAAGGTGCGAGGCCTGGTCGAGAGTGGCGACGTCAGGGGCGCTCTCGGCGTGGCTGCCGAGGCGCGCGCCATGTCGCACCAGGCACGAAGGGAGGCCCGTTGGGAAGCTCGCGGCGCGCGCCGGTCGGCCCATCGCCACACCACCGGGCCCGACGCGCTCGAGCCTGACCCGGTCGAAGCGCCCG
>VAWP01000141.1:1987-5525 GCA_005888295.1 Actinomycetota bacterium
ACCCCCATGACCGAGCGGCTGGGCGACCTCAGGGCCGGCGAGCTGTTGACGACGCACAACAAGATCGTGCGCAGCCAGGTGGCAACCCATGGGGGCTACGAGGTCAAGGCCCAGGGCGACGGCTTCATGGTCGCATTCGCCGGCGCCGGTCGGGCCCTGCGTTGCGCCATCGCCATCCAGCGCGCCTTCGCCGAGCGCAACTCCGCAGTTCCGGAGGAGCGCATCGACGTCCACCTTGGCCTGCACACAGGGGAGGCCGTCCGCCAGGGTGACGACTTCCTGGGCCGGACCGTCATCATGGCCAACCGCATCACCGCCCAGGCCGGGGCCGGCGAGATCCTGGTCTCGAGCCTGATCCACGAGCTGGCGGCCAGCTCGGGCGAGTTCTCGTTCGGGCAGCCCCGGCAGGCCGAGCTCAAGGGCATCTCCGCCCCCCAGGTGCTCTACCCCGTCACGTGGTCGGTCTGAGCGCGGCTCGAGACGACGCGGGATCGTGACCACGGCGGCCCTCGTCCTCGCCGCGGGCGGGGGCAGCCGCTTCGGCCGGGAGACGAGCAAGCTGCTGGTGCCGTTCCGGGGACGGGCACTCGTCTCGTGGGCCGTCGGCGCCGCGCTCGACGCCGGACTCGACGAGACGGTCGTGGTGATGGGGGCGGTGGACGTGGCGGCGGCGGTGCCGCCCGGCGTCACGCTGCTCCACAACGAGGCCTGGGTCACTGGTCTGGCCAGCTCGCTGCGGGTCGGGGTGGACTGGTGCGAGCGCCGGTCCCACGCCTCGGTTGTCGTCGGCCTCGGGGACCAGCCGCTCGTCCCGTCCGAAGCCTGGCGGGCCGTGGCGGGCTCGACGGGTGCCCCGGTCGTCGTGGCGACCTACTCGGGCCGGCGCCGCAATCCCGTCAAGCTCGACAGCTCGGTGTGGTCCCTGCTCCCGGTCACCGGTGACGAGGGGGCGCGGGCGCTGATGGCCAGTCGGCCCGCTCTGGTGTCCGAGGTAGCGTGCCCGGGGGATCCAGCCGACATAGACACGGTGGAGGATCTGAGAACGTGGAGCTGACCAACGAGTTCACAGTGGGTGTCCCGACCGAGCAGGCCTGGGCCCTGTTGACCGACGTGGAGCGCATCGCCCCGTGCATGCCCGGGGCCGAGCTCCAGGAGGTGGAGGGGGACGAGTACCGGGGTGTGGTGAAGGTCAAGGTCGGGCCCATCACCGCCCAGTACAAGGGCCGCGCCAGCTTCGTCGAGCGCGACGTGCCCGGGCTGCGAGCCGTGCTGAAGGCCGAGGGCCGTGAGACGCGGGGCCAGGGCAATGCCAGCGCCACCATCAGCGCCTCACTCCATCCCGATCCGGGCGGCACCCGGGTGGCCATCGTCACCGACCTGGCCGTCACCGGCCGGGTCGCCCAGTTCGGTCGGGGCGTGCTGGCCGACGTGAGCAGCAAGCTGCTCGGCCAGTTCGTCGACTGCCTCGAGACGACCGTCCTCGGCCGGGTCGAGGCCGCGGGCGAATCGCCCACCGCCGCTCCCGCGCCCGCGGTCGAGATGGAAGTCGCCGAGTCCTCCGCCAGCCCGGTCGGCGGGGGGGAAGCGGACGAGGCTGCGGGTCCGATCACCAACGGCGCACCCGCCACCCCGGGCGGCGACGGCGCCGGACAGCCGACGGTCCGCCGTATGGACACGGCGCCAGCCGAGCCCGTCGACCTCATCGGCGTCGCCGGAGGGTCGATGGCTCGCAGGGCGGCGCCGGCGGCGGCGCTGGCGTTCCTGGCCTTTCTCCTGGTCGTCTTCCGCCGGCGCCGCCGACGGTGAACGACCGCGATCGGGACGAGGTGGCCGTCCTGCTCGGCCGCCCCCCACTCGGTCGCTTCGAGGTGGTCGTGCGCGGTCCGGCCGGCCAGCCGACGGTGATCCGGAACGAGCCGCTCCTCGAGGACGGCACCCCTATGCCGACGCGCTGGTGGCTCGTGGACCCGGTGCTGCGGGCCGCGGTGAGCCGACTCGAGGCCGAGGGCGCGGTCGGTGCGGCCGAGACGGCCGTGAACCCCGCCGAGCTGGCGGCTGCGCACCGCCGTTACGCGGCCGAACGTGACTCGGCGCTGCCTGCTGACCACCGAGGTCCCCGTCCCACCGGCGGCGTCGGCGGAACGCGACAGGGCGTGAAGTGCCTGCACGCCCACCTGGCGTGGTTCCTCGCCGGAGGTGATGACCCCGTCGGGCGCTGGGTGGCCGCCCGTCTCGACCTCGGCGCAGCCCGCACCGGTCCCGTCGCCGCCATCGATTGCGGAACGAACTCGACCCGACTCCTCGTGGCCGACGCCGCCGGCAAGCCGCTCGAGCGCCTGATGCACATCACGAGGCTCGGCGAGGGCGTCGACGCGGCCGGCCGCCTCGCCGGTCCCGCCATCGCCCGGACGGTGGCCGTGCTCCGCCGGTACCGCGAGCTGATGGAGCTGCACGGCGTCGTCGCCGCCCGGGCGACGGCCACCTCTGCGGCTCGGGACGCCGCCAACCGCGACCAGCTGTTCGCCGAGGCGGAGCAGGTGCTCGACCTGCCCCTGGAGCTGCTGTCCGCCGAGGAGGAGGGTCGGCTGTCGTTCAACGGCGCGACCGCTGAGCTCGACCCCGAGGGCGGGCCCTACCTCGTCGTCGACATCGGTGGCGGCTCGACCGAGCTGGTCACGGCGCGACCCCCTGACATCGTCGTGGCGTCCGTCGACCTCGGCTGCGTCCGTGTCACCGAGCGGTTCCTTCACCATGATCCGCCGCTGCCGGCGGAGCTGGCCGCGGCGGGCGACGCGGTTCGCGCCGCCCTCGATGCCGTCGCCGCCGCCCAGCCGGCCGTCGCCGAGGCGACACACCTCGTGGGTCTGGCCGGCACGGTCACGACGCTGTCGGCCATCGACCAGGGCCTGGTCGGCTACAGCAGGGACCGCATCCACCACTCGGTGCTGGGACGACGGGGGGTCGAGGAGCTCCTCCTGGCGCTGGCCGGGGAGAGCAGGGACGACCGCCTGCGCCGTCCCGGTCTGGAGGCGGCGCGCGCCGACGTGATCGTCGGTGGCACGGTGGTCCTGGCGACGCTCATGCGCCAGCTCGAGCTCGAACAATGCCTCGTGTCGGAGGCCGACATCCTCGACGGGCTGGTCATGAGCCAGCTCCGCTCCTGAGCCTGGACCGAGCCGTCGTCAGTAGAGTGCCGGGGATGCCCCTCTCCGAGCGCATCCTCATGGGTCCGGGGCCCTCCAACCCCTATCCCGAGGTCACGGCGGCGCTGGCTCGACCGTTGCTCGGCCACCTGGACCCCGAGTTCCTCTCGGTGCTGGACGAGGTGTGCGATCGGTTGCGGGCGGTGTTTCGTACCGGCAATGCCTTGACGCTGCCGATCAGCGGCACGGGCTCGGCCGGGATGGAGGCGGCGTTCGTCAACCTCGTCGAGCCGGGCGATCCGGTTGTCATCGGCGTGAACGGCCTGTTCGGAGAGCGCATGTGCGACGTTGCCGGCCGGTGCGGGGCGGAGGTCACCCGCGTCGACGCGGCGTGG
>VAWP01000044.1:0-505 GCA_005888295.1 Actinomycetota bacterium
GCCCGATGATCTGGCCCACCGCGCCCACTCCCAACGTGCAGGCGGGTACGGACCTGCAAGCCAAGGTGGTCGAGTCCAAGTTCCACCCCAAGCACGTCGGGGCCATCATCTCGCCCCTGCCCGGTCAGGACCCCGAGCCTCTGAAGCAGAACTTCAAGAACTCCTACGGACGGTACGGCACCCAGGTCGATTTCGAGATCATGACCACGGACCAGACCGACTGCAACAGCCACGTGATCAACATCAAGAGCAAGAACCCTGACTTCCTCGTGCTACCAGCGCCCTCGACCAACTTCCTGCTGTGCATCCAGGCGGCCCAGAGCCAGAACTACTACCCGGGGAGCAGCCTTGGCGGGAACATCCACGGCTGGCTGGGCGGGAGCGGTATCAGCGTCGAGATGCAACAGTGCGGGAGTCTGTGCGCAACCGCCGGTGGCGGCATCTACTCCTACGGGGCGCTGTTCTACGACCCCAACAGTTACTCCAACGGCGATAAGACCTCCGG
>VAWP01000044.1:549-25259 GCA_005888295.1 Actinomycetota bacterium
AACTACTACGCCGGGGCCATGGTCAACTCGCTGCTCTTGGCCCAGGCCGCGGCGACGCCGCCATACCTCACCCGTGATCACGTCATCCAGCTGGCCAACCAGTTCAAGTTCGATACGGGTATGGGGCTCAACCTCGACTGGGCCGACCCACCGAATACGCCCAACGCCCATATCGGGACCATCTGCGGTTTCCCCGAACAGGCGGTGCAGCAGGGTGGCGGGGCCACGTGGCACGTGATCCCGAACAAGATCTGCGGCGGGTAGCGATGGACGATCACCTTCTCCCACCGCCGAGGAGCGCGACGTGATCATCACGAGTGTTGCCCTGCTGCTCGTGGCCTTCGCGCTCCTTGTTGTCGGCGCGTTGAACGGCAGCCCGACCATGCTGGGCATGTCGCTGGGCGCGGCCGGGGCAGCCGGGCTTTGCCTGTTCCTCGGCAACGCCTCGGCTCGGCGCATCGCCGTGGCTCGGGGCGTGCCGATAGAGAGCGTCCTCGCCGCCCGCATGCGGCGGCCTGCGGCCGAGGCCAACGGAGACGGCGACGCCCCGCCCCCGATCGACGGCTACGACGACATGACAGCCGCCGAGGTCACCAGGCTCGTCGCCTCGGGCGCCATGCCGGATGAGGCCCTCTCCGAGATGCTCGTCTACGAGGCGACGCACCGCCGTCGCCGCGACGTGCTCAACGCCCTCATGGACGTCGTCGGACCCGACTCGACGCCAGACGCTGAACAGCCAGAACAGCCAGAACAGACCTCGGCGACGGGGTCCGTTCGGCGGCGCCTCCGAGGCGGCCGGCCGCCGTCCGGCACCGGCCCGGCCGCAGAGGCGCTCCGCGCCGCTCGGCAGGCCACGCTCACCGACGACGAGGCGGACGACAGTCGCTTCGCCCGCCCCGACCGCGACTAGACGGTCCGCTTCTCCAACAGGACGAGGAACTGCCACCCGCGGTCCGGGAAGCCTGCCGCCTCGGCCACGTGTGCCGACGCCGGGTTGTCGAAGTCGTGCAGGTACGTCGGCACGGCGCCCTCGGCCAGGACCCGCCGGGCCGCCTGGGCCACGAGCCGCCGGGCGATCCCTCGGCCCCGCAACGCCTCCTCGGTGACCACCGCGAGCTCGTGCCCCCAGCGATCGTGCTGCTTACGTCCGACGCCGGCTCCGTACTTCCCCTCGTCGTCCCAGGCGACCAGCACGTCCCCGTTGAACGGATGCAGCCACGACGGCACCCGGGGATCGCTCACGGGCAGCCATTCCCCCGCGTCCTCGAGCTCGGCCGGCCGCACGCTCCAACGAAAGCATCCCCGCGCCAGCCGTCCCCCGCCTCCACCGACGGTGCGCGCCAGCTCGTCGCCCAAACCGTCGCCATCGCCGAGCTCCGACAGGAGCCGCTGGCGCGCGAGGCCCAATCGCTCCACGGCGGCCTCGGCGCCGGGCGGCACCGACAGGACGACGCCCTCGGGGCTGGCGACACCGATGAAGGGACGCGTACGCCCGTCCCACCCCGGACCCACCCGAAACGGCGAGCCCACCACGACCACCTCGCCGGGCGCCGCCGGCCAGTGCCCGAGCCAGTGGCGCAGGTGGGTGTGCAGCCGGTCCAGGCCGTCGCCCAGGTAGCGGGGGTTGGCCACCTCCAGCTTGGCCGCGACCGTCTCCCGCACGACGGCTGTCACCTCGTCCAGGCGGTCGTCGAGCGCTCCCGAGCGGATGGCTGCGGCCAGGTCGGACTCGCTCGACAGCCCCAGGCGTCGCAGCGCCTCGGCGTGGGCCTGGGCCTGGGCCGGCCCCAGCGACAGCTCGCGCTCGATCATGCCCAGGACGTTGATGGCCACCCTGGTGTGGAACCGGACCCGGCCGTCGGTGGCCGGGAGCACGTCCCGCTCCAGGAACTCCCGCACCGCCTCCGTCAGCGCGGCCGCACTCGGGTCGTCGTGCGGGTTCACCGCGGTGGCGGCATCAGGCCAACACCGGCACCGGGCCTGGTGCGACCAGCGCCAGCAGGTCCCACTCCACCTCGCAGACCCGACGGCCGATCGCCGCCAGCTCGACCGAGCGCACGGCGCCCGAGGTGTGCGTGGCCGCCTGCATGATGCACATGATCCCCCACTTGAGGGTGCCCAGCGTCTCCCACCAGCGCAGCGCCGCCCGGTCGACCGGAGCCCCACTTGCACGCTCGTAGGCATCGAGCAGCTGCTCGTAGCTGCCGAACCCCCCGACCGGAAGGGGCTGCCCGAACCGCCACGACTTCACGCACAGCCACCCCAGGTCCTCCATCGGGTCGCCCAGGTGTGCCAGCTCCCAGTCCAGGACGGCGCGGATCCCGTCGCGCCCGACGATGAGATTGCCGTTGCGAAAGTCGCCGTGCACCACCACGGTGCGCTGCTCCCCCACGCGGTGGGCCTCCAGCCACCGGAAGCCGATCTCGAACGTCGGGTGGGGCTCCCCCAGCTGGTCGAGGACGGCCCGGAACGCCTCGACCTGGTCGGGGTGCTCGAGGCCCGGTACCTCGGCCGGCGGGATGCGATGGATGGCCGCGAGCGCCTCGCCGCACTGCGCGGCCAGCCGGGGCCGCACCGGCGCGAAGGCATCGTCGCGCAGGATGTGGCGCGGAATGGTCTCGCCCTCCACGCGCTCCATCACGATGAACGAGGACCCGAGATCGGCCGGGTCGTCACCGGCCGCCACGATCCCAGGGACCGGGACGCCGGCAGCGGCTGCAGCAGAAAGGAGGCGGGCCTCGCGTCCCATCCCGCTCCCCGGAGCGCCCGGTGGGTCCCGGCGGAGGACCAGACCCGACGTCGTCCCATCCGCCCGCCGGGCCTCGAAGGACCACGTCTCGCGCGACGCACCGCCGGACAGGCGCCGTAGGCCCTCGACCCCGACGGCAGCATCCCCGAGCGCCCGTGCCACGACGTCCCGCAGCCCCCTCGCCAAGTCGTCCGCAGCCACGGCCGCACCGTAGCCGGGATAACGTTCGCTCACCGCTGACACGAGGAGGCCAGGTGCCCAGTCCCGAGCAGGTCCGTGCAGTCGTCGACGACTACCTCGCCTCGTTCTCCAAGAAGGACCGCAACGCCTTCCTCGCCTGCTTCGCAGACGACGCGGAGCAGGTCGACCCGGTTCCGTCGCCGCCGAACGTCGGCAAGGAGGCCATCGGTCAGTTCTGGGACAACGTCGCCGGCATGGCCGACAAGATGGAACCCCTGCTCGACCGCGTGCACGTGTGCGGCAACGAGGCAGCGGTCGTCTTCACCATGAACGCACGATCGGGCGAAGGTGGCAGCGCCATCGACATCGTCGACATCATCACGGTGAACGACGACGGCAGGATCGCTTCCCTGCGCGCCTACTGGGACCCGGCCGCGATCCGCCCGCTCACCTGAGCGTGCGACGCACGGCGCCGGCGAGACTGCCGGCGGACAGCTCCCCCACCGTGACGTAGCGGGCCGCCATCGTCTCGGCCAGGGGCCGAGCCAGTCCCAGGCGCACCGTCCCCTCCTCGGCGTCGACGACCACCGCGGCGACACCACGACGGCGGACACCTGCCGCCGCCTCGTGGGCCGCGGCGACCGGATCCGCACCGGCGGGCCCGGCGGTGGCCCGCCCGTCCGAGACGACGACGACGAGGGGCTGATAGGACCCCGAGCGGGCCCGCTCGGCGACCTGAAGGCCAGCCCCGACGCCTGCGGCCAGCGGCGTCCGACCGCCCGTCGGCAGATCGGCAAGTCGGGCACGCGCCACCTCCACGCTCCCGGTGGGCTGGAGCACGACCTCGGCGGACTCGCCGCGGAACGTCACCAGCGCCACCCGGTCGCGCCGCTGGTAGGCGTCGAGCAGCAGGCTGAGGACGGCCCCCTTGGCGGCCTCCATGCGGCGCCCCACTCCCATCGATCCGGAGGCGTCGACGACCAGCACGACGAGGTTGGCCGAGCGCTGCTCGCGCACCGGCTCTCGCAGGTCCTCGGGCTCGACCAGCGCACCGGCGTCCGTCGTCCCAGCCCGACGCGTGGCCGCGGCGGCCACCGTGGCCCCCAGGGCCAGCGAGCGGACCGTCCCATCGGGACCGTCCGGCCGCCGGTCACCGACCAGGCGGCCCCTGGGCCCCTCGACGACGTCGCGCCGCCCACTGGCCTGTCCCGACGACCTGACCCGCTCGGAGCCGCCGAGCCCCGGCACCGGCGCCGGGGCCCCGATCGGCGCGACCCGCTCCTCGCCCGCGTCGAGCTCGGGCTCGGAGGTGGGCTCCTCGAGGCGCTCCAGCGCCTGGTCCAGCTCGCCGGCGTCGATCCCGCCGTCGCCGAGCGGAGACCTCCGGCGGTGGGCGAGCGCCAGCGGCGCCACCCGGCGGACGTCGTCGGCGTCGGCCGTCGACCGGCCCTCCCAGCGGGCCAGGGCGGCGGCGGCCCGGCAGATGACGAGGTCGGCGCGGAGACCCTCGGCGCCGACGGCGGCGCACACGGAGCTCACCGAGCGCATGAGCTCCGGCGAGACGGACTTGGGCCGCGCCGCGCTCGTGTGCTCGGCGAGCTGGCGCCGGATGGAGTCCTCGTGTTGCTCCCACTCCCCCGCCACACCATGGGGATCGGCGTCGAAGGCGATGCGACGCTGGACGGCCAGTGCCCGTTCGGCCGCGTCGGTGCTCGTACGGACGTCGACGGCGAGCCCGAAGCGGTCGAGCAGCTGCGGGCGCAGCTCACCCTCCTCTGGGTTCATCGAGCCGATGAGCACGAAGCGGCTGGGGTGCTCGTGGGAGATCCCCTCGCGCTCCACGCGGTTGACACCGCTGGCCGCGACATCCAGCAGCAGGTCGACCAGGTGGTCCGGCAGCAGGTTGACCTCGTCCACGTACAGCACCCCGCCGTCGCAGGCGCTCAGCAGGCCGGGATGGAAGTGACGCTCGCCGCGGCTGAGGGCCGCCCGCAGGTCGATGGTGCCGACGAGGCGGTCCTCGGTGGCGCCGATCGGCAGCTCGACGAACGGTCCTTCGTCCGGCAGCAGGGCGGCGAGGCCGCGGGCGAGCGTGGTCTTGGCGCTGCCCTTGTGGCCACGCATGAGCACGCCGCCGATGGAGGGATCGACGGCATTGAGCAGGAGGGCGAGCTTGGCCTCGTCCTGGCCGACCACGGCGGTGAACGGAAACATCGCCGTCACCGACCTTCCTCCCAACCCTCCGCCTCGAGCAGGCCCGCCCGCAGGGTGTCGAGGGCCTGGCGCGAGGCGTTCCACAGCCCTCGCTCGTTGGCCTCCAGCAGGCGCTCGGCGATCGAGCGCAGGGCCCACGGGTTGGACTGCTCGAAGAACTTCCGTACCTCCACGTCGCCCACGTAGGCCTCGGTCACCCGCTCGTACATCCAGTCGGCCGCCACCCCCGCCGTGGCGTCGTAGCCGAAGAGGTAGTCGACGGTCGCCGCCATCTCGAACGCCCCTTTGTAGCCGTGCCGGCGCATGGCGTCGATCCACTTGGGGTTCACGACGCGGGTACGCACGACGCGGGCGGCTTCCTCGCTGAGGGGACGGACGCGAGGCCGCGTCGGGTCGGCCGTGTCGCCGAACCAGGCCTTGGGCTGCCTCCCCGTGAGGGCCCTGATCGTCGCCACCATGCCGCCGTGGTCCTGGAGGTAGTCGTCCGAGTCGAAGATGTCGTGCTCCCGGTTGTCCTGGTTCTTGGCCGCCACCTCGATCCCCGCGAACCGCCGCCGCATGGCGTCCGGTGCGTCAACGCCCGCGCCACCCCGGCCGTAGGAGTAGCCACCCCACGCCAGGTACACCGCGGCGAGGTCCTCGTCGCTGCGCCAGTCCCGCGACTCGAGGAGGGCGAGGATCCCCGAGCCGTAGGCGCCGGGCTTGGGCCCGAACACCCGGGGATCGCCGGCACCGTGGGCCGCCACGAAGTTCTCGCTCGCCGGCTCGTCCAGGGCCGCCACGGTCCGCACCGCCTCGTCCAGCAGCCCGAGCACGTGGGGAAAGGCGTCCCGGAAGAACCCCGACACCCGCACGGTCACGTCGATCCGCGGCCGGCCCAGCTCGTCGAGCGGGACGACTTCCAGTCCCGTCACACGCCCCGTCTCCTCCGCCCACACGGGCCGCACGCCCATCAGAGCCAACGCCTCGGCGATGTCGTCGCCCGAGGTCCGCATGGCCGCCGTGCCCCACACGACCAGCCCGACCGATTGGGGGTACCGGCCCTCCTCGGCCACGTGGGCCTCCAGCAGTCGTTCGGCGAGCAGCGATCCGACCTGCCAGGCCAGTGGTGACGGGACGGCGCGCGGGTCGAGGGAGTAGAAGTTGCGCCCTGTCGGCAGGGCGTGGGCCATCCCGCGCGACGGCGCCCCGCTCGGGCCGGAAGGGACGTGGCGCCCGTCGAGAGCGGCGAGCACCGACGAGATCTCGTCGGTCGTCCGGTGGAGCGCGGGCACGAGCCGCTGGCCGACCCACCGCAGCGTCGCGTCTCCCTCGGCGCTGCTCGGCTCCCACCGGCGCGCCTGGAGCGCGCTGAGCCGCCGTCGGCATTCTGCTTCGACGCTGTCGACATCCGCTCTCCGGCCCGACGCCAGGTCGACCCCGAGCTCCCCGGCCACGGTCGTGCGCAGCGACGGCACGGCGCCCTGGTCCAGCCGGGTGAGGGCCAGCACCAGGTCGAGCTCGGCTTCTCCGTCGGGGGGCCGCCCGAGGGTGTGCAACCCACCCCGTATCTGGGCGTCCTTCAGCTCGCACAGGTATCCGTCGACGTGGAGGATGGCGTCGTCGAACGCGGGGTCCTCGAACCCATCGTCGCCTCCTGGTGGCTCGGACATCCCGAGGTCGCGATGGATCTCGGCCTGGACCAGCAGGTCCCATACCTGGCGCCGGATGGCCGGAAGCTTGCCGGGGTCCAGCGCGGCTGCCTGGGCGTGCGTGTCCAGCAGTGCTTCCAGGCGGGCCAGATCGTCGTACGTGTCGGCCCGCGTCAGCGGCGGCACCAGGTGGTCCACGATCACAGCGTGGGCCCGCCGCTTGGCCTGGGTCCCCTCACCGGGGTCGTTCATCACGAAGGGGTAGACGACGGGGAGGTCACCGAGGGCGGCGTCAGGCCAGCAGGCGGCCGACAGGCCGACGCTCTTGCCCGGCAACCACTCCAGCGTCCCGTGCTTGCCCACGTGGACGATGGCGTCGGCGCCCCACTCGGCGTCGAGCCAGCGGTAGAAGGCGACGTAGTGGTGGGTGGGAGCGAGGTCGGGCGAGTGGTAGACGGCGACAGCGCTCTCGCCGAAGCCCCGCGGCGGCTGCACTGCGACCAGCACCCCGCCCAGGTCGAGCCCGGCGAAGACGAGGTGCCCGCCGTCGGTGAAGACCCCCCCGGGTGCAGGCCCCCACGCCTCGGTGAGGTCGGCCCTGGCCTGTGCCGGCAGTTGCGCGAAATGTCGCTCGTACTCGTCCTCGCTCCACGACCCGGCGCCGTCGCCGCGAGCAACCGGCTCGGGCTCGTCGCTGGCGTACGGCACGGCGTCGGCCAGCTCTGCCATCAGGGCGTCGCCGTCGGGCGGCACTCGGTCGACCCGATAGCCGGCGGCGGCGAGGGCACGCAACAGCTCGATGACCGACGCAGGGGTGTCGAGTCCCACGGCGTTGCCGAGACGACTGCGCTTGGTGGGATAGGCGGAGAGGACCAGGCCGACCCGGCGCTGGCTCACCGGCGTGCGGCGCAGGGAAGCCAGCCTGGTGGCCAAGCCGGCGATCCGATCGACGCGGTCGGCGACGGTGCGGTAGGCGGTGACGGGCGCGCCGAGGTCGTCGCCGTCGTCAACGGTCTCCTTGAACGAGAAGGCAGGACCGACGACCCGGCCATCGAGCTCGGGGACGGCGACGGCCATCGCCACGTCGAGGGGTGACAGTCCACCGCTGCTGTCGGCCCAGGCGTCGCTCGACGACGTGGCGGCCACGGCCTGGAGCACCGGGACGTCCATGGCGGCCAGGGCGGACGCATCCCAGCCATCGCCGTCGTCGCGCGCCGAGCCGGCAGCCAGCACCGTGGTGACGACGGCGGCGACGTCGTGCGCGGCCAGCAGCTCGATGGCCGGGACCGTTCCGTCGTCGCCGTCCGGACGCAGCGAGTAGCAGTAGACCGGCAGGGCGTTGGCGCCCCTGGCCTCGATGGCGGCGCACAGGTCGGTGACGAACCCGGTGTTCCCAGACAGGAGGTGGGCCCGGTAGAAGACGACCCCGATCGTGGGGCGGGCAGGGTCGATGTCGGGGTCACCGAGGACGCCACACGAGGGGACGGCGACCGGAGGCTCGAAGCCGTACCCGTGTCCGAGGACGGTGTCGGCCACGAACCGGAGCAGGTGCTCGATGTTGGCCAACCCGCCCTGGACGAGGTACTCGAATCCCCGCGCCGCGATGTCGTCGGGCACCGTCGTTGCCGCGGCGAGCTCTTGGTCCGGCGCCGCCTCTCCGCCGAAGGCGAGCAGCGGGATCGGGCCCGCCAGGCACCGCCGGACCAGCTCGTCGAAGGGACCCTCCCACGCCCGGCGCCCACCCAGCAGCCGGACCAGCACCGCGTCAACGCCCTCGAGCGACGGCGCCTCGGTGAGCCTTGCGGGGTTGGCGGCCCGCACGGCAGGAAACCCCGGCGGCAGGCCCTCGGCCACGGTGCGCAGGGCCAGGATCTCGGTGTCGGCGTTGGTCAGGACGAGGATCACGGCGAGCCGTCCATGATCAGCTTCTCGACCGCGGCCATGTCGAGGTGTGCCTCGACGAGGTCGGCCAGGCGGTCCTGCTGCGTCTCGCGCGCGCCGGCGAACGACACCCCGGCAGCCACGAAGCGTCGGCCGCGGCGACTGGCCACCTCGGTGAGCAGCGCAGCCCGGAATCCGTCCTCTTCCATCAACCCGTGGAGGTTCGTGCCCAGCACGGTCCCGCCGCCGTTCGCAGCGCCCTCGGGCTCGGATCCGTAGACGTCGTCGAGCTCGATCCACGGACGGTGGCGCTCATCGACAAGCGTCCGCCCGTGATGGATCTCGTACCCCGAGACCCGGTGTCCCCGCGCCCGCCCCCGGCGCTGACGCGTGACCTTCTCCACGCCGTAGGTCGTCGACGTGTCCAGCCAACCGAGCCCCTCGACAGTGCCGCGCCCCGACTCGACGTGGTCCACGATCTCGCGGCCGAGCATCTGGTAGCCGCCGCACACACCGAGCAACGTCGCCCCTCCGGCGACGGCCACCGCCATGGCCCGGTCCAGGCCCCGCCCCCGGAGCCACTCGAGATCGGCCACGGTCGCCTTGGAGCCGGGCAGCACCAGGAGGTCGGGCTGGCCCAGGGCCGCGGGCGAGTCGACCAAGCGCACGCCCACGCCTGGCTCGATGGCCAATGCGTCCAGATCGGTGAAGTTGGCCAGCCGGGGCAGCCGGATGGCGGCCACGTCCAACCCGTCGGCGACGGCGGGCCCGCGCGCTGCGGGACGGGGCCCGGTCAGGGCGAGGGAGTCCTCGGCGTCCAGGCCGATGTCGTGCACGTATGGCAGGACCCCGATGACCGGGACGCCGCAGCGCCGCTCGAGGTCCGCCGGTCCGTCGCCGAGCAGGGCAGGATCGCCGCGGAGCTTGTTGATGACGAAGCCGGCCACGAGGTCGCGGTACTCGGGAGGCAGCAGGGCGACCGTGCCGTAGAGGGCAGCGAACACGCCGCCCCTGTCGATGTCGCCGACGACGATCGCCCGCATCCGCCCTTCGGCGGCGACCCGCAGGTTCACGATGTCGCGATCGAGGAGGTTGATCTCGGCCGGGTTGCCGGCGCCCTCGCAGATGACGACCTCGTGGCGGTCCCGCAGCTGGGCGAGGGCATCGAGCACGACACCCAGCAATCGTGGCTTGTGGTCGTGGTAGACGGCGGCCTCCATGTGGTCGATGGGCCGGCCCATGACGACGACCTGGCTGGTCCGCTCGCCCGTGGGCTTGAGCAGGATCGGGTTCATGGCCACGTCGGGCTCGACCCCTGCGGCCAGCGCCTGCGCCGCCTGGGCCCGACCGATCTCGTGTCCACCGGCGGTGACGAACGAGTTGAGCGCCATGTTCTGGGCCTTGAACGGCGCGACCGAGATCCCCCGTCGGGCCAGCAGCCGGCACAGCCCGCTCACCACGTGGCTCTTGCCCGCATCGCTGGCCGTGCCGCAGACCATGAGCGCGCCCCTCATCGGTCGTCCGTCTCCTCGAGCGCGGCGTCCAGGCGGTGCAGCCCATCGGCGTCGGGCACGGCGACGCGCACGTGGTCGGGCAGTCCGAAGCTCGTGCAGTCGCGCACGACCACACCGCTCTGCGCCAGGCGCGAACGCAGCCCTGTGGCCCCGGCCACCAGCACGAAGTTGGCCGCCGCGGGTCGGGGGCGCAGACCGTGTCGCTCCAGGAGGTCGACGAGCTGGCGACGCAGCTCGGCGATGGACCTCGCCCACGCCGGGAGATCGACGGGCGTAAGGAGGGCCGGAAGCGCTGCCGCACCGAGCCCGTTGACCGACCAGCTCGGCTGGCGGCGCGCCAGCCGGTCGACCAGGTCCGGGTCGGGCGCCAGGACGTAGCCGAGCCGCAAGCCGGGGCAGGCCAGCACCTTGGTGAGGGAGCCGACGACGACCGATCCTCGATCGACGTCGCCGCGGGTCCAGCGGCCGGTGGCCAGCGGGTAGAACGCCTCGTCCCACACCCCGGCGCGGTCGTCCGGGGCGGCCAGGACGCCGGTCGGGTTGTGAGGGTTGGAGCGAAACCGTGGCCCGCTCGGATCGAGGCTCTCCAGGTGGCGTCGGTAGAGGCTGAAGTCCGGCTCGTCGACCCACCCCGTCCGCACCTCCGCGGCGACGAGCGCGATGGCCTCGGAGCCGCCGTTGGTGAGCAGCACGCGTCGTCCGTCGACCTGGAGCATCTCGGCCAGCGCCGCGGTCGCCCGTCGAGGATCCGGGTAGCGACGTGTCGCGTCGAGGTGGCGGGCGAGCACCGGCACCGGGTCGGGTGCGACGGGGTTCATGCTGGCCGAGAGGTCGAGCACGCCAGAGGGATCGAGCCCCAGCGCCGCGGCCACGCGCTGGCCGTCGCCCCCGTGCTCCTCGAGAGGTGCGACGACACCTGACGCCCTCACCGGCGCCGTCTCCCGACCAGGCCGACGGCGACCAGCGACCCTGCCACGGCGGTGCCAACGTGCGACGAGAGCCGCACGGCCTCCGCCACGTCCGCCAGCTCCGGCGGTCGTCCGCGGCCGAGAGGTGGGCGGGTCTCGATCCGGTCGCCGTAGCGGTTCTCTCCGCCCAGCCGCAGCCCGAGGGCGGCGGCGAAGGCCGCCTCGGCCACGCCGGCGTTGGGCGAAGGATGACGGGGCGCGTCCTCGCGCACCGCCTGCCAGACCGCACCCGCGGTGTGCGGCCGCACCGCAGCTACCGCGACGGCGGTGACGCGGGCGGGCACCCAGGCGGCGGCGTCGTCGAGTCGCGCCCCGGCCCAGCCGTAGCGGAGATAGCGAATGCTCCGCTGACCGACCATGGCGTCCACGGTGTTCACGGCGCGGTGGCCCAAGGCACCGGGCGCGCCGGCGACCGCCGCCCACAACAGCGGGGCGACCACCGCGTCGACGGTGTTCTCGGCCACCGACTCGACGACCGCCCGGGTGATCTCCTTCTCGTCCAGCGCAGCCGGGTCGCGACCGACGAGCGCGGGCAGCAGGGCGCGCGCCTCGTCGAGATCGTCAGCCTCCAGCGCGGCGACGACACTGGTCGCAGCCTCGGCCAACCCCCTCCCCGCGACCGACAGGTAGGTCGCGGCCAGCGTCGACGGCAGGCCGGGGCCGAGGACACCCCGCACGGCCAGCCCCGCCACCAGGCCGAGGCTGGAGCCGGCGGCGGCGTGCAGGGCGCCGGCGAGGTGATCGTCGCGCCACAACCTGCGCTCGAGCGACGCCATGACCGAGCCGAACGCCGACACCGGGTGGGGCTGCAGTCGCGGCTCACCGAGGAGCTTGTCGGCGAGGAACCCTCCCGCCGCGCCGACAGCCCGACCGCTCACCATCGGGCCGCTGCCACGAGGAGGCCGACGGTCTCGCCGACCATGCCGCTGGCGCCGAGGACGTCGCCCGTGAAGCCGCCGACCCGCCGGCGAGCCAACACCAGGACGCCGACCGCGGCGAGTGTCGCCGACGCCAGCGAGGCCGCGCCCGCCGCCGGACGCCACACCAGGATCATCGCCAGCGAGCCGGCCAGCCCAACGGCCGCCACGACGACGGGGCGGCCGGGTCCCTCCCGGAAGGCGGACGCCAGCCCCCCTTCGGGCCGAACGTACGGCAGCGTCCGCGCCGCCACCGCCATCCAGGTCCGCGAGGCGCACCACAACCCCCCCAGCAGCAACCAGCCCGGTCGCAGGGCGGCGAGGGCGCCGAAGCGAAGGAGCAGCACGGCGCCCACCACTCCGACCCCGAACGCTCCGACGCCCGGCTCGGCCATCACGGCCAGACGCCGCCCCCGCGGCAGATGGGGCAGGAGACCGTCGGCGGCGTCGGCCAGTCCGTCGAGGTGCAGCAGGCCCGTGAGCCCCAGGTCGGCCGCCACCACCACGGCGGCCGCGACCGGCGCGTTCCACACCTTGGCGGACCCCAACCAGATGCCCCCGAGCGCGAGTCCGAGCAGCGCCCCGACGACCGGGAACCAGAGCAGGGCGCTCCCGGACGGCCGCGTGGCCCCGCCGATGGGGGTGAGGAACGACAGGGCCCGGCGCATCACGCCCGCTCGAGGGGGAGGACCCGACCGGCGACCACGAGCAGCACCTCGTCGGCCACCGCCGCCACCATGCGGTTGAGCGCGCCGAGCTCGTCCCGGAACTGGCGTCCCATCTCGCTGCTCGGGTGCACCCCCAGCCCGACCTCGTCCGTGACGAGGACGGTGTCACCGGTGCGGCCAGTCAGCTCGTCACACAGCCGCTCCCCGTCCACGGCGAACGACGTCGCACCCGCCAGCCAGGCGCCCAGGGAGTCGACCAGAGCGGTCCCGGGCAGCGAGCGCAGCACGGCGCCGAGGTCCTCGCCCTGGCCGACCTCGACGGTCGTCCAGGTGGCCAGCCGGCGGGCACGGTGGGCGGCGATGCGCCCGGCCATCTCCTCGTCTGCCGCGACCGTCGTGGCCACGTAGGTGACCGGCGCGGGCAGCCCGGCCGCCCGGCTCTCGCCGACCTCCGACTTGCCCGACCGGGCTCCTCCGAGCACCAGGGCGATCACCCCTGTCCCTCCCAGGTGCCGCGCCGCACGGCGGCGTGGACGGCGCGCGCCAAACGCGACCCCCACATCGAGCGGGGCCCGCCGAAGGCGTGCGGCCTGCCCTCGCCGGGGCACAGCACGCAGACGGCGTCGGTCGCCGTGCCGGTGGCGTCGATCCCCAGCTCGGACAGCGCCTGCACCTTCGCCTCGGTGGCGGTGGACACCGCATTCACCAGCGCCGAGTCGGTGAGCCGCTCCGGAACGCTCACGACCACGTTGATCGTGCCGACCAGCGGCTGGCGGGCTCCGTCCGGCGCGGCGGCCAGCACCGGGTGGGTCAGGCCGACGGTGGCCACCACCCCCACCCCGCCGTCGGTGGCGACGCCGTGCTGACGCACGTCGGCGGCCGTGAGCATGCCGACCCCCCGACCGGGCAGGCCGAGCGACACGCCGAGCTTGCCCAGATGGTGGTCGGGGTCGCGACGGGCGTAGGACGCCGGCACCTGGGCGTTGACGACCCATCGTCGCAGCCCGAGCCCGCCGCCGTGCGGTGCCGAGGCGATGGCGCGCACTGACGCCGGCGAACGCCACACCAGGACTGGAAGGTCCCGACCGTTCTCCCGGCGAGACCGGATCTGCAACTGCACGACGTCCACGCGTCCCTCCGCAACCCATCCGACACGGGGCCCGGGCAGGCAGGTCTCCTGGCTCCCGGATCGACGCTCCCCTCGGCCTTCCCGCCCGACGGGCCGTGGCCTGATGGCGAGGATCGCTCCCCGGTCACAGTTGCGGGACAGCCCCGGACTCCCACCGGGTTCCCTGCGCTGCGGCGCCGACACTACCGTGCCGGGCATGGCACGCGCCGATTCCGTCGTCCTGGTGAACACCGGGCACGGCAAGGGGAAGTCGTCGGCCGCCTTCGGCGTCATGGGACGGGCCTGGGCCCGAGGCTGGCGGGTGGGCGTCGTCCAGTTCGTCAAGGGTGGTAAGTGGAAGGTCGGTGAGCGCAAGCTCGCCGACCATCTCGACGTCGAGTGGCACACCCTGGGTGACGGCTTCACCTGGGAGTCGACCGACCTCGACGAGACGGCGGCCAAGGGCCGCCACGCCTGGGAGGTCGCCAGGGCCAAGCTGTCCTCGGGCGACTACGACCTGCTTATCCTCGACGAGCTCACCTACGCCGTGACCTACGGCTGGGTGACGGTGGACGACGTGGTGTCCGGCCTCCGCCAACGGGCGCCGCGCACGAACGTCGTGGTCACCGGCAGGGACGCGGCGCCCGAGCTCGTCGAGGTGGCCGACACGGTCACCGAGATGCGCAAGGTCAAGCACGCCTACGACCGCGGCATCACCGCCAAGAAGGGCATCGAGTACTGACGTGGGTGAGCTCGGCGCCCGCCTCGTGGTGGCCGGCACCCACTCCGGCGTCGGCAAGACGACCGTCGCCACCGGCCTCATGTCGGCCCTCGCCCGCCGGGGCGTCGCTGTCGCCAGCGCCAAGGTCGGCCCCGACTTCATCGACCCCGGCTACCACGCCCTGGCCACGGGCCGGCCGGCCCGCAACCTCGACGCCTGGATCTGCGGGGCGCCGACGATCGCCTCGCTCGCCGCCCGGGCCGCGGCGTCGGCCGACGTGCTCGTCGTCGAGGGGGTCATGGGGCTCTTCGACGGAGCCTCCTTCGGTGGCGACGACGGCGCGCTGGGCAGCACGGCGGAGGCGGCCGCGCTCCTCGACGCTCCCGTGGTCCTGGTCGTCGACGCTGCGGCCATGAGCACCTCGGTCGCAGCGCTGGTCCACGGCTACGCCTCGTTCGACCGCGGCGTCCGGGTGGCCGGGGTCGTGCTCAACCGGGTCGGCAGCCCCGGGCACGAGGTCCTCCTGCGCGAAGCCCTCGAGCCTCTCGACGTCTCCGTGTACGGCGCCCTCCCTCGAGACGACGCGCTGGGTTGGCGCGAGCGCCACCTCGGTCTCGTCCCCGTCGTCGAGCACCGGGCCGAGGTCGACCGGTCGCTGGCGGCACTGGCTGCCGCCATCGAACGCCACTGCGACGTGCCCGGGCTGATGACCCTGGCCAGGTCCGCCCCGCGCCGACGCGCTCCCGCTCACGCCCCGGCTCGGCCGAGCGGGTCCGCCCGGGTCGCAGTGGCCGGAGGCCCGGCCTTCAGCTTCGCCTACCCCGACAACCTCGAACGGCTCGAGGAAGCGGGCGCGGAGCTGGTCGTGTTCGACCCAGCGCGCGACACAGTCCTGCCGGATGGCGTCGACGCCCTGTACGCAGGCGGAGGGTTCCCCGAGGTCTTCCTCGAGACGCTGGCGGCGAACACTCCCCTGCTGGCCGACGTCAGGCGCCGTGTGACGAGCGGCCTGGTGACCTGGGCCGAGTGCGGTGGACTGCTGTGGCTGGCGCGTTCACTCGATGAACGACCGCTGGCGGGTGTGGTGCCGGCCGCCGGCCACATGACCGGCCGTCTCACGTTGGGCTATCGCCGGGCCCGGGTCCTCGTTCCAACTCCCGTGGGGGGGCCGGGCACGCAGCTGCGAGGCCACGAGTTCCACTACTCGGTGCTGGATCCGGCGGGCGACGCGCTCGACCTCGAAGGGCGCTTCGGCGCGGGCAGGGCGGGGTTCGCCACGTCCACCCTCCTCGCGTCCTACCTCCACCTCCACCTCGGCGCCGACCCCGCCCCGGCCGAGCGCCTGGTGGCCGCAGCCAGTCAGGTCAGGACGCGGTCCCGGGGGCCTGATGCTGCTGCTCGGCTCGGGCCGCCTCGGCCCGGCTGACAGCCTGGCGCTTCAGCCGCGCCTTCTTGGCGCGGATGCGGTCGTTGTGCCAGCGAACCTTCGGTCGTGCTCCTCTGCCCATCGCCGCAGCCTACCGGGGTCGCTAGGATCGGCACCCGTCGCCGAGCGCGGGAAGCCGGTGGGAGACCGGCGCGAGCCCCATTCACTATGACTGGGCCGCTGTGACCGGGGAGCGAACCCCAGAGCCTGGGGCCAGCGCCGATCCGGGAGCCAGACACCCGCCGCGACGAGGACCACCGGCTTCTGCGGGAGACGACCATGGCGACGGCTGCACCCCAGTCCGGCGGCCGGCTGCTGGGCGTGGGGGTCGGACCGGGCGATCCGGAGCTCGTCACTCGACAGGCGCTTCGGGTCGTCGCCGAGTCCGATCGGGTCGTGGCGCCGTCGACCGCGGTGGACGCCGTCGGCCGGGCCGAGGCGATCGTCCGCCAGGCCAGTCCCGAGCTGCACATGGAGCGTCTCGTCTTCGACATGACCGCGGGCGGCGACGGTCGGGGAGCGCGTGAGGCCTCCCATCGCGCCGCGGCACAGGCGCTCGTTCGCTGGCTCGACGATGGCGAGCAGGTGGCCTTCGTCACCTTGGGCGATCCCAACATCTACAGCACCTTCTCGTCGCTGACCGCGGCCGTGCGCGGCCTGCGGCCCACCGTGGAGATCGGCAGCGTGCCCGGGATCATGGCGTTCCAGGCCCTCGCCGCCCGCGCCGGCGCCGTCCTGCTCGACGGCACCGAGTCGCTGTCGCTGGTCACCGCGCTCGACGGTCCCGAGGCGCTCGACGCCGCCATCGAGGATCCGACCCGCGCCGTCGTCGTGTACAAGGGCGGCCGCCACGTGCCCGAGATCGCGGCCAGCCTCTCCCGTGCCGGTCGGCTCGAGGGCGCGGTCATGGGCGAGCTCCTGGGCCTCCCCGGCGAGCGCACGGGGCCGCTCGCGCAGCTCGCCGATGGTCCGGCCACCTACCTGGCCACGGTCATCGTCCCACCGGGCGCCCGTCGCGGACAGGGGCAACAGCCGTGATCACCTTCGTGGGCGCCGGCCCGGGCGCGGCCGATCTGATCACGGTGCGGGGCGCTCAGCGGCTCGGCCGAGCCGACGTGGTCGTGTGGGCCTCGTCGCTCGTGCCCGAGGCTCTGCTCACCCACGCCAGGCCCGACGCCGTCGTCCACGACTCGGCAGCCATGACGCTCGAGGACGTCCTCGGCGTGTACGCGGCGCATCCCACCGAGTCGGTGGTCCGGCTGCACTCGGGCGACCCCGCGCTCTACGGCGCCATCCAGGAGCAGATCGACTGGTGCGTGGACAACGGGCGGAACTTCGAGATCGTCCCCGGCGTCAGCTCGCTGGCCGCGGCCGCGGCTGCGGCCGGACGGGAGCTGACCGTCCCAGCCCTGGCCCAGAGCGTCGTCATGACCCGGCTGGCGGGACGGACTGCGGCCTCGATGCCGGCGCGCGAGTCGGTGGCCGCCTTTTCGGCCCACGGCGCGACGATGGCCGTGTTCCTCTCCGGCGCCCGCCCCCGCCAGCTCCAGGAGGAGCTGCTGGGCCCGGGCAGTGGCTACGACGGCGACACGCCCGCCGTGATCGTGGTGCGGGCCAGCTGGCCCGACGAGCAGGTCGTGCCGACGACGGTCGGCCGCCTGGCCGGGGACCTGGCCGCAACAGGAGCCCGGACCACGGTTCTCGTCCTGGTGGGACCGGCCCTGGCCGCCGGCCGAGACGGCGCCCGCAGCCACCTCTACTCCCCGGGTTTCGCGCACCAGTTCCGCCGCCGGTCCCGACGGGGATCGACCGTGGGGCGCGCCGCCCGGAAGGGGGCGCAGTGAGGTCCGCTGAGCAGAGCTCCATTTCGCCCCGACGAGGGCGCGGCCTCCGCACGGGCTGGACGACGGGTACGTGCGCGTCGGCCGCGGCCAAGGCGGCGGCCCTCGGCCTCGTCACCGGCACCGTCCCCACGCTGGTCGACGTGGCCCTGCCCGACGGTCGGCGGGTCGAGCTCGCCGTCGAGGTGGACGGTACGACGACCCGCGCCGTCGTCGTGAAGGATGCTGGCGACGACCCCGACTGCACGCACGGGGCCCACGTCACGGCTTCGGTGGACTGGGTCGCGGCGGGGGCAACGGGTCCCGAGCTCCGAGCCGGCCCCGGCGTGGGGACGATCACCAAGCCCGGGCTGGGACTGGCTGTCGGCGACCCCGCCATCAACCCCGTCCCGCGGCGGATGATCGGCGCTGCCCTGGCCGAGGTGACCGATCGTCCCGTGCGGGTCACGTTCTCGGTGCCAGACGGCGAGGCCATGGCCGCCAAGACCACCAACGACCGTCTCGGGATCCTCGGAGGCATCTCCATCCTGGGGACGACCGGCGTGGTCCGGCCGTTCTCCACCGCGGCCTACCGGGCGTCGGTGGTCCAGCAGGTGGACGTGGCCGCCGCCCAGGGCGAGACGGCGATCGTGCTGGCCACCGGCAGCCGTTCCGAGCAGGCTGCCCTGGGCCTGCTCCCCCAGCTGGACCCGGTCTGTGTCGTCGAGGTCGGAGACTTCACCGGCATCGCCCTGCGGCGCGCCGCGGCCGCCGGGATGCGACGGGCGGTCCTGGTGGCCATGGCCGGCAAGATCACCAAGCTGGCCGCCGGGGTGATGATGACCCACTTCCACCGCTCGAAGGTCGACAACGACCTCATGGCGCGGGTGGCCCGGGAGGCGTCGGCTCCACCGCCGGTCGTCGCCGCGGCGACGGCGACCGCGACCGCTCGGCATTTCTTCGAAGCCTGCCGGGCGCAGGACTTCGCGACGCCGCTCGCCGCGCTCTGCCGCGAGGCGCGCGCCTCCTGCGAGGCCCACGTCGAAGGTCGGCTGGCCGTCGAGGTGTGGATGGTCGACTTCGACGGCGCCGAGGTGGTCGCCCGTGCCTGACCGGATCGCCGTGGTGGGCCTCGGAGTCGAGGGCCTGTGCGGGGCGGGCGCGGAGGCCCGGCATGCCGTCGATCGAGCCGCCCTCGTCGTGGGCGGACGTCGCCACCTGACCGCCTTGGGGGCCCTGGCCGCTGGCGTGCGAACGGTGCCGTTGACTGGCGACCTCGGTGCTGCCCTCGACGAGATCCAGGCTGAGCCCGGCCCCGTGTGCGTGCTCGCGTCGGGGGATCCAGGGTTCTTTGGGATCGTGCGGCCGCTCGCCGAGCGGTTCGGAGCGGCGAGCCTGGAGGTGCACCCGGCTCCCTCATCTGTCGCGCTGGCGTTCGCCCGTCTGGGGATGGCGTGGGACGACGCCGCCGTGGTGTCCGCGCACGGACGTCCCCTCATGGCCGCCGCTCGGGCCGCAGCCTCCCATCCCAAGGTGGCGGTGCTCGTGTCCCCCGAATCGCCTCCCGAGGCCCTCGGCGGCGCTCTGCTCGAGCTGGGTGTCACCGACCGGCGGGCCGCCGTGTGCGCGCGGATGGGAGATGCCGGCGAGCGGGTCGACATCGTCGACCTGGCGGGCCTTGCCGCTGGCCGGTGGGACCCGCTCTCGGTGGTGATCCTGCTGGCGGAACCGGGCCCGCCGTCCACGCCCGCCCTCGCCTGGGGTCTTCCCGACGGGTCCTTCGATCACCGCGGCGGCATGATCACCGGGGCCGAGGTGCGGGCAGTCGCCCTCGGCAAGCTGGCCTTGCCGCCTCGAGGCGTCGTGTGGGACGTGGGCGCAGGGAGCGGCAGCGTCGCCATCGAGTGCGCCCGGCTCTGTCCCGGTCTCCGGGTGCTGGCCGTCGAGGAGGAGGGCGACGACGCGGGGCGCATCAGCCGCAACGCCGATCGCCACGGCGTCGCCGTCGAGGTGATCGGCGGGCGGGCGCCGGCCGCCCTCGCCGGGCTTCCCGATCCCGACCGGGTCTTCGTCGGCGGGGGCGGTCACGCCGTGCTCTCCGCCGTGCTCGACCACCTGCGGCCCGGTGGACGGGTGGTGGCCACCTACGCCGCCGTCGACCGCGCCGTCGGCGCTGCCGACCGGTTGGGAGCCATGGTGCAGGTCGGGGTGTCGCGTGCGCGTCGCCTTCCCGACGGAGGCCTGCGCCTGGCGGCCGAGAACCCGGTGTTCGTGGTGTGGGGCCCTCGCGAGGAGCTCGACCGGGAGCCGACGACGTGAGGGTGCTCACCATCAGCGTCACCGAGCGGGGTCGACTGCTGGCGGGACGGCTGCCGTTCGAGCATGCCCACGGGCAGGCTGGCGCCACCGTGCGCGACCGGTGGTCCGACGTCGATGCCTTCGTGCTCGTGCTGGCCACCGGAGCGGCCGTGCGCATCGTGGCGCCGATGCTTACGGACAAGCGGGCGGATCCCGCCGTGGTGTGCCTGGACGACGCCGGCCGGTTCGCGGTGGCGCTGTGCGGGGGCCACCTCGGAGGTGCCAACACGCTGGCCCGCCGGGTGGCATCCCTGGTCGGGGCCCAACCCGTCGTGACCACCGCCACAGACGCCACGGGGACGTGTCCGCTCGACACGCTTCCTGGCTTCGTCGCCGGAGGAGACGTCGCCGGGGTGACCGCCGCCATCCTCGACGGTCGGGCTCCGATCGTCGACAACGCCCTGTCATGGCCGGTGCCTTCGACGCTCCCCGTCGGCACCGGACCCGAACGAGTAGTCGTCACCGATCGCGTCGTCGAGGACCGTCCCGGAGTGGCAGTCCTGCGACCACCGACCCTCGTGGCCGGTATCGGGACGTCGACCGGTGCTCCGCCCGACGAGGTGGTGGCGCTGCTGTCCGACAGCCTGGCCGACGCAGGGTTGGACGCTGTGTGCCTGTCGGAGGTGGCGACCATCGACCGGCGAGCCGAGGAGCCGGCTCTTCGCGCCGTTTCACATTTCGTCGAAAGCGGCGAGCACGGAGGCTCGTCTCGACGCAATGTGGAACCGGGGACGCGGGCCACGGCGTCGGCAGACGCCCGTGATGGCCCAGACGAGGACGCCGTGCTCGCTCCCGTTCCACATTTGGTCGAAAGCGGCGAGCGCGGGGGCCCGTTTCGACGCAATCTGGAACCAGGGACAGGGCCCACGTCCCTTCCGGCCCCAGCGTCAAGCCCCGGCGGCCGGCTGCGCCTGTTCGGCGCCGACACGCTTCGCAAGGTCCCCGTGCCGACGCCGAGCGGCACGGTCCGCGCCGCCGTCGGCACCCCCAGCGTCGCCGAGGCGGCGGCGCTGCTCGCGGCCGGACCCGGAGCGGAGCTCGTCGTCACCAAGCGCACGTCTGCTCACGCCGCCGTGGCCGTCGCTCGACGGCTCCAGGCCCGAGGCCACCTCGCCATCGTCGGCCTCGGGCCGGGTGATGCCCGCCACCGAACGCCCGCCGCCGAGGCCGCCGTCCGCCACGCCGAGATCGTCATCGGCTACGGCCCCTACGTGGACCAGTGCGCCGACCTGATCGGTCCGCACCACGAGGCCGTGCGCTCCTCCATCGGCGACGAGCAGGAGCGCTCCCGCCGCGCCGTCGACGAGGCCCGCGCCGGTCGGCGGGTGGCGCTCGTCTGCTCGGGCGACGCCGGTGTGTACGCAATGGCGTCGGTCGCCCTCGATCTGACGCCCGTCGCCGTCGACGGCACGGCGTCAGCCTTCGACGTCGAGGTGGTGCCGGGGATCACCGCCGCCACCGCTGCAGCCGCAGCTCTCGGCGCCCCCCTCGGACACGACCATGCCGCCATCAGCCTCTCCGATCTCCTGACACCGTGGTCCACCATCGAGTCCCGGCTCGAGGCAGCGGCCGTCGCAGACCTGGTGGTGTGCCTCTACAACCCGCGCTCCCGGCGTCGCCCCTGGCAGCTCGACGCGGCGCGCCGGATCCTGCTCGCCCACCGGGCACCCTCCACCCCCGTCGGCGTGGCGACCGACGTGTGCCGCTCCGATCAGCGCGTGCGCCTCACGACCCTCGGCGAGCTGAACGCCGACGCGGTGGGAATGACGACGTGTGTGGTCGTCGGGTCGTCGGCGACGCGGGTCGTGAACGGCAGGATGGTCACGCCCAGGGGCTATCGGCCGTGAACCCGGCCGGCGACCTGCCCCATGGAACTATCACCATCGACCCCCGGTGCACGGCCTGTGGCGCGTGCCTGATCACCTGTCCGGAGGCGGCCCTACTGCCCGCACCACGCCGGCCGGCCGTGGTGAGCCACCGCTGCACCAGTTGCCTGGCCTGCATCGAGGTGTGCCCGGCCGGCGCCATCTCGGAAGGCCCTCGTTGATGCCGCCCGATCTCGGTGCTCCCCATCCCATCGAGGCCGAGAGCTACCGGCTGCTCCAGCAGCGGGTCGACCTGTCGCACCTCGGTCCCGGGGCGCGCGCAGTGGTGGCCCGAGTCATCCACGCCAGCGCCGACCCCGACTACGCAGACACCATGGTCGTCGACGAAGCGTCCGTGGGTGCCGGCGTCGCGGCCGTGCGGGCGGGCGGTCCCGTGCTGACCGACGTCGAGATGCTCCAACGGGGGATCACGGGCATCGACACGATCTGCTGTCTCGACGAGGTTGCGTCGGTATCAGTCACCGGGCCGACCCGTAGCGCCCGAGCCATAGCTCTCGCCGCTCGCCGCCATCCGACCGGCGCGCTGGTGGCCGTCGGCTGTGCTCCGACCGCGCTGCTCGAGGTGCTTCGCATGGCGGCTGAGGAGGATTTCGCACCGGCCCTCGTCGTGGCGCTGCCCGTCGGCTTCGTCGGTGCCGCCGACGCCAAGGCCGCGGCCAGGGAGAGCGCACTACCCACGATCTCCAACGTGGGCGAGAAGGGAGGCTCGGCCGTGACCGCTGCCGCCGTCAACGCCATCGTCCGACTCGCACAGGCACTTCCGGGCACGGGTGACGGACGTGGGTGAGCGCCAGCCCGCCCTGTTCCTGATCGGCCACGGCAGCCGCTCTGCCGCCGGCGTCGACCAGTACTGGCAGCTCGCCGAGCTCGTCCGTCGGCTGCGGCCGGACCTGACCCACGGCTGCGGTTTCATCGAGCTGGCCCGGCCGGACCTCGACACGGCGCTCGACGACCTGGTCGACAGCGGCGTGAAGTCGGTCGTCGCGGTCCCGCTCGTCCTGCTCGGGGCGGGCCACCTCAAGACCGATGGCCCTGCCGCCCTCGCGCGGGGGCGGGCCCGCCATCCCGAGGTCGACTTCACGTATGCCCGCGACCTCGGCATCCACCCCGGAGTGCTGGCCGTGGCCGAGGACCGCATTCGCGCCACCCAGGTCGCCGCAGGCGCCAGCAACAGAGCGGTGCTGCTGGTCGGACGGGGCTCGACCGACCCGGACGCCAACGCCGACCTCTACAAGGTCGCCCGGCTGCTCGAGGACGCCAGGGGCCTCGGCATGGTCGAGCCGGCGTTCGTGTCGCTCGCTCGTCCGTCGGTCACCGACGGGCTCGACCGCTGCCGCCGTCTCGGGGCAACGAGCGTCGCGGTCGTCCCCTACTTCCTGTTCACCGGCCGCCTCGTGGACCGGATCGGTCAGCAGGCCCGGGCGTGGGCCGAGGTGCATCCCGACACCGCCGTCGCCGTGGGCAGCGAGCTCGGTCCCGACCACCGCGTGGCCCGGCTGGTGATCGAGCGTTACGACGAGGCCCGGACAGACGGCGCGTTCATGAACTGTGACTGCTGCATCTACCGGACCGTGCTGCCGGGATACGAGCACCGGGTGGGCAGACCTGCCGCCGGCGCCAGCCACACGCACTGACGGGTCCGCCCGGCGCGTCGACGGGTGCCGGAGCTCAGAGCCGGTTGTAGGCGACGATCACGAGGACCGCCATGGCCAGCGACGCCACGACCAACGTCCCGAGGATGGGCCAGAACCAGTCGATCGGCCCCGGCCACCCGTTGCCGGCGTCGACTCCAGGTGGCTGGTAGCCGCACAGCGGGCAGACCCCGTCGGTGTAGCGAGGTGTGAACGTCCAGTCGTCGACGGGGCAGGTCGACCGGATCTCCTGGCCGTGCCCCAGCCGAGCCGACACCGCCTGGGCAACTTCCCGCAGCTGCTCGACCTGCGACACGACCCAGGCCCTGACGTCGGCGAGGATGGCCGGCTTGAGCTCCGCGCTCACGAGGTCGGTGCCTTCCGCCACCACCACAGGCTCGCCGCCGTGCCGAGGACCAGGCACTGCCAGCAGAAGTACAGCAGCAGGAGCCACGACGGCTTCGTAGCCGCGACCGGTTGGAAGACCGACGTCGAGCCGCCCGTCGGTGCCGCCCGCTGTCCGGCCGGCGCGCCGGAGCTGCCTGCTGCGGCGCCCGTGCCCGGCATGGTCAACAAGCCCGGGATGGCGGGCGTCGCGCCCGTCGACTCCGGGCCGGCCTGGCTCGTCTCGCCGCCCGATGCTCCGGCCGCCGTGGACCCAGACGTGTCACCGCCGGTGCCGACCGAGGACAGGGGCGTACCCGGGACCGCCAGGCTGTCGACCATGACCTCGCCCAGCACGTGCCGCACCGTCTGGGTCGGCACCCCCGGCGCCGTCTGCGGTTGCTGGATACCCACCTGCGCCGCAGCGGCGTCGACGGTCTCCTGGTTGTCGCCGTTGGTGATCCTGGGAGCCACTGCCGACACCGTGATGCCGCCCTGGGCGAGGGCGGAGTTGAGGGCGCTGTTGGCGGCCTCGATCGCGTTGGCGACCCCCGGCACCTGCGCACCGTTCACCGACAGACCCTGCTGGCCCAGGACGACAGGTACGCCGTCGACCTCGACGTCGGCCACGTCGTCCACGATGCTGGCCCGGGG
>VAWP01000044.1:25282-31921 GCA_005888295.1 Actinomycetota bacterium
CCACCCGAGCATCTCCCGAGACCGTGAGGACTCCCGCGTTCGGATCGAAGCCGGCCTGTCCGACCGACGTGTCTCCGTCGGTACCGTCGGGCGAGGTGGCTTCACGGCGGGCGGGCGGGTACCTGGCCACATCGGCGGCGGTGAGGAACTGCGACCGCCAGGCGCCGAGCGCCGACCACAGCCGGTCCAGCTGGCCCTGGCCGGCCGAGCCGGTGGCGGCCGCGCCCGACCCGCCGGCGCCCGAGGAGTCGGTGACCGTGCCGCCGGCCGTTGCGACCCCGGACGCCTCGTTCGCCTGCGCCGAGGCGTGACCGAACGGCCCGCCGGAGGTCCCGACGTCGTTCGCCGTCGGAGGGCACGACGTCGTCTGGCAGCGCGCGTCTGCGTACTGAGGTTGCTTCACCGCGGCGGCGGCAGCCACCGTCTGCCCGAGCGGGCCCGTGTCGGCGGGACTGGCGGTGCCCTCCGAGAAGGGTGACGAGTCCACGTGGGCGTGGGCGAGCGGGTAGTGGTTGTCGACAGCGCCGGTGTTGAAGTTGGGAAAGGCGGATGATCCGCCCTGGACGTGGTCCGCACCTCCGTCCACCGTGCCGTTGACGACGGCGAGCTGGGGCGCGGCCCGCGCCGGTCCGGCCCAGGTGAGGAACAGGACTCCGAGACCGACCTGACCGGCCAGCAGAAGACCCGCGCCGCCCGCGATCACCCGCCTGCGGGCTCGTGTCCTCGGGCCGACTTCCCGGTCCGGCCTACGGTCAACCATCGTGCGGTCTCCGGCTGGGGCTCGAGCCTGCGGTCCTGGCCGCTCTGAGCGGCCTCGACCGGACGGCGGGCGTCTTCGCCGTGGAGCGGGGCGCCTCGGAGCGCGGTGCCGACTCGACCAGCTCCCGCAGCAGGTCCTCGAGGGCAACCCCCTCGTTGTCGGCCCGCTCCTGCAGCGAACGCAGCATCACCGGCGGGAGTGAGACGCTGACCTCCTCGGTGAGGGCGTGAGCATGCCCGTCAGGCCGCGTGACACCGCGTTCGTCGTGACCACCCGCACGTCTTGACGCGCCCGCTCCGACCAACGCGTCGTCGTCGATCTCGCCCAGGTACGAGCCCTTCACGAACTTCTCGTCCGCGGCCAGGGTGGCCGAGTCTCCGTCGTAGGCGACCGTGCCCTTGTCCAGCACGTAGGCGCGCGACGACAGTGCCAGGGCGCGGTGCACGAACTGCTCCACCAGCAGCACCGACGTTCCCACGGCGGGAAAACGGGCCACGATCTCGAACAGGTCGTCGACGACCGATGGGGCCAGTCACGAGGCCGCGCGCCAGGGCCAGCATCTGCTGCTCTCCTCCCGAGAGGGTCCCCACCGTCTGACCCGATCGGCCGGCGAGGATGGGAAACGTCTCATGCACTGCAGCCAGCCGCTCGTTGAGGGCACCCTTCGACACTCCAGCAAGCGCGCCCGCCAGGCGGAGTGTCTCGCCCACAGACAGGTTGGGGAACAGGCCGCGTCCCTCGGGAATGTGGACCAGGCCGCGACGGGCGATCCGCTCGGGCGCGTCGTCGCTGACGACCGCCCGGTCGAACACGACGACACCGGACATGGCCGAGACCATGCCCGAGATGGCCCGGAGGGTCGTGGTCTTGCCGGCTCCGTTCGAACCCAGCAGGGCCACGATCTCGCCGGCGTCGACCGTGAGGTCGAGCCCGACCACGACGGGGATCCCCTCGTACCCGGCGCGCAGTCCTCGCACCTCGAGCAGCGCGCTCATGCCGCTCCCCTGCCCAGGTACGCCTGGACCACCCGCGAGTCGTCGCGGACGACCGACGGCGCCCCGCTGGCGATGACCCGCCCGTAGTCGAGGACGTAGATGTGCTCGCACGCCCGCATCACGAGGGCCATGTCGTGGTCGACCAGCAGCATGCTCGTCGAGAACCGCTCCCGGACCCGCGACAGGAGCGCCGCCAGGCCCGCGGTCTCACCGGCGTCGAGGCCGGCCGCAGGCTCGTCCAGCAGGAGCAGCTTTGGTCGCAGGCACAAGGCCCGGCCCAGCTCCACACGTCGCTGGAGGCCGACGGGCAAGCCTCCCGCAGGCGTCGTGGCAAGGGAGCCGATCCCGAGGAAGTGGAGCACGGCTCGGGCCCGCTCGTCGGCCCGCCGTTCCTCGATGCGCGCCCGGGGCAGCCGCAGGCCGTCCGCCACCAGGCCGCGGGGCGAAAAGGCGTCCACCGGCACCATGAGGTTCTCGAGCACGGTCAGGTCGGAGAACAGCTGGAGGTTCTGGAAGGTGCGGGCCAGGCCGAGGCGAGCTCGGCGGTTGGGCTTCAGGCCGTCGACAGACCGGCCTTCGAACCGGACCCGCCCAGAGGTCGGACGCTGGACGCCGCTCAGGCAGTTGAAGAGAGTGGTCTTCCCTGCGCCGTTGGGGCCGATGAGGCCCAGGATCTCGCCGCGGTTCAAGGTGAGCGACACGTCGTCGAGGGCTTGCACGCCGCCGAACCGGACCGACACGTGCTCCACCTCGAGCAGCGCCATCAGGCTGAGGCCTCCGTCGACGTCACGAGCTCGTCCGTCGCCGGCGGCCGGTCCAGGTCGTCCGGCGGGGCGCTCACGTCGGCCGCTCGACGTCGGGCCAAGATCCGGGCCCGCCAGGCGAGGACGAGCTGTTCGTTGTGCGCCACCAGACCCTGGGGCGTGAACACGAGCTGGAGGACGAGCAACCCGCCCACGATCAGGTTGAAGTACTGGGTCGACAGCGGCGTGTGCTGCAGAAGCCAGGGGCCGAAAGCGAGAAACAGCCCCCCGGCCGCCGCCGAAGCCACCGTGCCCACGCCCATGACGATGGCAACGGCGGCCACCGACACCGAGTGCAGGAAGTCGTACGACCCCGCGCTCACCGATCCGACCGCCACCGCCGACAGCCCCCCGGCGAGGCCGGCCAGGCCGGCGGAGACGCCGAAGGCGGCCAGCTTCCACGCCGTCAGGTCGAGGCCCACGGTGGCGGCGGCCAGCTCAGAGCCTCGGATCGCCCGCAACACCCGTCCGACCTTGCCCCGCCGCAGGTTCCAGACGAGCAACGACGTCAGCAGGAAGACGGCCAGCACGAAGAGGTAGAAGGCGTAGGAGCCGTCGAGGCTGATCCCGGCGATCGACGGCCGGGCTGGACGCCACGGCTCGACCCCGCCGGAAAAGGCGTTCCACGTTCCCGGAGCGAGCAGGAAACGGTCGAAGAAGAGAGCGACGGCCACGGTCAGGATGGCGAGGAACAAGCCCGACAGTCGGAGGGCTGGGATGCCGACCAGGACACCACCGGCAGCGGCGAACGCCGTGCCCACGATCAGCGCCATCCAGAAGCTCCAGTGGTGACCCGCGACGAGAGATCCGACCGTGAAGGCGCCCAGCGCGGCGAAGGAGTACTGGCAGAACGAGATCTGCCCGACGAGGCCGGTGAGCACGACCAGCGACAACACGATCATGCCGCTGATGAGGGCATCGGCGGCGAGCGATCGCAGGTAATTGGAGAGCACGGCGGGCGCGACCACGGCGAACACGACGGCGCCGAGAACGACCGCTCTCCGCAGGGCCGGGTCGGAGGTCGGCGCGTTCATACCAGTCGGATTCGCCGACCACCGGGGCGGAACAGCACCGCGAGGACGACCAGCACGAGGCCGAAGGTGACGAGCTCGCCGAGTCCCGACTGGGACGAGAAGGCACGGGGGTACGTCTGCGCCAGCCCCAGGAACATGGCACCGACCACCGTCCACGGCAGGCTGGTCAGCCGTCCGATGAGGGCGGCGGTGAAGGCGTCGATGACGACGACCGTGAGGGAGAAGGTGTCGAAATTGATGAGCGGGGTGATGAGCACGCCGGCGACGGCGGCCATCGCCGAGCCGGCCATCCACGACGCCGCCGTAACCCGGTTGACGTTGATGCCCCACAGCCGGGCGGCCGCCGGGTCGTCTGCGACGGCCCGCATGGCAGTGCCGATGGTGGTGTAGCGCAGCACGGCAGCGGTGGCCAGCGCCAGCCCCAGGGCGACGAGCACCGTGGTCAGCTGGTCGTAGCCGACGACCACGTGCGTGCCTGGGAACCGGAATCCCGCCCGGCTCACCAGCTGCACGGGACGGTGGTAGGCGTTCGCGCCCCAGAGGATGCCGGCCAGCGTCTGCAGCACGAGCAGCCAACCGATGGTCACCACGACCTTGGTCAAGGCCGGCTTGCCGGCCAGGGGGCGCATGGTGAGCACCTCCACGAGCAGCCCCACCACGGCGCCGGCGGCGATGGCGACGAGCAGGCCCGCCCACCCCGGCGCGCCGTTCACGACCGAGATCTGGTAGGCGACGAAGGTGGCGAACATCGCCACTGCGCCGTGGGCGAAGTTGAGCACGCCCGACACCCGGAAGATAAGCACCAGACCGATCGCCGCCAGGGCGTACACGCCCCCGAGCACGAGGCCGATGACGGTGAAGCCGGGGAGCAGGGAGGTTCCGGCGATGGCAAGCATCGGCTAGAAGCAGTTCCAGCCCGAGTACGTCGTCCACGCCCCGTTGTTGTTCCTGATCCACTGGAAGCAGCGGTTGGGGTCGTGCGAGCTGCCGGGGCCGAACGAAAGGGGTTGGGTCAACCCCGTGGAGAACCCCTTGATCGAGTTGAGGGCGTTGGCCAGGTTCTGTCTCGTGATCGGCTGTGTGCCGAGCGTGCGGAGGGCCTGGACGAACAGCTCGGCGGCCACCCAGTCGCCCTCGGTATAGACGTCGAGGGCGGGCACCTGGTTGGGGAAGTAGCGGCGGACAGCCCCGAGGTACTGAGCCACGTTCGGGTCGTTCTGGTGGTCGCTCGGCTCGAGCAGGGGCGTGAGGGACTCGGCACCGTGCACCGCGCCCCCGTACTGCTGGTTGGCCGACGACTTGTCGAGCCCCAGTCCGAGGACCTTGGGGTGGTAGTTCTGGCGCTCGAAGGCCTGGAACATCCGGGCGTACGAGAACGGGTCGAGCCCCGCGATGACCGATCGCTGTAGTCGGGCTTGGTCGGGTCGACCTCGTCGGTGCTCTTCTCGTGGATGCCGTTCTGGTGCAGCGACGCAAGCAGGGAGGCCTTCACCGGCTCGACGAAGGGCGCGTTGAGGATCACCACACCCGGGGCGTGGATGCCGAGCTCCTTGGCGTGACCGCCCATGGCGGTGCCGTAGGTCACCAGATTGTCGACCACCGGCCACGACAACGGCGACTGGAACTCGGAGGGCACCCCGAGCCCGCCGATCATGGGCACGCCCTGCTGGGTGAAGAACTGCGTCTCTGCCTGCTCGCCGCTCACCGACAACGGGCCGACGATGGCGAACACCTGCTGGCTCAGCAGCTGCTGGGAGCACTGGTGGGCCCGGGAGGGGTCGTAACCCGAGTCGCAGTCGAGGAGCACGAGCTTGTGGCCGTTCACCCCGCCCTGGGCGTTCACCATGTCGAAGTAGGCCCGCACGGTGTCCCGCTCGACGGTGGCGTCGAAGGGGCCCGTCTCGTCGTAGGTGCCGCCGACCGTGATCGTCGTCCCGGTCACCCCCACGCTGCCGGCGGAGAGCTGACCGACCGGGCCCGAGGAGGGTGCCGATCCTCCGGTTGCACCGGCGGGCCCAGACGCCGGCCCGCCGGCGCCGGCGGGCCCGCCGGAGCTGCTGGCGCCGGTCACGGGTCCGGCGACGCCCGACGCCGTGTCGGAGGTGCCGACGGCCTGGCCGCGTCCCCCGCTGCCTGATGCCACCGTCGTCGTCGGGTGCCGGCCGAGCTCGTGCACGACGGCTCCACCCAGCACGAGCGTCATCACGACGCTCACCGTCATGAAGATGATGGCGACGCGCTCTCGGATCGGGGTGATGGTGTCCTCCTCCCGACTGCGCGCGGCCCGGCCTGGTCAGCCGGGACCCCAGCTCATGGCAGGCATAGTTCTATACCTTTTGGCCCGGTTCGGGCCATTTGGCAGGTCGGACGGGCCACCACGCCGAAGAAGGCGCCCGTGCGCCACCCCGACCTTCGACGACGCCTCCGATCGGTCATCGCCGCCGGGGGCGCCGCCCTAGCCCTCGTGCTCGGGCTGGCGACCTCGGCGGGGACGGCGACCGCGGCCGCCGGGCTGGAGGGCATCCCGGCCTACTCCCACGTCGTCACGATCGTCCTCGAGAACGAGAGCTTCGACTCGACCTACGGCCCCGGCAGCCCGGCCACGTTCCTCAAGTCGCTGGTGCCGCAGGGCGTGCTGGCCACCAACTACTACGCCACCGGCCACGCCAGCCTGGACAACTACGTCGCCATGACGAGCGGCCAGCCGGACCAGCCGCTCACCGGCTCCGACTGCGAGACCGTCAACCTCTACACCTGCGTCCAGGGCCAGCAGGCGATGGCCAACGGCGCCAACGTCGCCGACCAGTTGGAGGCCGCTGGCTTGGGCTGGAGGCAGTACTCCGACGGCATCAGCACCAGCTGCCTGCACGCCTCCTACAGCCCCACGGCGGGCACCGACCCGTACCAGGGGGACGGAGCGAGCCCGCCGCCGGCCGGCCCCAACTACGCCGACCGGCACGTCCCGTTCCTCTACTACGCCGACATCGTCGGCAACGACGCCCGCTGCCAGGCGCACGACGTGCCGTACCCGCAGCTGAGCACGGACA
>VAWP01000021.1 GCA_005888295.1 Actinomycetota bacterium
ATATCGGCGCCATCGTCCCTCCTCTCCTCGAGCCTATTCGCTCGGACCCGCCCTTGCCTGCTCGATGCATCGAGGCCACCGCTACACTGCGCCCGATGCTGGGTCTTCCCGGACGCACGGCGGCGTGCCTGTTCGACCTCGACGGCGTCCTCACCATGACCGCCAAGGTGCACGCAGCTGCGTGGAAGGAGATGTTCGACGACGTCCTCGCCCGTTGGGCCCACCAGCGGGGCGAGACATTCGTACCGTTTGACGCCCATTCCGACTACGACGAGTACGTCGACGGCAAACCGAGGATGGACGGCGTGCGATCCTTCCTGGCCTCCCGAGGGATCGAGCTCCCCGAGGGAGAGCACGACGATCCGCCGACTGCGGAGACGGTCAACGGGCTCGGCAACCGCAAGAACGACCTCGTGCTGCGCCAGATCCACGACCAGGGCGTCGAGGCCTACCCGGGCTCGGTCCGCTACGTCCAGGCCGTCAGGGACGCCGGGCTGCACCGGGCCGTCGTCTCCTCCAGCGCCAACTGCCACGACGTGCTCGTGGCCGCAGGCATCGACGACCTGTTCGAGACCCGCATCGACGGCTCGGTCGCCGAGATCCAGCATCTGAAGGGCAAGCCGGCTCCCGACACCTTCCTCGCCGGAGCCCGGGCGCTCGGTGTCGAGCCGGCAGAGTCAGCGGTCTTCGAGGACGCGCTGGCCGGGGTGGCCGCCGGACGCGCCGGCTCGTTCGGGTTCGTCGTCGGCGTGGATCGCGTCGGCCAGGCCGCGGCCCTCCGAGAGCACGGGGCCGACGTCGTGGTGACCGACCTGGCCGACCTGCTCGACGGACCGTGATCCGCCACCCGTCGTTCGTCGTCGAGCCCTGGCAGCTCCGCGAGACCGAGCTCGAGCTCGACGTGCTCGCCCAGACCGAGTCGGTATTCGCTCTGTCCAACGGGCACCTCGGCCTGAGGGGGAACCTCGACGAGGGCGAACCGGCCAGCCTTCCCGGCACGTACCTGAACGCCTTCTACGAGGAACGGCCGCTGCGCTACGCCGAGACCTCCTATGGCAACCCCGAGGCCGGCCAGACGGTTGTCAACGTCACGAACGGAAAGATCTTCCGGCTCCTCGTGGGCGACGAGCCCTTCGACGTCCGCTACGGGCAGCTCCTCGCCCACGAACGCATGTTGGACCTGCGGGGCGGCGTGCTCCAACGACAGGCGCGCTGGATCTCACCGGTGGGTCGCGAGATCCGACTCTCGAGCACCCGACTGGTGTCCTTCGTCCAGCGGGCCGTCGCGGCGGTCCTGTACGAGGTCGAGCCGATCGACGGCGCCACGCGCCTCGTCGTCCAGTCGGAGCTGGTCGCCAACGAGCCACCCCCGACGGTCGAGACCGACCCTCGCGCCGCGGCGGCGCTGCAGTCCCCGCTTCGCTCCGAGGAGTTCGTCTGCAACAACAACCGCGTGGTGCTCTGCCACATCACCCGCGCGAGCGGGCTCCGCGTGGCTGCGGGGATGGACCACGTCGTCGAGGGGCCCGACGGCACCGAGGTCACCGCGGAGAGCGAGGAGGACCTCGGACGGGTGACCGTGACGGCCGACGTGCAACCGGGCCAGCGTCTGCGCATCGTCAAGTTCCTGGCCTACGGATGGTCCGGGCAGCGCTCGCAGCCCGCCGTGCGGGCCCAGGTCGAGGGGGCGCTGGCCGAGGCTCGCCACACCGGGTGGGAGGGCCTGGTGGACGCCCAGCGCACCTACCTCGACGACTTCTGGGAGCGGGCCGAGATCGAGCTCGAGGGCGACGCCGAGCTGCAGCAGGCCGTGCACTTCGCCATGTTCCACGTCCTCCAGGCCGGGGCGCGCGGCGAGCAGCGGGCCATCGCCGGCAAGGGCCTGACCGGACCGGGCTACGACGGGCATACCTTCTGGGACACCGAGATGTTCGTGCTGCCGATACTCAGCTACACCTTCCCTGCGGCAGCCGGGGACGTCCTCCGTTGGCGCCACGCGACACTCGACCTCGCTCGCCAACGCGCCAGGCAGCTGGGCCTGCGCGGTGCGGCCTTTCCCTGGCGGACGATCAGCGGCGAGGAATGCTCGGGGTACTGGCCTGCAGGGACGGCCCAGTTCCACATCAACGCCGGGATTGCAGACGCCGTGATCCGCTACCAGCTGGTGGCGGACGACGACGCCTTCGAGCACGACGTCGGGAGCGAGCTGCTGGTGGAGACAGCCCGCCTGTGGCGGTCGCTCGGTCACCACGACGCCGAGAGCCGGTTTCGCATCGACGGTGTGACGGGCCCGGACGAGTACAGCGCCATCGTCGACAACAACGTCTACACCAACCTGATGGCTCAGCAGAACCTCAAGGCTGCTGCCGACATCGTCGAGCGGCATCCCGACCGTGCTGCCGAGCTGCAGGTGGACGCCGAGGAGGTGGCCTCGTGGCGCGACGCAGCCCGAGCAATGGTCGTGCCCTACGACGAGTCGCTCGGCATCCACCCCCAGGACGAGGACTTCACCAAGCACGAGCGGTGGGACTTCTCGAACACCGATGCCGAGGACTACCCGCTGCTCCTGCACTTCCCGTACCTCCAGCTGTACCGCAAGCAGGTGGTCAAGCAGCCGGACCTCGTTCTCGCCATCCAGACGCGCGGTGAAGCCTTCACGGCGGAGCAGAAGCTGCGTGACTTCGACTACTACGAGGAGCTGACCGTTCGAGACTCGTCGCTCTCGGCCTGCACCCAGGCCATCGTGGCCGCCGAGGTCGGTCACATCGAGCTGGCGTTCGACTACTTCGGCGAGGCCGCCCTGATGGACCTGGACGACCTCGAGCACAACACCCGGGACGGTCTGCACATCGCATCGCTCGCAGGCGCCTGCATGGCGCCGCTCGGCGCCTTCGGCGGCGTGCGCGACTACCAGGGCACCATGCACTTCTCACCCTGTCTGCCCCAGGCGCTCACCCGGATGGCCTTTCGCCTTACGTTCCGCGGACGGCTGCTGAGGGTGGATGTCAACCACCGGGACGCCAGTTACACCCTCATGGAGGGGCCACCGTTGGACATCTCGCACTACGGCCATGCTGTCTCCCTGGAGACCGAGGCCACCGTGAGGCGTCGGCTTCCCAGTCCACCGGTGCTCCCGTCGCCACGCCCGCCTCCCGGCCGAGCTCCCGTCCGCCGGGTCCCAGAGCGCTGAGGCGCTATCGTCAGGTTCACCATTGCACGAGCAAGGGGGGACCCGACGTGACGACCACCACTGAGACCTCCGTGCAGCTCACCGTCGTGCCCGTGGCCGGACGGATCGGAGCCGAGATACAGGGCGTCGACGCCAGCGCCGACCTCAGCGAGGACACGGTGGCCGCCATCCGCTGTGCCCTGGTGAAGCACCGCGTCGGGTTCCTCCGGGATCAGCGCCTCGACTACGAGGCCCAGGTCCGTTTCGCCCGCCGCTTCGGCGACCTCACACTCGGCCACCCCACCCTCACCTCACCTCCCGACCGCCCCCACCTCGAGGAGATCGACTCCGGGGCGGGGGTGCGCACGAACTTCTGGCACACCGACGTCACCTTCGTGGACCGGCCTCCCGCGTTCACCATGCTGCGCGCCGTGGTCATCCCCGAGCTCGGTGGCGACACCATCTGGGCCAACACGGTGAGCGCCTACCATGACCTGTCCCCCGAGCTCCGGGAGCTAGCGGACAAGCTCCGCATCGTGCACACCAACACCCAGGGCTACTCCAGCGTCGTCGAGAGCGCCGACGAGAAGAGCGAGACCGTCGCCGCCCACCGGCGTGAGTTCGTCTCCACCGTGTACCAGACCGAGCATCCGGCGGTACGGGTTCATCCCGAGTCGGGCGAGCGCTCGCTGATGCTGGGCGGTTGGGCCCAGAAGGTCGTGGGACTGAGCGCGCAGAGCTCGCGCGATCTCCTCGGGCTGCTGCAGGACTTCGTGATCCGACCCGAGAACACCGTCCGTTGGAGGTGGCGGGTGGGCGACCTGGCCATCTGGGACAACCGGGCCACGCAGCACTACGCCATCCACGACTACGGCGACGCCCACCGACGCGGTGAGCGGGTCACGGTCGCCGGCCCCGTTCCGGTGGGCGTCGACGGGCGACCGAGCGTCGCACTCCGGGGCGACGCCAGCGCCTACTACGCCGGCGAGACGCAGCTGTAGCGCTTCCGGGAGCGTTTACACCACTCCGACGCGCAGGCGGTAGGTCCACCACCACGGACGCTCCTCGGTACCGAGCACGGCCGTGGCCACGTGGCGCAGGTCGTCGAGACCGATGTCATCGTCACGCACGCCGGCCTGGCGCAGCGCGACGACGCCTCCCTGGGTCTCGGCGAGCGCCACGACCCGGTCGGCGCCACCCGATTCGACGTGGCCGAGGGCGAGCTCGGTCGACCATCGGAACAACCCGGACTCGCGCATCCGAGCCAAGTGGCCCGACTTCTCCCATCGCCGCGGGACGACGCCGAGCTCGGCTTCGAGACGCCGGGTGGCCCGGTCCATGCGCTCGTAGGCGGCGTCGACCTCCCAGTCGATCGCCGGCGGCCAGTCACAGTCGATGGCCGCGAAGACTCCGCCGGGGCGGAGCACACGAGCCACCTCGGAGAAGGTCGTCTCGGGATCGAGCCAGTGCAGCGACTGGGAGCAGGTGACCACGTCGGCGCACGCGTCCGGCAGGCCGGTGTCGGCAGCACGCGCCTCGCGCAGCTCGAACGCTGTCCCCCCTCCGGGTCGCAGGCGGGCCGCGGCCGCTGTCCGCATCTCCCCGTTCGGCTCGACGGCCACCACACGGTCGGCGCGGCCCGTCCAGATGACGGCCGACACGCCGGTACCGCTGCCCAGGTCGACCACCACGGCCGGGCGGGAGATCCGAGCCAGCTGGACGAGCAGCTCGGTGAAGGCCACGGGCGGGACCGGGCGGACCTCGTCGTACAGGGCGGCAAACCCGGAGAAGCGGTCGACGCTGTCGGTCACGCCGGCCCGTCTTCGGACTGGTCGTCCAGCAGGCGCTCGAGGCCATCACGGCGGGCGAGGACGGTCGACCGGGGAACGGCGCGAGCGCAGCCGGCCCGTCGCGCCGCCGCCAGCAGATCCCGGTCCACGTGGCTGGCGAAGCCGATCACCGGCGTGGGGGCGAGCGAGGGGACGACCTCGAGGGCGCCGGGCCGGGAGAGGTCGATCAGCACGAGCTGCGCTCCGGTCGCCGCCGCCTGCAGGTCCTCCAGTCGATCGGCCAGCTCGAGCCCGGGCGTGCCCATCAGGCGTGAGCGGTCCATGAGGTCGGGCACGAATGCGACGACGCGCGTCACGATCGGCCGCGCTGCTCGACCCGCGCCAAGTCGTGCGGTCCTGACCGCGGGTACCCACCTGCAGCGCGTATGGCGCTCCCCCATCGCCCCAGGACGGCGAGGAGCGCGTCGAGGTCGGGACCGAGCCGCTGCACGATCGACCGGCACTGCCGGTCGGTCGACCGTTCGATCTGCTCCCGCTCCGCCCGCCCCTCGTCGGTCATTCGCCCGTCGGCGACCAAGCCCCGCTCGACGAGGCGCGCTTCGGCACCGTCCAGCTCGTCGTCGCTCCACGCTCTGGTGCGCACGTACGAGCGCATCGGCAGGCCCCAGTACAGCTCGGTGAGCAGGCCGATCTCGGTGCCATCGAAGCCCGCCGTCGTCCACGCCGCCGTGTGCGCGTCGCCCCGGTACTCCCGAAGGCGGTCGGCCAGTCTCCACGCGTCACCAACGGGGTCCCCGGGTAGGCCGTGGGACAACAGCCCGGCGTACAGGGGGCGGCCCTCGACGCGCAGGTCTTCACCAGCGCGGCTGAGCAGCGCGGTGGCTGACTCCAGGCCCTCCGGCGAGGGGCCGAGGATGCGCACCAGCTGGGCGGTGGCGCCTCGCGTGCGGGCGGCGCAGATCGTCGCTGCGTCCGTGATGGTCCACCCGTGGTCCACAGCTGGGATCACTACGGCCGGGTTGAACACGGCGAACGCCGACGCCACCAGCTCCCCCGGCGCCTGGCCCATGATCGACCCGCGACTGCAAAAGTACGCAGCTCCGTCGGGCATCGCCACCCCGCCTGCCGAGCCGGGGCTCGAGTTGAACCCAAGCTCGGCGTACGCCTGATGGCACTCGGGCGAGAAGTAGACCTGCCCGGCGACGGGCTCCAGCGCCGCAGCCAGGAGCCTGGCGCCATCGCTCAGCACCTGGTCGCTGCGCAATTCGCCGCTGACTGCCATCAGGCGCCTCCCGGTCGAGTTCTGTCGACGACGGACCATACTGGCAAACCGGTCGGGCGCACCGTGCCCTCGGCGACAGGTGGGTCCCGGGCATATCCTGGCGGCAGAAGGGGAGGGAATGGCCACCAGAGAGCTGGAGCTGTCTTCGAGGCACGAGGCCTCGGCGCAGGCGCGACAAGAGGTCGCCGCCTTGTTGTCGGGGACGGAGCTGGCCCAGCTGACCAGCGACGCCCAGCTGGTGGTCAGCGAGCTGGTCAGCAACGCCCTCCTCCACGGCACCCCGCCCATCCGCCTCACCATCGACGTCGGCACCGACCGGGTGCGGGTGGCGGTGTTCGACACCTCGATCTCGCCGCCGGGGCGCAACCACGCCGGCGAGACGGCCATGACCGGTCGCGGGCTGATGGTCGTCGAGGCCCTGACGGTGCGCCGGGGCGTAGAGCGGCAGGGCTCCGGCAAGCAGGTGTGGGCCGAGCTGTCCGGTGACGCATCCGAGAACGCCGACGACCTGCTGGGTGCCTTCTTGTCACCCGAGGAGCTGATGGATGCCTGGGCCGACGTCGAGGAGCCCGACGAGCTCGTCGAGGTCGATCTGGGTGAGGTCCCGACCAAGCTGCTGCTGGCGGCCAAGGTCCATACGGAGAACCTCGTCCGCGAGTTCACCTTGGCGACGGTCGGCGCCGAGGCCGGCGCCTCGGCACGGGTTCCCGAGGAGCTGGCCCGGCTGATCGCCGCCGTGACCGGTGAGTTCGGTGAGCTCCGCCGGGAGCTCAAGGAGCAGGCCCTCGCCGCCCAGGCACGGGGCGAAGAGCGTACGCATCTCCGCTTCCGGCTCGCGCCAAGCACCATGAAGGGCGGCAACCGCTATCTGGACGCCCTCGACGAAGCTGACGCCTACTGCCGGGCCGGACGGCTGCTCACGCTGGAGACACCGCCGCAACACAAGGTCTTCCGGCGTTGGTACGTGGAAGAGCTCGGCCGCCGGGTGCAGCGATCGCAAGTGGGTCGGCCTCCCGAGGCCCCGCACAGCTTCGAGGATCGGCTCCTGGACGAGCTGAACGCGCTCGCCGAGGCCGGACGAACGGCTGACCGTGCGGCACGACTGCACCGCGTCAGCGCGTCGCTGGCCGCCGCCGGGTCGGCCGAGCGGGTCGCCGAGATCGTGCTGCAGGAGGTCGTGCCGGCCCTCGGCGCGACCGGAGGCGGCCTGCTCATCCCTGCCGGCGCCAAGCTCGCTCTCCCCGGGGTCGTCGGCTACCCCGAGGAGCTGGTCTCCGCCCTGCGGGAAGAGCCGGCGGAGGCCGATCTCCCAGCGGCCGTCGCCCTCCGAACACGCCAACCGGTGTGGTTGGAATCGACCGAGGACCTCGACACGAGATTTCCCGACGTCCGGCGGTTGGAGCCGGAGACCGCATCGCTCTGCGCAGTGCCGCTGTCTGTCAACTCCTCGGTGGGAGCGATCAGGTTCTCGTTCGCCCAGCCGCGCCTGTTCGACGACGAGGAGCGGGCCTTCGTCCTCACGGTCGCAGGACAGGGCGCACAGGCGCTCGACCGGATCCGGCTGCTCGAAGAAGAACGGGCCGCGGCCGGCCAGCTGGCCTTCCTGGCCGACGCCAGCAGGGCGCTGGCCGAGTCCCTCGACCACGAGCAGACGCTGCGGACGATCGCCGAGCAGACCGTCACGACGATGGCCGACTGGTGTGCGGTGTACCTGGCCGACCGCCGCCACATCCGGACGGTCGCAATCTCCCGGGCGGGAGGGGGTGCGCCCCACGAAGAGTGGGACCTCGACGTCCAGTTCCCGGCCGACCGCTCCCCCGCCGGTGTGCCCAGGGTCATCGCCACCGGGGAGGCCGAGCTGTACCCGGAGGTGACCGACGACCTGCTCGTCGAGACCGGCTTCGATCCCGAGCAGATCGAGATCGTCCACCGGCTCGACATCCGCTCGGCGCTCGCCGTCCCGATGACGGCGCGGGGCCGCACCCTGGGGGCGATCGTCCTGAGTCGGGCGGCGTCCCGCCCGCGGTTCGACAAGCGCGATCTGGCGGTGGCGCTCGGACTGGCGGAGCGGGCTGCCGTGGCCGTCGACAACGCCGTTCTCTACCAACACGAGATCGAGGTGGCGCAGGCGCTGCAGCGCGGGCTCCTGCCGCCCGCCCTGCCCTCCGTGCCCGGGATCGAGGTGGCCGTCGCCTACCGCCCCGCCGCCGAAGAGGTGGGCGGTGACTTCTACGACCTCTGGCCGCTGACAGAAGGCGTGTGGGGGTTCGCGGTCGGCGACGTCTGCGGCATCGGCGCCGATGCTGCCGCGCTCAACGGGGTCGCCAGGGCCACCCTGCGCGCCCTCAGCATCACCGGAGCGGATCCCGCCGAGTGGCTCGAGGGCCTCAACACCGCTCTGCTGTTCGGCGCCGGCGACGAACCGCAGCGCGAGCGGTTCTGCACAGTGGTCGCCGGCACGCTCCGCGTGGACGGACGAGGCGCCATCCTGCGGCTGGCCACCGGCGGGCACCCTCCTCCGATCCTGCGCCGGCCCCAGTCGCCGCCCACCGCCGTCCGGGTCACGGGCACCCTGATCGGCGCCTTCGACGAGGTCGACATCAGGGAGCTCGAGCTCCGCCTCGAGCCTGGCGACCAGCTCGTCCTGTACACCGACGGGGTCACCGACGTGCGTCAGCCCGACGGCACGATCCTGGGCGAGCGGGGCCTGCTGGACCTGCTCGGCGCAGCCGATCAGTCGGCCGAGGCCCTGGTCGGCCGGCTCGTGGAGCGTCTGTGGTCCGAGCGCCCGCCGGAGGACGACGTGGCCCTGCTCGTGCTGGCGGCACTGCCGGCCCGGGAACGCGCCCGCTGACGAGCAGGCGTTCCGCTCCGTCCGGTTCCCCGCCGGACGGGCTCGAGCGCGCTGACGTATTGACCGAGTCGGCACGCGACCTCGAAGGCGAGATCTGTGCTGTCGAGGTCGGGGTCGGCCCAGGTCTCCGAGACGCGGCGCCAGGTGTCGGGGCGGCCGAGAAACGCTCCGACCACTGGCTCGGCGCCGATCTTCCGCCGCCATTGGCCTTCCGAGCTCAGCAGGTCGGCGATGATCCGATCGTTGACCTCGACATCGGCGTGCTCGGCGTGGAAGCCCACCTCCAGGGCGAGGAAGGTGGCGTCCTCGACGTGGTCGGGCCCGATGACCTGCGCCTCGTAGTGCTCGCGGGGCGGCCTCTCGGCGCCGAACCAGACCTTGATGCCGTGCCGATGCCAACGGAGGCGCATCTCGCCCAGGTCGCCCACGACCGGCCCTCGGAGCGCCTCGGCGACCTCGTCGAACAGTGAGAGCTCCACCGTCCGGCCACCTACATCTGCGGGATCCGCGCCGGGTGGGTCAGGACGTAGCGGGCCACGGCCGCAGGGTTGGTCGTCCCGTCCTGATTGCTGAGATGGAAGACCTCCTCGTCGACGCTCCCGTCGCCCGCCCGGTCACTGATCACGCGGAAGACGGACCACGGGATCCCGCGGAGCTCGCAGGCCTCGGCGATCGCCGCCGTCTCCATGTCGAGCGAGACCACGCCTCGGGCGCGCAAGCCGCCGATGACGTCCGGGTCGGTGATCAGCAGGTCCGTCGTCCACATCTTTCCGTGCGCCGCGCCCTCACCGAGGGGCTCGGGCCGGTGCTCGGCACCCGTCGCGCCGTCGACCACGGCCTCGGGGCGCACGAGTGTCCCGATCGGCGTGACGTTCTCGAGGGCGCCGGTGATGCCCACCACGATGACGCGATCGACGCTCACGGCGTCGAGCAGCCGGGTGGTGGCCTCGCTGGCCAGCTTGGGCCCCATCCCGGTCACGATGGCCACGACCTCCCGGCCGTCGAGCGTCCCCGACGAGACGCTCACCCCGCCGATCTGGGTCCGGTGCAGCGAGAGCTTGCGGGCCAGAGGGCGCAGCTCCATGGGCATGGCACAGATGAACGCGGTGCGGCGCGGCTCAGACGGAGTGGCCATGGGTCAAGTCTGCCTGGTCCGGAGCGGGCCCGGCGAGCGCCGAGAGTGGCCCGGGACGGCTACCGCGATGCGCTCGATCCGCTCACCTGGCTGCTGCGCTCGAGGGTGAAGACGCGCCCTCCCACGCGAATGCTCCAACCAACCGGAAGCTCGCTCCCCTCCTGGCCGACGCGGGTCCAGTCCTCCGCCCCCGGTGCAGCGACGAACGTCCCGTTGGCCGAGGAGGCATCGCGCACGAAGACGACTCCCCGGTCGACCGACAGATGGGCGTGCACTCGTGAGACGAGCTGGTCGGGATCGTCGATCTGGAGCGGGGATGCCTGCTTGTTTCGCACCGCCTCGTCGGCCCGTGGTTCACGGCCGAGGACGTAGTCACCGTCGAGCGGGGTCCTCGACCCGTCCTCACCGACGAGCTCAGGCGCCTGGGCGACGGCCATGGTGGCCGAGCCCTGTCGTGGGGGACCGGTCGGCCCGTCCTCGGCCTCGAAGGGTGACTGGGCCCCGATCGTCGGACGTCCGGCCTGCGGCGGGGTGATGTCCTCCGCCTGATCGAACGGCGCCGCGGTCTCCCTCCTCGGCGCGTGGGGCGCCACGATCTCGTCGTCGTCAGGCGCCATGGCCGCCTCCGTCGCCTCCGTGGGCAGCGGGTCGTCGTGCGGCGCGGCGGCCACCGGTGCAATCGGTGCTACCGGTGCAATCGGTGCTACCGGCGCGGCCACGGGCTCGGGCGCCCGCCCCACGGGCGAGAGGACGAAGCCGCCACCGGGCACGACGCCGACCCGCAGGTCGGACCGGGGATGAACCGACACGGGCCCAGCCTCTCCCCGTGTGAGCGCCACACGGTCGAACGGGGCGTGGACCACGTGATCCACCCACGTCACGGCCTGGCGGCCCGACAAGCGGCTCACTCCTGACGGTTGGCTGATCTCGGCGTCGACGTCGCCGTGGAGCAGCACCAGGGCGCCGCCCTCGACCGGAGCCACGAGCCCGAACGAGGCGACGTGGGCAGAGTCGGCTCGGAACAGGAGCTCACCGATGCGCTGGGCCAGAGCGGCGCCCGGCACGTCCGTCTCGGCCGCGCCGGCCTCGACGGTCCCCACGAGATGCTCGACGAAGGGGTCCTCCTCGGAGACAGGGCCGGCGACCAGCAGGACAGTGTCCCTGAAGCGGCCGACGAGGCCGTCGCCCGGTTGCACGGCTATGTGTGCGCTGGATGCATCCACCGTCGCCCTCCTTCTGCGACCGGGACCAGGGGCCAGGACCAGGATTGCAGAAACGGGCGGGGAGCGAACACCGACCGGCGAGATCAGAGGGGCGGCTCGCAGCTGGGATGGTCGCGGAGGCACGCCTTCCCCCGGGCCACGAGCTGCTCGGGGCTGACGGGTCTGGCCGTCTGCGCCATGAGCGCGGCCTCGAGCGGCTGGAGGCGGTTGAGCTGGATCCGCCGTATGGAGCAGGGATCGCTCTCTCCGAGCTCGAGGATCTCGCTGGCCAGGACCGCGACCGCCCCTCGCCACGTGAGACCGTCGACGCGCCCGTCGGGCTGTATCGCCAGGCAGGTCTCCCGCGCCGGCTCCCAGGCGGCGAGCTGCCACAGCAGCTCGGGCTCGGCGTGAGCGACCTGGTTGACGTAGGCCCAGGTCGGTACGTCGCGGCCCCTGGCGGTGAACCACTCCCCCGACGAGCCACTGAGGAAGGCCTCGATCTCGCGAGTCAGCCGTGCGCCGCTGCGTGTCTCCGGCGACAGCGAATGGTCCCGGACCCGCTGTGCTTCCCGCCGCCTACGCCACTTCCACATCATCCGTCCCCCTGCCGCTCCAGGCTAACGCTCCCACCGCTGCGGGGAAACAGCCAGTCGCGGCGCATCGGGGCTCAGCCCCCACGCCGGCCTGCTCAGGTCTTCCGGCTGTCCTCGAGGGCCGCCTCGACGTGGCGCCGGTCGGCCTTGATCTCCCGCTGCATGCTCTTGGTGGCCCGCTTCAGCTCCCGGTCGAGCACCTCCTGGAGCTTGGACTTGCCGATCACGAGGAGAGCCGCCTGGCCCTCGTCGAGGAAGTCGCCCAGGGCCTTGACGTCGCCGCGCGACAGTCCTCCCCAGAAGTGGCCGATCAGCCCCCCGGCGACCCCGGCCACTGCCGCGGTGCCGATGATGGAGGGCGGGAAGATGATGCCGACGACGGCTCCGACGGCGACACCGGTCCACGCGCCGTGCTGGGTCGGCTTCTCGTGCTTGTGCACGTGGACCTTGTGGTCGTCCTTGGTCACGACCGCCGCGTCGTAGGTGCCGACCACGCCGGCGGCGTGGAGGTCGACGAGCAGCTGGTAGTCCTCGCGGGCCTCGTCCTCGCTGCTGTAGCGGGCGACGTACAAGAAGACCGGTTCATCCGCCATTGGGTCCTCGATTCCAGTCGGGTGTCTGAACACTAGAGACCTTCGTTGGAGCGGGCATCACCCCATCAGGGTGATGCCCGTCTCGGAACGGCTGGTGTCCGCCTTGTGCGGGTTGCGGGTGGTTTGGACGACCGGTCGAAGCTGTTGGCCCTGGTCGCATCGCCCGACGTGTGGTACCGCTGGACAGATGGCGGTCGAGCCTGCATCAGAGGCACAGCCAAAGCGCGACGGCCGTGCCCTCGTCAAGAAGCTCGACTGGCGAGTGAGCCCGGAGCGATCGGTCCAGGAGGAGCACGACCGTTTCGAGGCGGCCGTCCAGCGGGTCATCGACGCCCCCGCTGGGACGAGCGACAAGACCCAGCGAGAGGAGCTGTTCCACCTGTTCCTGCGCCTGGTGGCCGAGATCGAGGCCAGCCTTGTCAAGTCGACCGAGAAGCGGAGGCAGTCGAGGACCTGGAGTCGTGGACTGGTGGCCGTGTCGAGCCTGGCGGCCGCCCTCGCGGGGCTCGCTCTGGCGCTCAACTATCACGGCTTCGGGTCGAGGGCGTTCGGGATCGCGGTCGCCGTCATCGGCACGTGGTCGACGATCAGCACATCACTCAGGCTCGACGAGCAGTACGAGGCCAACAGCAGGAAGAACCGCATCTACACGCGCCTGCTCCGCGAGGTGCAGCTCTACCTGCTGGCGACCTTCCCCAACGTGACCGTGGAGCAGGCCGCAGCTCGCTTCGGCAAGTTCAGCCGAGAGTACGACAATGCCGACCCGGTCGAGAAGCCCAAGGCGAGCGCACGCAGCGGGTCGACCTCCTCGAGCTGACGCCGCACACCGCTCACGCCAGCTGGATGACGCCCTTCAGCAGGATGCCCACGCCGGCGACCGCGGTCAGTCCGGCGAGCAGTGCCACGCCGTGCTCCTTGAGCCACGCGTTCGTCGTCCCGAGATGGCGGCGGGCGGGCTCTCGGAAGAGCAGGAAGAGAATGATCGGGATCTCGAGGATCCACAGCACCAGGATCACGGCGACCGCGGCGTACAGCGTCGTCAACTCCCAGCCTGAGTGGGTGTCCTGGATCTGCTTGAGCGCCGCCAGGTAGGTGGGCGACGGTAGCCACATCACGAGCCCGAGCCCGAAGGCGACGGCGACGCGCCCCTCGTGCACGCGCCTGTCCTGCTTGTCGTCGGACTTCTCCTTCTTCGTCCTCGGACGTCGTGACCGGAGGTACACCACGGCGGCGAAGGCCAATATGAGCACGCCGATGGCCACGTAGAACCATCCGCTGCGCGTCGGCCGCTGGCGGGTGAACCCGGAGGCTCCCAGGCCGATGAGCACCACGGCGCTCCCCGCGCTCTCGGCCAGGGCGGCGCCGGCCAGGTAGGCGATGGCGTACCGCAGTAGCGGTCGGTCGAGGTAGGCGGCGATCGCCGCCAGTCCCACCGGCCACAGCCCTGAGAGCAGGGCCAGCCCGAACGCCTCTGCGAGGATAACGACCTCCCCCCTGCGCCGTCGGCGCTGTCGTTGTCAGGGTAGTGAAGGGACCTCAGCCAGCGGGTGCCGCCGTCGGGAGCCCGAGCCCGCCCGGTAGCTGGAACACCTGTCCGGCACCGACGTTGAGCGCGGCGTCCAGGTCGATGGCGGCGTGGATCAGCGCCAGGTGGGTGAAGGCCTGCGGGAAGTTGCCGATCTGGCGTCCACTCGCGTCGATCTCCTCCGAGTACAGCCCGACGTGGTTGGAGTAGGTCAGCATCTTCTCGAATGCGTACTGGGCCTCTTCCAGGCGTCCGGCGCGGGCCAGCGCGTCCACGAAGAAGAACGAGCACAACGAGAAGGTCCCCTCGGATCCCTGCAGGCCGTCGGGCGAGGCACTCGGGTTGTAGCGGTAGACGAGGCTGTCGGTCACCAGCTCGTCGTTCATGGCGCTGAGCGTCGACAGCCACAGCGGGTCCTTCGGCGCCACGAACCCCACCAGCGGCATCATGAGGTTCGAGGCGTCGAGCACATCTGTACCGGGGTACTGGGTGAAGGCGCCCCGCTTCTGGTTCCAGCACTTGTCCATGACCTGCTGGTAGATGGCGTCCCTCGTGCTGACCCAGCGCTGCACGTCGCCCGGCCGCCCCCGGTCGCGGGCCATGCGAATGGCACGATCCAGCGCAACCCATTCCATGACTCGGCCGTAGGTGAAGTCCTTGCGGCCACCTCGTGTCTCCCATACCCCCTCGTCGGGCTGGTCCCAGTTCTCGCACAGCCAGTCGAGGATGTGGGTGAGCTCGAGCCAGCCCAGGTAGCCGATCGGCTCAGTGGGGTCCGCCAGGGCGATGGAGTCCATGGCCTCGCCGTAGATGTCGAGCTGGAGCTGGTCGGAAGCGCCGTTCCCGATCCGCACCGGCCGAGAGCCCATGTACCCCTCGAAGTGGTCCAGTGTCTCCTCGACCAGGTCCGAGGTCCCGTCGACCCGGTACATGATCTTGAGTGGGCCCGAGTCCTTGCCGACCTTGTCGCTGACTCGGTGGCCCATCCAGTTGAGGAACGCCCTCGCCTCCTCTACGTACCCGAGGCCGAGCAGGGCGTACACGGAGAAGGAGGCGTCACGAATCCAGGTGAAGCGGTAGTCCCAGTTGCGTTCGCCGCCCACCTGCTCGGGGAGGCCGGTAGTCGGCGCCGCCACCAGCGCCCCGCTCGGGGCGTAGGTCATGAGCTTGAGGGTCATGGCCGAGCGGTGGACCATCTCCCGCCAACGTCCCTGGTAGGTGCACCGGCTCAGCCACTCTCGCCAGTACCTGACCGTCGCCTCGAACATGCCGATCGCCTGGCCCCGGTTCATCGCCTGTGGCCCGGTCGACGCCGCGGTCTCCAGCATGAACCCCCTGGTCTCGCCGGCCTCGAGCGTGAAGTCGAGACGGACGTCGCCGTCTCCCGACCGCTCGATGCCCGCAGCACCGTGGAGGACAACGTCCCGCCCGTTCGCCTTGAACACGGCGCCCTCACTGGTGAGAGAAAGCTTGTGGCTCTGGCGCCCGTAGTCGAAGCGGGGCTCGCACTCGAGCCGGAACGGCATCTCGCCCCGCAGACAGCGCACACCCCGGCAGATCCGGTGGTTCTCGGTGACCACCGTCGGATTGTCGATGGGCATGAAGTCGATGAGCTCTCCGACCCCGGTGTCAGTCATGAAGCGGGTAATGAGGCAGGCGGACTGAGGGAAGTAGATCTGGGTCGTCGTGCAGTCGTCCCGTGTCGACGCGATCCGGAACCGTCCGCCGTTGCGGGCATCCAGCAGCGAGGCGAACATGCTGGGCGAGTCGAAGCGGGGAGCGCAGAACCAGTCGATGGTCCCGTCCTTGGTGACGAGGGCCGCAGTCTGCAGGTCCCCGATCAGGCCGTGGTCGCTGATGAGGGGATAGTCGTTCACGTCGGGCTCCTCCTGGCTCTCCAGGGTCGACGAGCGCCCTGCTCACGACTCGATTCTGTGGCCAGGAGGGCGGCCTGTCGTCACCCGGAGTGGGTGATTGGGCGGCGCGTTCTGACGGCCGACCGGGCCTCAGCAGGCGTTCTGACTGGCCGGGATGTGATCGAGGGCGAGATGGAACGGCCCCGCCTGGTTGGCCACCAGCGTCGTCCAGCCGTTCGTGGTCCCGTAGATGCAGCCGTTGCCCTCGGCCACCGACCAGCGGGTGTTGTACCGGACCCGGACGAGCACGTCGCCCGGGCTGGTCGTGTCGAGGGTGATGTTCCCGCCGTCCATCCGGACCAGCTGGGCGGGTCCTTCGACGATGCCCGTCGACCCCGCCACCTCGAAGACCCGCCAGTGATGATCGTGCCAGACGGGAACGAGACCGGGGACCCCGGCCTGCACCAGTCGCCCCTCCTGGACGGCGGCATAGTCGAGCTTGACGTCGGGCAGGGCGACGTAGCGGACGCCGTTGTCGAGCAGCCAGGCCCGGTAGGTGGTGGCGTCCAGCACGTTCCGGGCGTAGAAGAGCGGGTTGTCGGCCGTGTCGAGCTGGCGCTCCCAGCCTCGGGCGAGCGGGTGGTACGGAGCGACGTCGGCGGCTTCCCAATGCCGGGCGGTCGGCACGATCTCGACGCGCCCCGCCGGCTGGGCGTGCTGGTCGAGGTAGCCCATGAGGGGCCGGAAGTAGGTGGCCTGAGTGGATGGATCGCTGCGGCCGGTGAACGACGTCGTGGATGGTCCCCACTGGAGCAGGGCCAACGGCACCACGGCCGCCGGGACGAGCAGGCGCCGGTGCGGCCACAGCAGGCAGGCGGCCAGCGGCGCGCCGACACACTCGCCCAGGCGGCTGATGTTGCCGCCCATGGAGCTCGGCACGACGAAGCTCAGCACGATGGCACCCACGTACAGGACGGCGGCCGTGCGCAGCGTGCGCTCCCATCGGGGGATGAGGAGGGCCGCCACGGCGAACAGCCCCACCAGCCAGCCGAAGTCGTAGGCGGGGAACGGCATCGCCCCCTGACCGGGAAAGCCCAGGGTCAACGCCAGGACCGGCAGAGCAGCAACGGCCACGAGGCCGGCGAGGGCCAGGCGACGGCGAGGCCAGGAAGCAAGCAGCCAGGCCACGGCGGCGAGCACCAGGAACGAGCCGGCCAGAGGGCTGGCCAAGGGGGTCGCCACGGCCAGGGCGGCCGTCAGTCGCCACCGCCGCCGGGTGGCGGCCCAGATGGCGGCCAGGGCCAGAGCCTCACCGAGGAGGAACGGGAGCTGCCCGATTCCCACCTGGACGAGTGTCCCGACAGCGAAGATCAGCGATCCCACACGCGCCGAAGTTCCGAAGTGGCCCACCACCAGTCGGTCGAACGCCCAGGCGGCGACCCCGGCGCTGAGCACCGCGGTGGCCTGGACGCCGATGATGCCGGCGACGGGCGGAAAGATGACGCTGTAGTTGAGGGTCCAGTGCCCCCCGTACCACTGGCTGTCCCACAGCGTCAGTCCCTGCTGATGGAACAGGCCGATCCGGTAGAGCTGGGCCGAGAAGTCGACTCCGTGCCACCCCTGGACGGCGGCGACCAGCGCCAGCGTGCCGGCGATGAGCGGGGCCAGCAGCGACGGAACGAGCTGGCGGCCGGGGGGGCGCTCCGAGGACCCGTTCCGCCTGGTGGCGCGGGCCAGCCACCGCGCGCCAAGGACCTGGGCATCGACGATCGCGGTCACGTTGGCTGGCTCGAGCTACCGACGCTCGCCCGGGTGAACGGTCCGCATCCGAGCAACGCTACAGCGACGACCTGGGAGAGAGCTGGGAGCCCGGCCTAGCGGTCGCTTTCCTAGCTTCCGGGGCGGGCCGTCTCGCCGGGTCGCCCGCCCGAGCCGGCCCGGGGGGAGGGGTCTCCGTCCGCTTCCGAGCCGGACGGACTTCTGCTCCCTCTGAGATGGGCGTCCATGACCGGGAATGGGCTGGGCATCACCTGAGCACGGACCTTGTCCGGAAGGCTGAGGTCGCCGCCGGTGTGACCCACGCTGAAGACCCGCTCGGGCCGAGCCCGGCCGATCATCGACCGGGCCCAGCGCCACAGGGCGCCGAAGCGATTGCCGAAGCCGTTCAGGAACGCGATGTGGACGAACAGCCACACCACCCAGCCCGGGAACCCGCTCAACCGCAGGCGCCGGACACTGACGACCGCCTTGAAGCGGCCGATGGCCGCCGCGCTGCCCAGGTCCCTGTAGGTGAAGGGAACGTCCCTCGTATCGCCCCTCAGGCGCCGACGGACCGTGTTGGCGGCATGCAGGCCGCCCTGCATGGCCACCTCGCACACCCCAGGGAGCTCGTTGACGGTGGCCATGTCGCCGAGGGCGAACACCTCAGGATGCCCCGGTAGGGTCAGGTTGGGAAGCACGGCGATCCGTCCCGCCCGGTCGGTCTCGGCCCCGCTGGCTTCGGCCAGCTCGGCGGCGAGCGGCGAGGCCTGCACGCCGGCGGCCCAGATCGTGGTGCCGCAGTCGATGCGTTCCTTGGTGTCGGCCCCCTGTACGTCGATCCCCAGCCCGTCGACCCCGACCACTCGGGACCCCATGCGCAGCTCCACGCCCATCTGCTCGAGGTCCCTGGTCGCCTTGCCCGACAGGCGGTCGCCGAAGTTGGCCAGGGGCTCCTTGCCCCCGTCCAGCAGGACGACTCGTACCGAGGCCGGATCGATGGCCCGGAAGTTGCGGCGCAAGCTGCGCGCCGCCAGCTCCCGGATCTGTCCCGCCAGCTCGACGCCCGTCGGGCCGGCGCCGACGACGGCCACTGTCAGCCAGAACCTCTGCTCGCCGGGATCGGTCGAGTTCTCGGCGAGGTCGAAGGCGCCGTAGATCCGCCGGCGAAGCTCGAGGGCGTCGTCGACCGTCTTCATCCCCGGCGCGATGAGGGCGAACTCGTCGTGGCCGAAGTAGGACTGCTGGACCCCGGTCGCCACGATCAGGCTGTCGTACGGGAAGTCCTTCTCCCGCCCGGGGATCAGCGTCGTCCGGACGACGCGCCGGTCGAGGTCGAAGCCCGTCACATTTGCCAGCTCGACGTTCACGTTGTCGTGCTTGCGCAGCAGGTGACGAAGGACGTAGGAGATCTGGCCCGGTGACATGATGCCGGTGGCGACCTGATACAGCAGGGGCTGGAAGAGGTGATGGTTGCGCCGGTCGAGTAGTGTCACCCGCACGGGACGACCGGCCAGGGCCCGCGCGGCATGGAGCCCGCCAAAGCCGCCCCCCACGATCACCACGTGCGGATCTGTGGCCGCTCCCGGCATGCGGACATGGTGTGGGCCGGATGCTCGGGCTGTCAATCTCCGCGCACGGCGCGGCCTGCATGGTGTATCTATTGAGCACGTCATGGTTCTCCCGGAGCGCCGCGTCTATCGCCATGCGCTGCCCACACGGCTCGGCCACTGGCTGACCGCCCTCTGTCTCCTCGTCCTCGTGATGAGCGGATTGCAGATCTTCAACGCCCACCCTCTGGTGGGGCGCCAGCTCCACTCCCGCCGTGCGGGTGAGCATGCGCATGCCGCCCTTCGAGAGGCAGTACGGCGTGTTGCCGGGCATGGGCCAGTCCTCGTGGACTGAGCTCATGTTGATGATGCGCCCTCCGCCGCCCTGGGAGATCATCTGCTTGGCCGCCAGCTGAGTCCCGAAGAAGGCGCTCTTCAGGTTGATGTCGATCACCTTCTGGTACTGGTCCTCGGTGGTGTCGAGCACCCCCGAACGCGTCTCGATCCCTGCGTTGTTGACCATGATGTCGAGTCGGCCGTAGGTCTTCACCGCGCTGTCGATCAGCTTCTCGAGGTCGTCGACCTTGCTGACGTCGGCCTGGACGCCGACCGCCTTGTCGCCCATGGCGGCGATCTTGCGCTCGAGCTCCTCGGTGGCCTCGGGGTGGGCCACGAAGTCGATGACCACGCTGGCCTTCTGCTCGGCCAGGGCAAGGACGATCGCCTGACCGATGCCGCTGTTTCCGCCGGTGACTATGGCCACCTTGCCTTCGAGGCTCATGATTGCTCGCTCTCCTTCGTCCGTCGCTGTGCTGGTTGTCCGCCGGTTCCCGCTCTATCCCATCGCCCCGGTCAGGTGCTCGCCGACCCGGATGGCGTTCGCCATCGCCGTCAGAGCCGGGTTCACGGCACCGATACTCGGAAAGAAGCTCGTGTCCACAACGTAGAGGTTGTCGAGCTCGTGCGCCTTGCAGTTCACGTCGAGCACCGACGTCGCCGGGTCCGCCCCGAACCGGCACGTGCCCGCCTGGTGGGCGCACCCTGCGACCGGGATGTTCATGTCCATGTAGAAGTTCTTGTCCAGCACGTGGTGGCTCGCCATGCCGACCTTGTTCAGGAGCTGCTTGAACTCGTGGTAGAGGCGCTCCGCCTCCTGGTCGTTGGTCGCCGTGTAGGCGAGGCGGACGCTGCCGTGACGATCGACGGTGACCCGGTTGTCGGCGACCGGCAGGTCCTCGGTCGTGAGCCAGAAGTCGACGGCGTGCTTGGCCACCCGCTCGAGGCTCCACCGCGGGGCCAGCTTGGTGAGCTTGGGCTCCTCGCCCTTCATCGCCGACGCGTTCGACTTGCCAACCATCTGGAGGTTGCCGACCGGGAACTCGTAACCGTCGACCCCGAAGTAGAAGTCGTTGACGCCCAGGGTCTTCTGGAAGACGGTCTCGTTGGGCTCCTTGGCGAGGGCGACGGCCGCCTTGCAGTTGTGGAACATGTAGTTGCGGCCGACCTGGTCGGACCCGTTGGCCAGGCCGTTCGGATGCTTGTCGTTGGCCGAGCTGAGCAGGATCTTGGCGCTGTTGGCCGCCCCCGCCGAGAGCGCCACGACGTCGGCGTCGTACACCTCCTGCTGGCCGCCCCGCTGGACGACCACGCTGGTGATCGAGCGCCCGGTGGGATCCGTCTCGAGCCTGGTGACCTCCGCCTCGACCAGCAGCGTCACGTTCGGGTTGTCGACGATCGGCCGCACCGCGATGACGTCGGCATCCGACTTGGCGTGCACCATGCAGGGATAGCCGTCACACCAGGCGCACCGGACGCAGGTGCTCTTGGCCCTGTCGGCCTCGTCGAGCAGGATGCCGCAGGGGGCGTGGAAGGGGTGGTAGCCGGCCGAGCGGAGGTCGTCCGACAGCTGCTCGAGGCGGGGCTCGTGGGACACGGCCGGCCAGGGGTACTGCCTGCTCCAAGGGCCCTCCGTCGGGTCCTCGCCGTGGTTGCCGTGCACCTGGTAGAGCCATTCGGCCTTGGTGTACCAGGGCTCGAGGTCGTCGTAGGAGAGCGGCCACGCCGGCGAGACGCCGTCGACGTGCTCGAGCTCGCCGAAGTCCTGGGGCCGCAGCCGGTACAGGGCGGCCCCGTACATCTTGGTGGCGCCACCCACGAAGTAGTGCACCTGCGGCTGGAAGGCCTTGCCGTCGGCGTCGTACCAGGTGTCGGGAGAGATGTACCGGCCTTCGACGAACACCTCGTCGGGGTTCCAGTTCTCGATCTCCCGGTACAGGTAGTTGCCCCGCTCGAGGAGCAGGATCCTCTTCCCCGACGGCGCCAGCGTGTGCGCGAGGGTGCCGCCACCCGCGCCGCTCCCGATGATGATCACGTCGTAGCGCTCGGCCACCCGCCCCCTCCCCTGTTTGCAGGACAGCCTAGGAAGCGGTATCGCGGCGGTCATCACCCGCTGTGGGTGATTCCCGGACAATCATCCTCGGCGGGTGATCACGCATCGCCCGCTGGCCTGGAATGATGGCGGCCGGGTGAAGCGGGCGGGTGGGGTCGAGAGCGGAGCCAGAAATCGGACGTGCTCGGACAAAGGGGAGCTCGGCGGGTGGGGGCGCCGGCCGTCGCCGGATGGCGTTCGACCCGAGACTCCTGAGGTACGCGCGCACGACGCGCGCCTACCTCGTCGTGTCCGTGCTCCTGGGTGGGCTCACCGCGCTGCTGGTGGTCGCCCAGGCCTGGCTGCTCGCCGACACGGTCGCCGGTGCCTTCGCCCACCGTGAGACGCTCGCCCAGCTCCGCCTGCCGGTCGCCCTCCTGCTCGCCGCCATCGTGGGCCGCGCCGCCCTCGGCTGGTGCACCGAGCGCGCCGCCCAGCGCGCCTCGGCCCGGGCGAAGTCGGAGCTGCGCACCGCGCTGGTGGAGCACGTCGCCGCGCTCGGGCCGGCGCGGCTCGAGACCGAACGCACCGGTGGCCTGACGGTCCTCGCCACCCGCGGCATCGACGCCCTGGACGGGTACTTCTCCCGCTACCTCCCACAGGTCTTCCTGGCCGTGATCGTTCCCGTGACCGTCATCGCCGTCGTGGGCGGGCTCGACTGGATCTCGGCAGCGATCATCGCCGTGACGGTCCCGCTCGTCCCGCTGTTCATGGCGCTCGTCGGCGCCTCGGCCGGGGAGCGGATGGAACGACAGATCCACACCCTCCAGCGCCTGGCCGGCCACTTCCTCGACGCCGTCGCCGGGCTGCCGACGCTCAAGGTCTTCGGACGGGCCAAGGCGCAGGCGGCGGTCATCGGCGAGATGACCGACCGGTACCGGCAGGCGACGATGCTCACCCTCCGCAGCGCCTTCCTGTCGTCGCTCGTCCTGGAGCTGCTGGCCACCATCTCGGTCGCCCTGGTGGCCGTGGCGGTCGGTCTCCGCCTCCTGGGTGGGCACCTCGATCTGCGCACCGCCCTGTTCGTGCTGGTGCTGGCGCCGGAGGCCTACCTCCCCCTGCGCACGCTGGGCACCAACTTCCACGCCAGCGCCGAGGGTCTGAAGGCGGCCGAGCAGGTCTTCACCCTGCTCGAGCGACCGCTCCCGACGCGCGGCGCCGTCACCGCCGCCCCCGATCCGTCGGCCACCCGCATCTCGGTGCGCGACCTGGAGGTCACCTATCCCGGCCGAGGCCACCCCGCCCTCCGGCCGATCTCGTTCAGCATCGACCCCGGGGAGGTGGTGGCGATCGTCGGCCCGAGCGGCTGCGGCAAGTCGACCCTGCTCGGGGTGCTGCTGGGCTTGGTGGCGCCCGACGGCGGGTCCGTGCGGGTCGGCGACGTCGACCTGGGCGAGCTCGACATCGACCGCTGGCGGGCGCGCCTGGCGTGGGTGCCGCAGCATCCGCACCTCTTCGCCACGTCCGTCGCCGAGAACGTGCGGCTGGGGCGGTCCGACGCGCCGGCGGATGACGTGGCGGGCGCCCTGGCCGCCGCCGGGCTCGACGACGTCGTCGCCCGTCTGCCCCAGGGTGTCGAGACCCGTCTCGGCGAGCGAGGGGCCGGCCTGTCCGCCGGCGAGCGCCAGCGGGTGGCCCTCGCCCGGGCGTTCCTGGTCGACGCCCCCCTCCTGCTGCTCGACGAGCCCACCGCCAGCCTCGACGGCGGTACCGAGGAGACGGTCCTGGCGGGTATCCGACGCCTCGTCGAGGGGCGGACAGTGGTGCTGGCAGCCCACCGACCGGAGCTGGTCGCCCTGGCCGACCGGGCGATCAGCCTCCTTCCCGAAGGGGTGGGCACGTGACCGGCGTGGGGCGGACCCTGTCCATCGCCCGTCCCGCCGCCGGGCGGCTGGCCGTGGCCACGCTGCTCGGCGCCGGAGCGATCGGGGCGGCCATCGGGTTGCTGGCCACCTCGGCCTGGCTGATCTCGCGTGCGTCCCAGCACCCGTCCGAGTCGGCCCTTGGCCTCGCCATCGTCGGCGTGCAGTTCTTCGCCCTCTCGCGGGGCCTGCTGCGCTACGGGGAGCGACTCGTCGGCCACGACGCCGCCTTCCGGGTCCTCGCCGACCTGCGGACGCGGGTGTACCGGTGTCTCGAGACCCTGGCGCCGGCCGGGCTCCCGGCCTTCCGGCGCGGCGACCTGCTGTCCCGCCTCGTCCAGGACGTCGACTCGCTCCAGGACGTCGTGCTCCGCGTGATCCCGCCGTTCGCCATCGCCGGCGTGGTGGGGGCGACGACGGTGGGAGTGGTGTGGTGGCTCCTCCCAGCCTCGGCCCTGATCCTGCTCGGCGCCCTGCTGCTGGCCGCCACCGTCGTGCCGTGGCTCACGGGAGCGCTGGCCCGGCGGTCGGAGTCGGGTCAGGCCGCGGCGCGCGGGGAGCTGGCGGCGTCGGTAGTGGACCTCGTCGACGGCGCTCCCGAGCTGGCCGTGTTCGGTGCCACCCGAGCACAGCTCGGACGGGTCTCCGATGCCGACGCCGAGCTGACCAGGGCCGCTTCCGCGTCGGCCGACACCGCCGGCATCGGTTTGGCCCTGACCACCCTGCTGGCCGGGCTGGCCACCTGGGGGAGCCTCGTCGTCGGCGTTCCCGCCGTCCACTCGGGACGCCTGGACGGCACGCTCCTCGCCGTCATCGTCCTCGTCCCGCTGGCCGCATTCGAGCTGGTGGTCGGGCTCCCGGTGGCGACGCAGACACTCCAGCGGACCCGACAGTCGGCCGGGCGCGTCTTCGCCGTCATGGACACACCGCCACCCGTCAGCGAGCCGACCGCACCGGCGACGCTTCCCGCGCTCCCGGTCGAGCTGCGGGCCGAGTCGGTGAGCACCCGCTTCCCGGGCCAGCCAACGCGCGCGGTTGACACGGTCGACGTGACCGTATCGCCGGGTCGGCGGGTGGCGGTCATCGGACCGAGCGGCGCCGGCAAGTCGGCGCTGGCCCAGATGCTCCTGCGGTTCCTGCCCTACGAGGACGGATCGGTCGTCCTCGACGGCGGGGCACCGGCGGGACGGCCTCCCGCTCCGACCGAGCTCGCCGCCCTGGCCGGGGACGAGGTGCGGAGCGTGGTCGGGCTCGTGACCCAGGATGCCCACATCTTCGACACCACCCTGGCGGCCAACCTGCGCGTGGGTCGCCACGACGCCAGCGACGCCGAGCTGCGGGCCGCTCTCGGCCGGGTCGGCCTGGCCCGCTGGTTGGAGGAGCTGCCCGCGGGCCTGGCCACCGAGGTTGGTGGGCGGACCGCGCGCCTCTCCGGAGGCCAACGTCAGCGGGTGGCCGTCGCCCGCGCCGTGCTGGCCGAGTTCCCCGTGCTCGTGCTCGACGAGCCCGCCGAGCACCTCGACCAGGCGGCCGCCGACGCCATGACCGCGGATCTCCTGTCCCTGACCTCGGGTCGCTCGACCGTGCTCATCACGCACCGCCTGGCCGGTCTCGAGGCGGTCGACGAGGTGCTGGTGCTCGACGGCGGCCGCGTGGTCGAACGCGGGACCCACGACGAGCTGATGGCGGCAGGCGGGCGGTACGCCGATCTGTGGTGGCGCGAGATGAGGACGACCCGGACGATGTCGCTCGACGAGAGGAGTTTCCGGCCATGACCGAGCTTTCGCGGTGGCAGTTCGCGACGACGAGCATCTACCACTTCCTGTTCGTCCCGGTCACCATCGGGCTGGCGTTCCTGGTCGCCCTCCTGCAGACGGCCTGGCACCGCTCGCTGCGGTGGGGTGGCGACCCCGAGTACCGCCGACTCACCAAGTTCTTCGGGACGCTGCTCCTCATCAACGTGGCCGTGGGCGTCGTCACCGGGCTGATCCAGGAGTTCGAGTTCGGCATGAACTGGTCGGCGTACTCCAGGTTCGTGGGCGACGTGTTCGGGGCGCCGCTGGCCATGGAAGGGCTGGCGGCCTTCTTCCTCGAGTCGACGTTCCTCGGGCTCTGGATCTTCGGGTGGAACCGGCTACCGAGGCGTATCCACCTGGCCTGCATCTGGATGGTGGCCCTGGGCACGATGCTCTCGGCCATGTTCATCATGGCCGCCAACTCCTGGATGCAGCACCCCGTGGGTTACACCATCAACCCGCAGACCCACCAGGCCCAACTGACGGATATCTGGTCGCTGTTCGCCAACCCTGTCTTCTATTGGGGCTACCTGCACGTGATCATGGCCTCGCTCGTCACCGGCGCCCTGGTGATGCTGGCAGTCTCGGCCTGGCACCTGCGCAAGAGGCGGCAGGTGGACGCCTTTCGCAAGACTGCGACCCTCTCGATCGCCGTGCTGCTCCCAGCCGCGGCCCTCGTGATGTTCTTCGGCGGGCGACTCGGGATCAACGAGACCAAGTACCAGCCGATGAAGATCGCCGCCGCCGAAGGCCAGTGGAACACGTGCCAGCCGTGCTCGTTCTCGGCCTTCCAGATCGGCGGCGGCAACAACGACCAGAACCCGGACCTGATCATCCCCATCCCACACCTGCTGTCCGTGCTGGCCACGGGGACCTGGAACGGCAAGGTCGAGGGGATGAACCAGGTCCAGGCCCAGTACGTGCAGCAGTACGGCCCGGGCAGTTACGTGCCCATCGTGTTCATCCAGTACTGGGGGATGCGCGTCATGGCATACCTGGGCACCCTCGTGGTCCTCTTCGCCCTGTGGGGTGCGTATCTCGCCGTCCGGCGGCGGCTCGACCGGTCGAAATGGTTCCAGCGCGCCGCCATCTACGCGGTCGTCACGCCCTTCCTCATGACCATCGCCGGTTGGCTGCTGACCGAGAACGGGCGACAGCCCTGGATCGTCCAGGGCCTGATGAAGACCTCCCAGGGCGTCTCGCCCTCGGTGAGCTCGACCGACGTATGGATCAGTCTCATCGCCTTCGCCGCGATCTACGTCGTCTTCGGCATCGCGGACGCCTATCTCATGATCCGCTACGGGCGGAAGGCACTGGAGGAGGAGCCCGATGAAGAGAGGGCCAAGGAACCCGAACGGGCCGATGTGCCGGCCGTCGTGTACTAGGAGGCTCGCATGAAGAGCTTGTGGTTCGTGATCGTGGCCTTCTTCTGGGTGGGGTTCTTCGTGCTCGAGGGCTTCGACTTCGGCGTGGGCATGCTCCACTCGTTCGTGGCCAGGAACGACACCGAGCGCCGGGTGGCGGTCAACACCATCGGCCCGACCTGGGACGGCAACGAGGTGTGGCTCATCGTCGCCGGTGCCGCCACCTTCGCAGCCTTCCCCCTCTGGTACAGCACGATGTTCTCCGCCTTCTACCTGGCGCTGCTCATCATCCTGCTGGCCCTCATGGCGCGGGGGGTGTCGTTCGAGTACCGGGGCAAGATCGACGACCCCCGATGGGGCACGGCCTGGAAGTGGGGCATGACACTGGGCAGCGCGCTCGTCCCGTTGCTCATCGGTGTGGCTCTGGGCGATCTGCTCCACGGCCTGCCGATCAACAGGAACCACACGTACACCGGATCGTTCTGGAACCTGCTCGTCCCCTACGGCCTGTACACCGGCGTCACGCTCGTCGCCCTCTCGTTGCTCTCCGGCGCCACCTTCCTCGTCCTCAAGACGAGCGGGGAGCTCCACGATCGAATGGCGCGCCTCGCGCGAGCGACGAGCGTGGGTGCCGCGCTGATGGTTGCCGGCTTCGTCGTCTGGACCGGCCTCGTCGCCAGCCGAGGCTTCGTCCCCAACGTCTTCGCCGCGATCGCGGTCGTGGCGGTGCTGGGAGCGGCCTGGGTCGCCGGTAACGAGCAGGAGGGATGGGCGTTCGCTCTGGCCTCGTTGGCCATGGCGGCCTCGGTCGCCACGATCTTCGCCCAGCTCTATTCCAACGTGATGGTGTCCAGCACCAGCCCACTCTTCAACATCACCGTCGGCAACGCGGCCGCCAGCTCGTACGCCCTGACGGTGATGACCGTGGTGGCCTGCATCTTCGCACCGATCGTACTGGCCTACCAGGGGTGGAGCTACCACGTCTTCCGCCGCCGGCTCGCCGCGCCGCGGGCCGTCGTCGAAACGCCGGGTCGAGGGTGACGATGCAGGGCGGCTCCGGTCAGTCTCCTCCCCTCAGCGAGTCCCAGTTCCGGGACCTGTACCGACGCCTCGGCAGCACCGTGCCCTGGGGACCCGACGACCGGCGCGGTGGGTTGAACTACATCACCTCAGCACAGGTCCTGGCCGCGGCGGAGGAGGTCCAGCTGGGTCGGACGGTCTCGCTGGCCGCGCCGATCGAGACCCTGCCCGGACCCGACAATCCCGAGCCGGCAGGGCACCAGATGACCGGACCCACCGATCGTCAGGCGGCGGGATCGGGACTCCACTTCGCCAGGGATCGCCTGACCATGAACATCCACGGCGACGCCGACAGTCACCTCGACGCGCTCTGCCACGTGATCTACGACGGCTCGCTCTACAACTCCGTCTCCGCCGACACCATCACGCCCGACGGTGCCACTGAGCTGTCGGTGGACCTGGCCCGGGACGGGATCGTGGGCCGCGGCGTCCTGCTCGACATCCCGCGTCTGCGGGGCGTGTCCTGGCTGGAGCCAGGTGATCACGTGACGGCGGACGAGCTGGCCGGGGCCGAGAGAGCTCAGGGCGCGCAGCTGCGTCAAGGTGACATCGTCCTCGTGCGGGTCGGGCATCGCCGACGTCGGAGGGAGCTCGGACCCTGGAAAGCCGCGGACGCACGCGCCGGGCTGCATCCGGACGCCCTGGAGTTGCTGGCCGAACGGCGGGTCTCGGCTCTCGGCAGCGACGGCAACAACGACACGGCGCCCAGCCTCACGTCGGGAGTCGCCTTCCCGGTGCACGTTCTCGCCATCAACGCCCTGGGGCTGCACCTACTGGACTACCTGCAGCTCGACGACGTGATCCCGCATTGCCAGGACGCCGGCCGATGGTCGTTCCTGTGTGTGATCGCTCCCCTCCGGCTGCCAACCGGCACCGGCTCGCCCGTCAACCCGATCGCAGTGCTGTGATCCACGTCAGAGCCATCAGCCCGTCTCACATCACGCCCGGGCTGATCGAAGCGCTCGATGACAATGCCGGTGTGGTCAACCTCGTCGTCCTCCCTGGCGCGGCCCGATATCCCGCCGGCGACGCCGTCCAGTTCGACGTCATCACCGCCGAGGCCAACCAGGTGCTCAGCCAGCTACGCGCCCTGGAGATCGACCGCAGCGGGTCGATCACGATCGACCCCGTCGAGGCGTCCATCTCGGACATCGCCGCTCGAGCCGAAGGGCGAGAGCCTCCAAGCGAGAACTTCGCCCCGATCTGGGAGACGGTGATCGCCAGGATCCACTCCTTGGGCAACTATCCCCCCAGCTGGTACGTGCTGCTGGCCATCGCCGGTCTGATCGCAGCCCAGGGAATACTCACCAACTCGCAGATCCTCATCGTCGGGGCCATGATCGTGGGCCCCGAGTACTACGCCGTCGCCAGCGTGGCCCTCGGGGTCAACAGGAGGGAGCATCCCCGGATCCGCCAAGGTCTGCGCGCCCTCGTCGTCGGGTTCCTGCTCGCCATCGTCGCCAGCCTCATCTTCTCTCTGATCGTCCGTGGCTTCGGCCTGGAGCCCAAGGCGTTCAGGGACGGGATCACCCCCGTGTCGGATCTCATCAACAGCCCGAACTTCTTCTCTGTCGTCGTCGCCGTGCTGGCCGGGATCGTCGGGGTGGTGTCACTGGCCGAGTCGCGAGCCAACACCCTGATCGGTGTGTTCGTCTCGGTGACCACGATCCCCGCAGCCGCCGACGTCGGCGTCTCCACGGTCTTCGAGCGCTGGAACGAGGCGTGGGGGTCGCTCGAGCAGCTGCTGCTGAACCTCGTCCTGCTGGTCATCGTCGGCGCCATCGCCCTGAACTTCACGCGACGCTTCTGGATTCGAATGCACAGGCGAGCCGAAGCGAGATAGTTGGCATGCTGTCTTCGTCGCAGATCTTCATCGGCATCGGGCTCACGTTCGGTCTCGCCGTCGCCTGCCAGATCACCGCCACCAGGTGGCGACTCCCGGCGATCATCCTGCTGCTGCCGGTCGGGTTCGCAGCCGGAGCGGTGACCAAGACCGTCAACCCCAACGACATCCTCGGGTCCAGCTTCTCGCCCCTCGTCAGCCTGGCCGTGGCCATCATTCTCTTCGACGGCGGCTTGGACCTCGGGTTCAAAGAGCTCGAGGGCCACCACCAGCGGGTCGTGCGGCACCTCCTGGGCTTGGGGGTACCCATCACCTGGGCCGGAGCAGGCCTGTTCGCGTGGCTCCTCCTCGGGCTGTCGGCCAAGGCCGCGGTCATGCTCGGAGCGATCCTCATCGTCTCGGGGCCCACCGTGATCGCTCCCATCCTGGGTCTGGCCCGGCCCCGCCGGCACGTGCGGTCGATCCTGTGGTGGGAGGGAACCACCATCGATCCGATCGGAGCGATCATCGGCGTGCTGACCTTCCAGGCCATCCAGAGCGGAGTCTCGTTCCACCCCGGCCANNNCGCAGGCACGGCCGTGCTCTGGTTCCTGCTCCGCAAGGTGAGGCTTTCTGGTGTGCTGGCCACTCAGGCCACGCTGGCCACCGTGGTCGTCGTTGCCGCATCGTGCAACGCCTTCCGCGAGGACACCGGCCTCGTCGCCGCCATCGCCATGGGAGTAGCCATGGCCAACATCCCGAGCATGGAAGAGCCAGAGGACCGGCCGTTCTTCCAGACGATGGTGCAGTTGGTCATCGGCCTGCTGTTCATCTCGATATCGGCCACTGTCACCCCTGCGTCGCTCCGGGGCCTGGTCGGGCCGACCTTCGGCCTCGTGGCCTGCCTCGTGCTGGTCGTCCGGCCCCTCGTGACCACGGTCGCCACGGCGGGAAGCCGGCTGTCCTCGAGGGAGAGGGTCTTCGTCGGCATGATGGACCCTAGGGGCATCATCGCCGCCTCGACTGCGGCGACGTTCGCTCCAGCGCTGATCCAGGCCCATGTCGGCGGCGCCAGCAAGCTGCTCCCAGCCACGTTCATGGTCATAATGCTGACCGTGCTCGTGTACGGCCTCACCGCCGTACCCGCCGTACGCGCCCTGGGCCTGACCGAGCCCGAGAAGGCACTGGACGTGTAGAGCCTGGCGGTGGTCGCCAGATGACCTGCCTAGCTCCGCGACGCGGGGACCGCCTCCTCGGGCGGAGCCGGTGTCGCCGGGGCGACGGCCGTTGAAGGGGCGGGAATCGGGCTCAGCCTCGCTGACGCGACGTATGCCACCGCAACAGCCACGATCACCAGCGGCATGACCGCCAGACCGTCGGACAGGAGCAACAGGGTGGCTATCAGGACCGATGTCAACGGAAGCCTCAGCATCGCAACCATCATGGCTCCCATCCCCATGGCCGCTCCGGCGACGAAGGGCAGGCCGGGCGCGTGTGACAGCGCCAGGCCGCCCGCCGCGCCCACGAAGAGGGCCGGGAAGATCGGTCCGCCGCGGAAGCTGCTCAACGACGCACCGTATGCCAGCCCCTTGCAGGCGACGAGCAAGACCAGCGCGCCCACCGAGTACGTGGCGCTGTGGGAGAGCAGCGGACCCAATGCCGACTGGCCGGAGAACAGCACCTCCGAGGTGCCCTTGCCCGTGCCCTCGGCGAAGGCGATCGCCAGCCCGGCGATGGCAAGGCCGACCAACGGAGTGAGCCAGAGCATCCGCGGTATCACCCGGTCCTGCAGGTACAACCCGAGCCAGCGGATGCCCGCGCCGACCACGGCGGCCGCCAGGCCGATGCCGATCGCCCACCCGAACTCGGCGGCGTCGGGGCGGGCAAAGTGCGGCAGGTTGGGGATGGACAGCGAGAACGTTCCCAGCCCGGTCCACGTGCCCAGGCCGACGAAGATGAGAGCGCCTGTGCCCGACGCCACCAGTCCCGGCAGCAGCACCAGGTCCATGACAGCTCCACCGAGCCCTGCCGCCTCCATCAGGAGAAAGGCGCCGAGGATGGGCGAGCCCAGCAGCGTGCTGACGGCGGCGAAGCTGCCGGCCGCGGCCACCGCCGTCGCGGTCCGGTCAGGGACGTCGCGCTTGGCCAGTCGCACGGCACACACACCCAACCCGCCCCCGAGGGCGATCAGCGGTGCCTCCGGTCCGATCACCACGCCCAGGGCCAGGCTGGTCAGGGCGGCGAAGAAGATGCCCGGCAGCTCGATCGGTGCAGGTGCTCCCCCTGCCTGGAATCCCTTGGCCGGCAGGTGCCCGGCCGTACCTGGCAGGTACCGAATGGTCGCCGCGACCAGGACCCCGGACAGGGCGAGCAGCGGAAGCGGCCACCAGATCGGCTCCGCTTTGAAGCCGAGGGCGTGCGGGAGGTCGGTGAAGATCAGGCTCTGAAGGACATTGACGAGATCGAGGAAGCCCCACGCCGCCGCCGAGATCGGCACTCCGATGATCCCGGCGAGCACCAGCAGACCCACATAGCTGCGCGTCCGGAGCAGGGCGAGGGGGTCGGACGCCGTCGTCATGGTCGTCCGACGGCGCGGCGGACCAGGGCGACGGCCGTTGGTTCCCTCTCGCCGATCTTCATAGGCTTCCCGTTCGTCCGGTCGGGATCCGAGGAGCCGCCTCTCGGCGCGCCGCGACTGCGTGCTCCCCCGCTATGCCGGCCCGCCTCCAGCCCCCTGCGCCGTCGGTTGGCCCCGGCTGATCGCTTCGACCGCCCAGAGCAGGAGGAGGACCCCGAGGATCACGCCGAGGACGACCCAGACGCCGGGATTCGACCAGGCGAAGAGCACCACGATGCCGAGGGCGACGATCCCGATGCGCAAGGCGGCCCGGTAGCGTCCCACCCAGGGCCCGACCGGGCCGAGGCCCGCTCGGCCCTCCTTGGCATGTTGGCCCACGAAGCGAACGCTGCCCACTGCGCTCTCTCGCACCCACACCGCGGACCGTGACGGACCAGCCAGGGCCGCTCCCAGGGCCACCACCAGGCCCACCAGGAACGACACCACGATGCCTTGGCGCAGGAAGCCGACGAGGCCGGCGAAGAGGGCGCTGGCGGCATCCTTGGAGAAGTTCGGTGTCACGACGCCGTGGAAGTAGACCCCCCGAATGAGAAGCAGGAGAACCGTGAGGATCACCATGGCGACGACCACGGCGCGGCCAGC
>VAWP01000001.1:0-498 GCA_005888295.1 Actinomycetota bacterium
GGATCGGTCCGGAACAGCCCGAACATCCAGTCGGCGAACGCACCGCGCGAGCACCACGTCTTCTGGCCGTCGAGCACGTAGTCGTCACCGTCGCGAACGGCGCGGCTGCGTATGGAGGCCAGGTCACTGCCGGCGTCGGGCTCGGACCACCCCTGGCACCAGATCTCGTCTCCGGAGGCCATGGCCGGGAGAAAACGCGCCCGCTGCTCGTCCGTCCCCTGCTCGATGATGGTCGGCCCGAGGAGGAAGATCCCGTTCTGGTTGACGCGACCGGGGGCGCCGGCGCGGTAGTACTCCTCCTCGAAGATCAGCCACTCGATCAGGTTCGCGCCCTGGCCGCCGTACTCGACCGGCCACGAGACCGCCGACCAGCCCCCCTCGTGGAGGAGCCGCTCCCACTGGCGGTGCTGCTCGAACCCCTCGGCGGTGTCCATGGACGCCAGCGGCGCGGCCGGCACGTGGTCCTCCAGCCAGGCCCTGGCGATCCGGCGGAACTCC
>VAWP01000001.1:578-4029 GCA_005888295.1 Actinomycetota bacterium
CTCGGGCCGCCCCTCGACCATGGACGCCCTGGTCATCATGGGGGCGTTGGCGGCCATCACCATCTGGCTCCACGTGAGGCCCTGTCGCTTCTTCATGGCCAGGCCCTCTGACAACAGGTCGCGCAGCGAGGTGTCGGTGAGCTTGCGGAAGGCGAAGGCGTTGCGGGCGGCGCGGGGCAGGGCGGTGAGCCGACCCGACCGCTCGAGCGAGTCGACGACGTCGGTGCGGATCACGCGCTGGGGAAGGCCGTCGATGTGGCGCGACACGACGGTGTCGGTCACCGACTTCTGGACGTAGATCCCCTTCACGTTGTCGGGCACCGTGCTCTCCTTGGTGAGGAGAAAGCGCGTGCCCATGGCCACTCCGGCGGCCCCGTAGGCGAGCGCCGCCACCAGTCCCCGGCCGTCGAAGAAGCCACCGGCGGCCACGACCGGCACGTCCACCGCGTCCACCACCTGGGGCAGCAGCAACGAGGTCGGCACCATGCCGGTGTGACCGCCACCCTCCATGCCCTGGGCGATGACAGCGTCGGCGCCCCACTCCACGACCTTCTCGGCGTGCCGGCGGGCACCGATGGTCGGCATGTTCACCACGCCGCTGTCCCGCAGGCGGCGGATGAGGTCGGGGCGCGGCGCTTGTCCGTAGCTGGCGACCTTTACGCCCGACTTCACGATCAGCGCCACCCGATCCTCGACGTCGGGCTGGTCCGTGCGGAAGTTCACCCCGAACGGACGGTCGGTTCGCTCCTTCACCTCGTTGACCGCCCGTTCCAGCTCGGCGAGGGTCATGGTCCCGCCGGCGAGGATCCCCAGGGCGCCGGCCTGGCTCGAGGCCGCGGTCAGCCTGGGCCCGGACACCCATCCCATCCCTGTCTGGACGATGGGATAGCGGACGTCGACCAGCTCGCAGAGCCTGGTGTCGAGCGCTCCGCTCATTTCACCTCGCTCGTGCGCAAGCCCGACGGGTCGAGCACGTCGCGCACGAGCCGCAGCTCCTCGTCGCTCGGCGCTCTGGTCTCTGCGAGGTCCTCGGGCACGACGAGCGGAAAGCCCGTGGCCTCGGACACCTCGTCGACCGTGACGCCGGGGTGCAGGGAGCGGACCCGCATCGAGTGGTCGGGCGTGTCGAAATCGAGGACGGCCTTGTTGGTCACCACCAACCGGATGTCGTGATAACGCGTCGCGGACTCGCCGGTCTCGGCGGCGCGCCGGTAGCCGACACCCGACACCACGTCGACCCGTTCGACGAAGGCGCGCCGCGAGTGGTTGGGCACCCAGTAGCTCGTCGGATGATTGACGGTGTTGCCCGGCGCGCCGCGCATGCCCAGCAGCTGGGCCTTCGGCCGCTCCCAGTCCCCGATGCAGGCGATGTTCTGGTTGCCGTACTGGTCGATCTGGGTGGCCCCCATCATGACGTGGCGCCGCCCGGCCCAGAGGACGTCGAACACGGTGCGGTACGGCAGCCATCCCTCGATCACCTTGTGCTCGGGCGGGCGGCCGACCGGCAGCGGGTTGGCCACGATGTAGGCCTCCCCGTCGGTGAGCACCAGGTCGGGCTCGAACGTCGCCTTGGCCAGGCGGGCGGCGACGGTCGGGACCACGCCGATGGGGCTGGCGAGGATCTCCCCGTCGCCGCGCCACGCCTCGGCGCACGCCACCACGCAGACCTCGTCGAGCGTCGCCGCCGCCGTCATGACGCCCGGACCGCCGCCTGGTACTCGGCCTCGCTCGGGAGCTGGAGGTACGTGCGCTCGAAGGTCGCCCAGGCCTCGGGGTCGCCCGCGGCGGTGGCGTACAGGCGTTGGAAGTCCTCGTCGCGCTCGTAGTCAGGGTCGCACGAGGTGAAGTGGGCCCCGTGGGGCGCCTCTACCACGCCGTCGGTCATCATGCGGTTGATGCGCAGGCTCTGGACCGGTCCCTCCTTCAGGAGGTCGTCCGTGGGGACGAGGCGCTCGCAGGACAGGAACCGACGGCGGGCGGCCATGCAGAACAGGTCGTCGAAATAGGGGTCGGGCCCGAGGAACTGCCCGTTCCCACCTGCGTCGGCGCGGTTCATGTGCACGAGCGCCACGTCGAGTGACAGAGCAGGCACGGCGACGAGCTCCTCGCCGTCGTACGGTGAGGTGACGGTGGCCAGCTCGGGGTTGATCCGCATCACGTCGGAGCCGATCCCGGCCCGGGTGGGTAGAAACGGGAGCCGCAATGCCGCCGCGTACAGCCCCCATTGGAACATGCCCTCGTCGAGCTCCATGGCGTCGACGGCGCCGCTCTGGCGTGCGGCTCTGAAGTGCGGCTCGAGCGGGATCGAGTCGAGCGACACGAAGCCGTAGATGACCTTCCTGACCCTGCCCGCCGCGCACAGCAGGCCCACGTCCGGACCGCCGTAGGAGACGATGGTCAGGTCCTTCACGTCCGAGCGCAGGATGGCGCGTACGAGCGACATGGGCTTGCGCCGCGAGCCCCATCCCCCGATGCCGACGGTCATACCGTCCGCCAGCTCGGCGACGACCTCGTCCTCGGTCGTGCGCTTGTCAGCCACCCTGTCCGCTGCCGCCCTTGTCGATGAACGCCTGCCTGGCCTCGTCGGAGACGTCCGACAGGTTGAGCTCGAAGGTGAAGCCCTGCTCGAAGCGGTAGCTGCGCTTCACGTCCACGGGGTCGATGCCGTTCAGCGACTCCTTGGCCCGACGGATGACCGTGGGGTTCTTCGCTGCGATCTGGGCCGCCACCTCCCGGGCGGTGGCGCGCAGCTCGCTCGGTGGCACGACGTGGAGCACCGAGCCGAAGTGGTGCAGCTCCTCTGCGGTGGCAGTGGCGCTGGTGTACATCATGGCCCGCATCTTGTGCTGGGGCACCAGGCGGGCGAGGTGGGTCGCGGCGCCGAGGGCGCCACGGTCCACCTCGGGGAGGCCGAACGTGGCGTCGGTCGAGGCGACGATGACGTCCGAGTTGCCGACGATGCCGATGCCTCCGCCGAGGCAGAACCCCTGCACGGCGGAGATGACCGGGACCTCGCACTCGTAGACGGCGGCGAACGCCGCCGCGCAGCCCCGGTTCACTCCGACGAGGGCGGTGCTGCCCTCGCGCTGGATCTCCTTGATGTCGACGCCCGCGCAGAAGCCCCTACCCTCGGCGGCCACGATCACCACCCGGACGGCGTCGCTGGCGCCGAGCTCTCGAACCGTGTCGGCAAGGTCGAACCAGCTCTTCACGTCGAGCGCGTTCACCGGCGGGACGTCGATGACGACCTCGGCCACCCCGTCGGCGCCGTCGGCCATGCCGTGCGAGATGCCCATGGGTTAGGATTCTGACACACCGTCACGTGGCCGGAGGAAGGGACGCCGAAGGATGAGGGAGTATCCGATCCGGGTGGGGAGCATGCTCTTCACGATGGTGGACCCGCACCGTGGTCACGAGGTCGAGTACAACCGCTGGTACGAGCGGGACCACT